>WTCA01000071.1 GCA_013138805.1 archaeon | reverse complement strand
CCTTATTCCTAATGACTTGTCTGCCTTGCCTGCTTTATTCGAACCGGAGAATGCTACACATGGTGGGCTGCCAATCAATATGTCTGTGTCGGGAACGATTTCATCAATTTTTTCAGGTGTATTCAACTCAAGGATATTCATGTTCGCATGTTTGCATTTAGGATGGTTTAATTCATGCGTGTCACAGGCCGGCTTCCAGTTGTCCAGCGCGAAGACTACATCAAATCCTTTCTGTCTGAATCCTTCGGAGAAACCTCCGGCACCGCAGAAGAAATCAGCGACAGACAATTTTTTCATTCGTTCACCCCGAGTATATTAAGGATAGCTTGATACTGTAATGGAATGCTTGCTAAGTCTATGATTATATTTATCAGAATACATTTAAATAGAATATGTTGGTGCTTTGCCGGTAGTGCCGATAGGACTTGTTATCTTTCACAACCTCCCACCAACCTTCTCCATAGTATCAGAAAACACCTTATCAAGATCCATCTTAAAATAATTTCCAAAACACATCAGAACAAACAATACATCACCCATCTCATCCTCCATAGACTTTATCCTCTCCTCAGACTTCCTTTTCTTCATCCCATACACAAGATTGATTTCGCGCGAAAACTCACCAACCTCTTCCATAAGACGCGCAAACATGCTCAGAGGAGGCCAGTACCCGCCATGCTCAGATATCCAGTCATCAACTTCCTTCTGTTTCTCTTTCATACAAAGATTAAGGTCAGAATAATATTAAAATGATGAATGACCCCGAGAAGTGGTGCATAATATATTAGCAGACACAAAAACCCTAATACCTATACCGGTACAACCGGCACACAGCCTAAGGCAGCTATATAAGATAAAAAGATGAAATTCGCAAATAAGATGATAGATATAGATCAGGACAATGCTTTGGTCGTGTTTCAGGACAAGAAGATAAGAAGGATCTGGCACAATGACGAATGGTATTTTTCTGTTGTTGATATTGTTTTTGCGCTTACGGAAAGTGAGAATCCGCAAACGTATTGGAGAGTTCTAAAGAAGCGCTTAAAAGATGAAGGTGATGAAACCGTTACAAATTGTAACGCTTTGAAAATGTCTGCATCCGATGGAAAAATGAGACTTAATGATGTTGCGAATACAGAACAGCTATTCCGTATAATCCAGTCAATACCATCTAAAAAAGCAGAACCTTTCAAGAGATGGCTGGCAAAGGTTGGATACGAAAGAATTCAGGAGATTGAAAACCCGGAACTGGCCCAGGAAAGGATGAAAAGATTGTACGAACAGAAAGGCTATTCAAAAGAATGGATAGACAAGAGATTAAGAAGTATTGCAGTACGGCAGGGTCTGACAGGGGAATGGGATAGAAGAGGTGTTGAAAAAAACATAGAGTATGCCATACTTACAAACCAAATTTCAAATGCAACTTTCGGAAAGACTGTTGAAGAGTACCGGCATTTCAAGGGCTTGACAAAAGAGCCTTTACGAGATCACATGGATAATCTGGAACTTATATTCACTATGCTCGGTGAAACTGTGACAACCGAGATAACAAAAAACAAGAACTCAGACGGTTTTGTTGAATGCAGCGATGCGGCAAAAAGAGGAGGAACTGTGGCAGGAAAAGCAAGATTTGATGCAGAAACAGAGATAGGTAAACCGATTGTTTCAGATAGCAATTACCTGACAGAACCTGAAAACAGAAAGCTTCTAAAGAAAAGATGACATACTCACTAAGATCTCTTACCCTGAACCTTCTCCATCGTATCAGAAAAAACCTTATCAAGATCTATCTCAAGATAGTTAGCAAAACATATCAGATTAAAAAGAACATCGCCCATCTCATCCTCAATCTGTTTAATCTTCTCCTCAGGCTTCCTCTTCTTCATCCCATACACAAGATTGATTTCGCGCGAAAGCTCACCAACCTCTTCCATAAGCCGCGCAAGCATGCTCAGAGGCGGCCAGTACCCGCCATGCTCAGATATCCACGCATCAACTTCCTTCTGCTTCTCTCTCATAAGAACATTAAGGTCAGAATAATATTTAAATGATAAACAGAAAAATTTAACAAGCTTTAAGTGATAAACAAAACAAAAGATTTATAATTCTTCACATGAAATTAAAGGTATGTCTTCCGACAATGATACATTTCCGGGCAATGATGACATATACCTGCAGATAAAGGAGAAACTGGAACAAAACAAAGACATAAATCTCCAGACAACAAAGTCAGTCAGCCCGTTGTTCATCAATCCGGAAAACACCTCAGTAAAAAGCATAGCAGCCTTCATAGTATATCCAAAAGAGCCCATATATGATGTAGAAGCCCTAAACAGCTTTGCAGAAGATAAGCTTGTCCCTCTTTTCAGATCATTCAGTTATGAAGAGGCAGAAATAAAAAACAAGTATTTCTTAAAAATCCCCATACCCGGCCAAAGCTTCATAACAGTCCCGTGCCTGAAACGCAAAGATGAGTACCCCGCAATAAGCAGTATTGACGCCCCAGGTCATGAAATATACTATCACATCATACTTTACCCTTATAAATTGACAACATCAGTTTCTTCTCTTCCCAGCTGCCAGATCTGCGAGGCCTACTCTTTGGATATGAAATACATCAAAGCAGCAAAAAAAGCAGCAGCTCAACAAGTTCTTGCCTGAAATCTTCTTCTAAAAAATCACACCTTAAAGTGGTGCACAATCTATTTATGGTACCCTAAATCAAGATAGAGATTACTTTAAACTGAATCCGCTAAAAGCCTCATACAAACATTTATAAACACTTGTTTATAAAATTAAACATATGTTTAAAGAAATAAACACTTTAAAGCCTTTCTTTGAGGCACCCAACACAGAGTTCAATGTGCGGGAGATTGCAAGGATATTGAAGATAACTCCGGCAACCGCAAGCAAAAGACTAAAAGACCTCAAAAGTACAGGTTTCATAAAGTACAGGAAAGAGAGAATCCTTGACCTTTACAAGGCAGATATAGATAGTGAAATATACAGGAACCTGAAAACATACTACACAATACAACAGCTTAATGACACAGGCCTCATCGAAACTATAAACCGGTTTTACTTAAAGCCTGCGATTGTGCTTTTCGGCTCAGCGTCAAAAGGCATGGATACAGAGGATAGTGATATAGACCTGTTGATAATCACAGAGAACAAAAAACATCTGCCTGAACAAAAAAAATATGAACAGAAGCTTAAAAGAAAGATTCAGTTTTTCATCCATAAAAATCTAAAAGAGATAAGAAACGAACATCTGGTAAACAATATGGCAAACGGTATAACCTTGCAGGGTAATGTGGAATGGATTTGGCAGAATGCAGAAGAAAAGGATATATCAAAAAGACAAGACCCAACCCGGAGCTTGCAAAATCCCTAAAAGAAATGTCAGGTATAAAAGAAAATGTAGTGAAAGAAACAGTCCTTGATGAAAACAATATATCTGCTTTTGTGCCAATGGCTTATGATTCATTGCGGGAGGTCCTTGAAGCTGTCTGCATAATGAATAGTTATAAGGTTATATCACATATCTGTATAGAAAAACTTCTTGAGACAATCTATCCCTGGCTTAGATGGCATGATTTTGACCGGTTCAGGTATATAAGGAACAGCATAAATTATTACGGAAAAAAGATAGAAATCACACAGGGAAAGGCAATAATAAAAAATATGTTCAGCTTAAAAAAAGATATTTTAGCAGTTCTGGATAATTTATTATTGGATTGTTAATCATATCTCACAGGCCCAATCGCTTCCTGGCATCATTTTCAGTCAGGAACCGGCCCTTCTTTATTCTTTCTCTTGCTTTTTCAATTGCATTGATTGTTTCCCTGCTTAGCTCAGGTTCTGTTTTGGATGTTTTTGCTATGAAAACAACTTTTCTGATAACTTCATCATAGCTTTCATTCTTGTATTCCCGAAACAGATCCAGCTGGCTCTTCGTATCTTCATGGATCTTTATCGTTGTTGCACTCATATTATCACACTATACTAAAGTATACCTAAGTATACTTATATTTCTTTCTATAGCAAGGACAGTCTCTAAATAAGATGCTTATATCTAATCAGTCTTTGCATCCTGTATTAAGGTTGGTTAACACGATATGTGGTGGTTTTTCTCACCCACCAACCCCATACTTCCTCCACCGCCCCTCGCCCTCGGCAGACAGGATTTTCTGCTTCACCAAAGACTCCATATACTTCCTGTAAGTCCTCTCCTTGATAGGCTCAGAAGCGACAGAAGAATACTTCTCATAGAGTGAAGAAGTAGATATCCCCTCAGAATTCTCAACAATATCAAAAAGTATCCTCTGATCATTATTAAGCTTAGGCAGAACCCTGTCTCGCCGCAGAAACTGCTCCTCGCCCACAGACTTCATAACCTCATCAATGCCCATCTTTGCAAGGCCTTTCTCCTCGGCCAGAAGAGCAGCACGCTTAAGCATATCAAGAGCAACCCGGGCATCCCCCTTCGCCTTGTGTGATATCACCGACAAAAGCTCATCATTCACAGCACCGGGCACAAGTGCATGCTCAGCCCTTCTCTTCAATATTGATGACAGCTCATCTGCAGAATATTTAGGAAACTCAACAGACCGGAGATTAAGAGACGATTTAATCCTTGCATCAGTATCCATAAATGCATAAGCATCATTAGATATCAGCACAAGACCTATATTTCCGCGCGAGAAAGTATAGAGTATCTCCTCATCATTGAGCTGGTCAACTTCATCAAGCGCAACAATAAGAGAAACAGAATTCTTTTGGCAGTGCTTCTCAAGATTGTCTACAAGCTCATTTTTAGGCTGTTTGAGATTTGTAAACACCCCTAGCTTAAGCAGTATCTCAGTAAGTATAGAATGGCTTGTAGGCCGCTTCCAGCAGTTGATATAGACAGTCTTGACACGCGTAGATGCATGCTTCTCAAGCTCCCTGAACATCCATCGCGTCAAAGAAGTCTTTCCGACACCCGTATCGCCATAAAGAAACACATTTGATATTGACCGCCCGACAGTTGCAGGCTTCAGGGCATTTGCAACTTCCTGCGTCTGCCCGTCCCTGTGCATCATCTCGGAAGGCACATACTCTTCTACAAGCATGCTCTCGTCAGCGATTAGAGTGTTATTGACATCAAAGAGTCCCATGGCATCAGATTGGTGCCGCAAGGATTTAAATTTAATCACCCGAAAACAAATATAAACAATAAACCCCTAATTAACATCAAGGTAATACTTATGAAACAGACCCTGATAATGTACATGGAAGAGCACCCTTTCCTGGTAGCTCTTGTCTTCGTATCGTTCCTGATGCTTCTCTTCGCCCCAATATCCGCATCGCAAGGAGCATATGTCGACTACAACTCTTTAGCCTTTGACGTCGTCGCCCTCTGGTTCATAGGCGGCATAGCATACTTCGTGAACAGGAGATGGTAAGATGAATGATACAGACGCAAAACTCATGTACAAGAGAATGGCAGAGCTCAACATAAGCATCATAAATATGGGAAAAGAGATAAGCAGCCTTAAAAAGACACAGGAAGCCCTCACAGGGAGGCTTGACTCATTCCCAAAGGAAGTGTTGACAGCAACAGAAAAGACTGTATCAAAGACATCTCTGGACGAGCTCAAGTCAGCCCTCACAGAGATGACAATGACAACAAATGAGACACAGAAGACAGTCGATTCTATCTTTGATGCATTCACAAGAGATAAGGCAACAAGGTGATAAATATGAAATACAAAATACGAGGCACTGTGATGCAGGTCGTAGACATGCAGCTCAATGACGGCGAATCAGTATTTACTGAGAAGGGCGGCATGTCCTGGATGAGTCCTAATGTAGAAATGAATACAAATGCGAGAGGCGGGGTGATGAAAGGCCTTGGCAGGATGTTTGGCGGCGAGTCCATGTTCATGAACACCTACACAAGCACAGGCGGTCCGGCAACAATATCGTTCTCATCAGAATTCCCGGGAAAGATAGTCCCTATGTCTCTCAGAGAAGGCCAGAGCCTGATCTGCCAGAAAGATTCTTTCATGGTCGCGGAAAACTCTATCAACCTTAGTATAGAGTTCCAGAAAAAGTTGGGCGCAGCAATCTTCGGTGGTGAGGGATTTATAATGCAGAGAGTCACAGGTCCTGGAACTGCTTTTCTTGAGATTGCAGGCGAACTGACAGAATATGATCTTACAGATGGCCAGATGCTGAAAATCGACCCGGGCCATATAGCATTCTTTGAGCCTACAGTGACATATGACCTGAGCAGGGTGAAAGGCCTGAAAAACATATTTTTGGGCGGCGAAGGCCTGTTCCTTGCCACATTGAAAGGTCCGGGAAAGATATGGCTCCAGAGCATGCCATTGTCAACCCTGGCAAAAAAGCTTTCTGTCTATATGGTGAAAAAATCGTTAATCAAGACCTGATGACTGTGGCGCCAATAGAAATGGCTCTCATATTCTTATATTTACCCGCTCCCCGTATATGTCATCACCCCTGATACAGGGCAATCAAATATAAATGAGATATGTTAATTATAGGTGTTATCTATGGCAATATACCAGCCCCCTAAAGGCATGAAAGACATCGCTCCTGAAGAGATGGAGCGCAGGAAATGGATTTACAGCATAATCCGAAATGTCCTTGACAGCTACGGCTATACAGAAGTCGCCCCGGTAGAACTTGAGATGTGGGAGACTCTAGCCGCAAAGGCAGGAGAAGACAACCTAAACGAGGTATACGACTTCAACGATCAAGCACAAAGAAGACACGCGCTCCGGTTTGACCTCACCTGCGGCATAGCAAGGATGGTCGCAAACATGCGACTGCCAAAACCGATTAAGATGTATGCGATAGGAAACTCCTGGCGATATGACGCCCCGCAGAAAGGCAGGTACAGGTGCTTCACCCAGTGGGATGTTGAGCTTTTCGGCATAGATTCAATAACTGCAGATGCGGAGATAATAGCAGTCTCATCAGAGATCATGAAAAAGCTGGGCCTTGATCTTGAAGTCAGGATAAACGACAGGAAGCTTGTGGAAAACATATTTGCTTATCTAAAAATAGATAAGAAAATTTACAGCGATGTCATGCGCACAGTAGACAAGATACCTAAATTATCAAAAGACAACATCCTGACAGAGTTCAAAAAAGCAGGAATCTCAAAAGACACAGCAGAATCGCTTCTAAAGATCCTCGGAAGAAAAGGAAAAGCAAAAGACCTGATACCGATGCTGAAAAAAGAGTTTGAAAACAATGCAGACATAACAGGGTCTATAAACAATCTTGAAAGTCTTTTCGCAAGCCTCGAAAATAAAAATAACTATGTCCTTGACCTCAGCATAGTAAGAGGCATAGGATACTACACAGGCATCGTCTTTGAGGCATTTGATAAGAAAGAGCAGAAGCTGGGATCGCTTTTCGCAGGCGGCAGGTTTGACGGCCTGGTCGGAATATACAGCACAGAAGACATGCCTGCAGTAGGCGTCGGCGGCGGCATGGAACGGCTTATGGAAGTTCTTGAGCAGAACGGGTCATTCAGTAAGATGCAGAGGGCAAAATCTGTATTTGTAGCACCTGTAAATGATGCAGCCCGGCCTTATGCAAAAAAGATTGCAGAATATTTCCGAAAAAATGATTTCTCAGCAGAGATTGATCTGACAGGACGAAATCTCAAGAAACAGTTTGATTATGCCAACAAAAAACAGTTTGACTACATCACTGTCATCGGAGATAAAGAGAAAGAATCAAAGACATTCATGCTAAGAGACATGAAGACCGGCAAAGAGAAAAAAATGACTCATAAACTATAAAATGGAGTTTACTGATATATGTCTCAGTAAAACTGCTTTTTTTGCAAAACACACACTTTTTAAAACTACCTCAACTCATACTGTTTTTATATAATTTTACACATTTTGCAAATATTTCTATCTTTATGATTTCAAACATATTGAACAGAAATAAGCCTTTTGATTTTTTTGAAATATTATAAAAAAAATAATGAATAAAAATCCTGATATTTACAAATAAAAATATGTAAATTTTTAACCTTTTTTTCAACTAATTATTTGTTAAAAAACAATAGTTTTATTTTCAACAAATATTCACTTCTTTTTTCATAAAAACAACCATATTTTTGAGCTAACAAATATATAGTACCTTTGTACAAGTGTATTATACACCCGTTTTGACCATGAAAATAAAATAATATGTGTGAATTGTTATGAAAGACCTTTTTGACTTCAACAATTTCTGGCTTATATGGATCTGCTGTGCCGGTAGCAATGAGGGAACTTCTCTCTTCAGGATACAGAGTGTATGGGGTATCAGGACAAATTATCTTTATCATAAGGAAACAAGCCTTGACAAGCCGTTGTTTGAGGCCATGTTGGAGAAAGGGTATCTGAAAAGAGGAAAGAAAGGTTTGGTTTCCGATTTTGAATGGATTCCGTCTTATATCCTTAAACGTCATAAGCTTAAGTCTGATGCGCCGGGATGGTCTCTAAACAGTTTTATTGTTGAGACAATCCCTGATATACACAAGTTCATGAAAGAGAATTCCACAGTATTGTTTGACCTGGCTCCCATAAAAAATCTGTACCAGTCAGACCTCAATACAATAAAACGCAACGGCTCAACCATTTTTGACGACATTTTACTCTATGTTTTCATCTCAAACCTTATCCCGTTCTGCAAGCGCTATGAAGCTGATATTGTTATCCGCATGCTTTATACTTTCTTTTCTTTTTCCACAGAGAAAGATTTCTTGAGTTATTTTTATGCTCTTAACAACAAGCTTAAAAGTGATGCCATGCCAATTGTGATACCTAATGAAGGCCAGCTTGTAGATGTCTTATGTCCTCTTAAATTTTCAGAGAAAGATAAGGAGTTGAAGTGATTATTTATGGTAGATGCATACTGTGTCAAATGCAATGAAACAAAAAAGATAAAGAAACCGAAGTCTATAACTTTGAAGAATGGAAGGCTTGCAACAGCCGGCGTTTGTCCGACCTGCGGCACAAAATTATATCGCATGGGTCCGTTGTAATAATAGTTCGGATTTTATACAGCTAAAACTGTTTGGCTTTGCATTTAGCAGAGTACTAGTACTTTTATACTACTCTTCTATTAAATGTTATATACCTCAATAACTATAATAAAGATATGCGTGTGATATCCGTAGTTTCTGGAAAGGGTGGTGTAGGCAAGACAACCCTTGTCTCAAACTTAGGCATCGTCCTTGCATCAAAATATAACAAGAAAGTAATTCTTATAGACTGCAATATAACAACGCCTCATCTTGGTCTTTATATGGGTATGCATAATCATCCCATAACATTGAATGATCTTGTCAAAGAAGAGTCAGATATATCAGAAGCAGTATATACGCACCCCAGCGGTGCAAAGTTAATACCATCTTCGCTTTCTCTAAAGGATCTTGATGGCCTTGATATGACAAAGCTCAAGAGTATTATTGACCGTATAAAGAAAGAGTACTCTGATACAGATTTTATCCTTCTGGATTGCGCCCCGGGTTTTGGCAGGGAAGCTATCGCGGGGATGCGTTCCTGCGATGAGGTAATCTATGTTACAACACCGTATTTTCCTGTTGTGGTTGATATTGTCAAATGCGTGCGGATTGCAGATGATCTTGACCTGAAGAATATCGGTCTCCTTGTCAACATGAAAAAGAATAATAAGCACGAGCTTACGATATCTGAGATTGAGAATATAACCGAGCTTCCTGTAATTGCCTCAATTTCATTGCATAATGACATCTTCAAGAGTCTGCATAACAGGATACCTATATCTGTCGCAAAACCGTACTCTAAGATAAGCAGGCAATTTTCAGAGATTGCAGCATACCTTGCTGATGAGCAGATAGCCCAAGACAAGATTCTTGACAGATTTTTTGGTCTGTTTGACAGATATTGATATAAGATAATGGTTTTTTTATGTCTGAAAATACTGAAAAAAATCCGATAGTAAATGATGATGAAGACAAAGATAATATGATTTCTAAATTGATCTCTGAAAAAAAAATGATCAAAGAGCGAAATGTCCGTCTTGCATCTTTATTGAATATTGTCACAAAAAAGATATCTGACACGAACAATGCTTCATCAAACATAAATATTTCAGGACTTTCAGGAATTGAAGATAATATAACTTTATTGAAAAAACAGATTTCCGGTATTGAGCGCATGTTTGAGAAATCAACAGTAGACTCCAAGGTTGATGATTTGAATAAAGCAATGTCTGATCTTAATTCCCGTGTGGAATCAATAGAAGGCAGTCTTTCACCAGTCCATCGGCTGGAAGGTATTGAAAACAAGCTAAGTGATGTTGAATCCCTTATACGGCTGCATAAGAGAACCGGCGATAATCCTTTCGGTATGCTGGGCAATGTTGGCTCTAAAGACATATCTGACATGTACAAAGATGTAGAGAAGCCTAAACTCTCAGAAGACATAATCAAGCCGAATAACCCCAAAACAGAAGCAGAACCTAAAGTGCCTGACGATGAGGTAAAGTCTGATGTGCCTGAAGATACAACCAAAGAAGATACCCCTGAAACAGAAGCAGAACCTAAAGTGCCTGACGATGAGGCAAAGTCTGATGCGCCTGAAGACACAGCCGCACAGGATACTCCTGAAACAGAAGCAGAACCTAAAGTGCCTGACAATGAGGCAAAGTCTGATGTGCCTGAAGATACAACCAAAGAGGATACCCCTGAAACAGAAACAGATCTCGAAGAGGTGGATAGTGTAGATAAACTAAAAGATATTATTGACAAACATCCAAAACATGAACATCATATAGGGTTTGGCATGTTGAAAAATATACTGAATTATCACACATCCGACTCCAAAAACAAACAAAAAACATCACAGATCAAACCTGAACTCCCTACATCAAAAAGTCAATCACAATCTCAAAAAATCAAGCCTGAACCCTCCGCCCCAAAAAGTCAATCCGTAACACCCAAAGACAAACCCGAACCAAATACACATAAATCAGGGACAAGCTTAAAATATGATTCTGTATTCAGCAATAAAAAGAAGAAACAGGCGAAAGATAAATTAAAGAAGAAAACCTCTTCAGAGACAAAGATTAAGGCCTCTACAAAGAAGATAAACCACTCCAAACATGTTAAATCTTCCAAATAAGCCCAAAACAGAACAATAAACCTGAAGATAAACCTATAAATAAAGCATGATTTCAGCATTTATCTGTGAATTTGATGCTTTTAAAGGTAAAATTTAAATAAATAAGAGCATAATTTATACAAAAGTACTATACTTTCGTAATTTATGCTATATGGCCAAAAAAATGTCCCCCTCTAAGCCGTAGGCAAAAAAGAGGCAAAAACACTTTTTTTAATTCTTTTTATAGTATAAAAATACTAGTTTACGAGGGGAATTATATCTCAAATGTGTATAATTTTAATTTTAGGTGAATAATCCCTCTTGATCTTATATTTCATCAAAATAAGTTCATTTTTGAGGTCAAAAATATGAGTAGAAATACAATATTCCTGGTACTTATATGAGCTTTACTTAGGTTACCGGGTATATCATTCAAGCCTATCCTAAACAACCATAAGATTTAAGCTCATTTGATCTATCATTTATTGATGTTTAATCATGACTTCAATCCGCAGGATTGAATGTCATATAGATACCCGGGCTTTCTGAAGCCCGTTTTTGAATCAAAAATAGGAGTAGAAATACAATATTCCTGGTACTTATATGAGCTTTACTTAGGTTACCGGGCATATCATTCAAGCCTATCCTAAACAACCATAAGATTTAAGCTCATTTGATCATAAGCTTGTTTATCCCTTTCTGG
>WTCA01000045.1 GCA_013138805.1 archaeon | reverse complement strand
AAAGAATATGAAGCTGATTTTGTAAAAAGGATAAAGAGGTTCTCTAAATTTGATCTTGTTGAGCTTAAAGAGGATAAGTCTAAGAACCCTGTGCAGATTGTCGGTAAGGAAGATATCAAAATTCTTGAGAAGATAAAAGATAAAGAGATTGTCTATGCACTTGATATTTCCGGTAGGGGTATGGATTCTGTCGCTTTTTCTGAAGAGCTGAAAAATAATTATGATATTACTTTTGTTGTCGGCGGCGCATACGGTTTTGGTGATGCGGTGCGGAAGCGCGCTGATAAGCTTATATCTTTCTCAGCTATGACATTTAATCATCAGATTTTCCGTGTGATGCTACTTGAGCAGGTGTATAGAGGGCTGTCTATTATTAACAATAGGAAGTATCATAAATAAAAATAAATTAATAAGAAAAAATCATTCTTCCTTTTTTGCTATTACAGTATAACCGCAGCTGCCGCAGAATTCACGATTCTGTGCCTTTGCCATAGTGTTTTTGCATCGGGGGCAGCTCTTGTTCTTCTTCACTGCTTTTCCGTCCTTTATCTCGTAAAGCTTTCCTGCCTGAACGTTGAAATGCTTTTTCCTGCCTTCTTTTAAAGTCTTTTTAGCCATTGAATATCACCATCACTCTTTTTTCTTTTCTTCTTTAGGTTTTGCTTTATTTTCTGCCTCTTTCTTTTCCTCTTCCGGCTTCTCTTCTGCGGGAGCGTTGTCTTCTTTCTTTTCAGTCACCTGTTCTGTTTTATCTTCAACAGGAGCTTTCTTTTCCTCTGCAGCGTCTTCTTTCTTCTCTTCAGCTGCAGGAGCTTCTTTATCTTCTACCGGTTTTTCTTCAGCCGGCTCTTCTTTCTTTGTTTCGCTCTCTTCAGATGCATCTGCTTTTGGTTCAGTTTCAGGCGTCTCAGAGCTTTCAGCAGTCTTCTCTTCTGCATCAGTCTTTGCCTTTGGCTCTTCCTTTTTTCTTATCGCTTTTTCGTAAACTTTTGCGAAACCGTCACATTCCAAAACGCTGTATTTCTGGTGTATAGAGCTAATCTCTATGTATGTGCTGTCAATCTTCAGCACCTTCGCCAGCTCAGCAAGAACTTCTTTCTCGTTTGGTGTAGGTCCGGTATGCATAATCTTGAAACTGATATCTTTCCTTTCAAGCAAAACATTTTCGTTAGTGTCTGTAATCTCAATTTTCATGTGTTCCACCATTAAATAAAATTATAATACTTTCAATGCATATTTTCCCGGAAGCTCAAAACCTGTCTTTTTCGCCATCTCGCAGTCCGGGTTGAAAATTATGACAACGCTTTTCCAGTTCTTTGTAAGTTCTTTGCTCTTGCATACAGGGCATTCGCTGCCCTCTACAAGTCTTTTGCATATTTTGCATGCGCTTTCCATATGAACACCTTATTTCTTTGCTGCTTTTGCCTGTGCATTGAGTTTTGCTTCTCTTTCTTCGGCTATCCATGCAAGGGCGCCAAGACCTGGCTGTCTCATTGTGATGTTGATCTTGTTTACATCTCCTTTGCTCAGGCTGACAGCGATTATCCGTGCCTTTACCTCATCGCCGACTTTAAGTATCCTTTTTGAGTCTCTTGCGGCAAGCACTCTTGAGTTCTCCTCAAAGCTGACATAATCATTTATTACCTGGGATACATGGCACAGGCCGTCTATAGGACCAAACCTTACAAATACACCGAAGCTTGTTATGTCTACCACATCGCCTTCAACTATCTCGTAAAGCTTTGGTGTGTAGACAAGAGCATCAAAAGCCACATTGTAATATACGCCTGCGTCTTCGATAATAATTTTTCCGTCTCCAATGTCAGATATTTCTTTCACTGCAAGGATGACACCTATATCTTTTATAACGCGGTTTTCATATCTTTCTGCAAGGCTTTTCTTGACAGATTCCTCGATATCAAGACCTATGTATTTAGGGGGCACTCTTATGGATTCTTCAAATCTCTGCATTTGGAACATCTTATCAATCCTCAATAATTATTATCTTTACCGGAAAACAAGCAGACGGAGATATAGCCAAGGTCAAAAAAGACAAAAATCCGGTTTGCTGACATTACAGCATAATAAATTAATGCAATATCTTTTTAAAGATTGTGGGTGGTTGGGTCATTAATCAGAAAACTCCTGTTGTTCTGGATACCATGCCGGCGAGGTCGCTAAAGCAATATTTAAGTTTTCACCAGTCACATGATACTTTTTTTCTGCTTCAATAAGATAGACATCGCCTTCATTTAGCTCAATTTCTTTACTATTAATATATAATGTTCCAGTGCCGCTGATAATGTAATAAATTTCCTGGCAGACTTTATTCGTAGTCTTTCCTGATTCTGGAAATCGTCCATCTATTATTGCCAGAGCAAAGTCAAGGTTTTTGTTGTTAAGAGGATATTCCTGGATGATACAATCGGGTGCTATTTGTTTTTTTACACTATCTTCTTTTTTGATTAACATATCGTATCACTTCAAGACAATGCTTTCTCAAGAGGGGGCACAATCTGCTTCTTTCTTGAAAGGACTCCTGGCAGGTACATTCCGTTCTCTTTTATCTCTTTGCCGAATGTTTTTCCTATTAGATCTATGCTGTCGCTTAATATGAATGTCAGGCATCCTTCTTTCATTATGTCTGTCAGAAGCACCATTATTGTGTCAAGACCGCCTTTTTCTTTTCTTTTTTTCATGATTTCAAGGAATTCTGCTTTTCTCGGCTCAAGCTCGCTTGCGTCCACTGTTTCGACCTGAGCGATGCCTATCTTCTTTCCACCAAGCTCATATTCCTTGTAGTCTGTCTTTATTATCTGTTCTGCTGTCTTTTCATTCCAGCCGGACTTTGCGTTGAACATATCTATGCCGAACTTTTCGAGGTCATTAATTTCTGCGATTGGTTTCAGTTTTTCTGCGATGTCCTTGTCTTCCTGTGTCGTTATCGGTGATTTGAAGATGACTGTGTCTGAAATTATTGCGCCGAGAAGGATTCCTGCAATGTTTTTTGGTAGTTCTATTCCTTTTTCAAAGTACATCCTTGCGATTATGGTTGATGTGCTTCCTGCAGGCTCTGCGTGGAAAAGGATGGGTGTTGCCTGGACAAAATTGATGTTATGGTGGTCAAGAACCTCTACTATCTCGCCCTTGTCCATGTTCTCAGGCCTCTGCTTGGGCTCGCTGTGGTCCACAAGGATTACTTTTTTTCCGGTTGCGTCGGTTAATAGGACTGGGTCTTTTGTGTTGAACCTGTTGAGTATGAATCTTGTCTCGTCGTTTATGTCGCCGGATCTTGCCGGGCTTATTTCTTCTGTTGCTCCCATCTTTCTTTTTAGGTCTGCGTATGCTATCGCTGCGCAGATTGAGTCTGTGTCCGGGTTCTTGTGGCCTACAATGTAGATTGTCATCATGTTCACCTTAAAATTAATGCAAAAAGAATTGAGGGATGAAAAGGATTATTCCTTTACTCCATAAAGACTTTCTTATCCATTATGATCCAGTAGCCGATCTCTTCGCCTTCTTTTACTTTGTCTTTCATGTCGTCAGGGATCTCGATGTCTAAAGTCTCGTATGTTTCCATGTCCATAACCTGTGCCATGTTTCCTGCTATTGATAGTACCTGGCAGTTTCTTTTGTTAAGGATTGGGGAGATGAGCCTGTGACCTGCAGGAGTTATGTGGACACGTTTCTTGTTGTCAAGAATGCCTATAGCTTCTATCCTGCATTTTGCCTCACCGTGTTTTCCCGGTTTAGATATCTTATTGTCTGTCACTCTGCAGGCGACGTCGTCAAATATGACATAGTTTCCTTTCTTCGCATCTCTTGCATTTATCTGCTTGCTGTCCATAGCCATCTGTTTACACCTTTAAATCTTTTAATGATAATTTGCGATAAGAGTAAGTTATCGCACATGATAATCAACAGTTGCTCAAAAACACTTATAAAGATTTCTTAGCCCTGCCTTGTGACAAACTTTATGTCAACCTCTTTGACTGTCTTTCTTCCCGCATGCTCTGATGCCTTTACAGCTTCCCTGCTTATCTCTTCAGCAAAGTCTTCAACAACTTTCCTTAGCTCTCTTGATGCTTCATCTGATACTCTTTTTGCGTTCGCTTTCCTGAATATCTTTTCAACCGAGGACAAAGAAAGTTCTGACATAATCATTACCTGCCTTCAAATTCTTGCATGAAGATATTTATATGTCTTTGCGACAGAATAATTTGTCATGGATGACAATACTATATATGTTCTTGACAGTACGGTATTTCTTGAGAATTACAGCGACGCTTTTGTTGATAAGGCGTGTGCTACAGTATATATGGTGGCAGAAGAGATAAAGAATCCATATGCAAGGATACAGTTTGATATGCTCCAGAAAGCAGGGCTTTCTATACTTGCTCCTGATGATGCTTCTTTGAAAGCTGTAACTGAAACTGTGAAAAGAACCGGAGACAAGCTATCATCAACAGATATAAGCGTGATTGCCCTTGCTTTAGATTTTTTAGATAAAGGGAAAAAAGCTGTGATTGTCACAGATGACTATGGCATTCAGAATGTTGCTAAATCTATGAGTATAAAATACATGCCTGTCTCACAGAAAGGTATAAGCAGGGCTCTTGAATGGAAAAGGAAATGTACAGCCTGCTACAAAGAGACAGGTGAAGAGATATGCCCTGTCTGCGGGTCTGAGACCAAGTTCGTGTCTAAGGCGAAAAAATCGTGATTATCGGGAAATTTCAAGAATAACAAAAATGGAAATACACAGAAACACTTAAAAAGATTTTGTTTCAAATTAGGTTTAGCTTCTTCTTGGGGTGCAATTCTTATGGAGATATTAAAAACAGGTACGACAACTTTAGGTCTGGTATGCAAAGATGCAGCTATCATGGCTGCTGACCAGAGATCTTCTATGGGATATCTTGTCGCAAGCGAGACCATGCAGAAGGTATTAAAGTTATCAGATAATGTGGTAATGACTATCGCAGGCACGGCAGGTGATGGGCAGGCTCTTGCAAGGCTTATGTCTGCAGAACTCAAGCTATATAAGCTTCAGGAAGGAGAAGTCACTATAAAGACTGCTGCAACACTTCTTGCAAATGTGCTCAGATCATCTTTCAAATCGTTTAGGCCTGATATGGTGCAGATACTTATAGGCGGTTATGATGTTGACGGCCCTCATATATATTCAGTTGACCTTGCAGGTGCTCTTGAAGATGCGAAGACATTCGCCTTCACAGGTTCCGGCTCTCCGATGGCTCTTGGTGTCCTTGAGGACAGCTATAAGGAAGGCATGTCTGTTGATGAAGGGCTTGTTCTTATACATAATGCTCTTAAAGTCGCAAAGAAAAGGGATCTTGCAACAGGCGGAAAATCTGTTGATGTCGCTGTTGTCACAAGAGACGGAGTCAAGTGGATACCTGAAGAAGATATACTAAAGCTCAAGAAATAGTTAGTATAATATTATAACCTTTTTATTTTTTTATTGTCATAAAAAACCTATATCATCTTTTTATTATTGTCTGATAATTTTTGAACTATAAATCTGGTGAATTATATGAACCTTGATGAGATAAAGGGCAAGCTTCCGGCAGGCTCTATGATAACAAATGCTCTTTTTGAAGGATCAGATATTATTTTCTATACGAAAAACAAGAATTTTTTCCTGGAGAGCAGTTCTGATGTCAGAGACCTTGTCCAGATGCTTAGGAAAAGGATAGATATACGTCCTGATCCTGCAATATGTGAGAAACAGGATGTTGCGGCTGCAAATATAAGGAAGATAGCTCCTGCAGAGGCTGAAGTAGGGGAAATCCTTTTTGAGCCTGAGTTTAGCAGGGTCATAATATATGCCAAGAAACCGGGACTTATAATAGGCAAGCAGGGAGAGACGCTTAAAAAGATAAAGCAGGAGACCTGCTGGAGTCCTATGATAAAGAGGATACCGCTTATCCAGTCAAAGATTGTTGATAAGGCGCGTGAGATAATACACAGCGAGTCCAAGTACAGGCAGCGTTTCCTTAACAAGATAGGCGAGCAGATACGGCTTGACAAAGGATCAAAAGAAGGCTGGGTGCGTGTTTCTTTCCTTGGCTCTGCAAGAGAGGTCGGAAGGTCTGCAATACTTCTCCAGACAAAGAAGAGCAGAGTGCTTCTTGACTGCGGCGTTAATGTGGCGTCTGTCGCTGAGAGGCATCCTTATCTTGATATACCTGAGTTTGATATAGAAGCGCTTGATGCTGTCATAATAAGCCATGCACATCTTGATCATGCAGGCTTTTTGCCATATCTTTATGAGTATGGGTATGAAGGTCCTACATATCTTACAGCACCGACAAGAGATATAATGATACTTCAGCAGCTTGATTACATAAAGACTATGCAGGGTGAGACCGGAAGCGCGCCATATACCAGCAAGGGAATCAAGGGTGCGGTGAAGCATTCTATTATTATGGACTATGGGCATGTGGTTGATATAACAGGTGACATGAGGCTTACTTTCCATAACGCAGGGCATATACTCGGCTCTGCCATATCTCATATACATATAGGTGAAGGCCTTCATAATCTTGTATATACTGCTGATTTCAAGTATGGTAAGAGCAGGCTTTTTGATCAGGCCAGCATGAATTTTGCACGATGCGAGTCAATAATAATGGAATCTACCTATGGCGGTGCTGCAGACAGGACACTGTCAAAGCAGGAATCTGAGGAGAAGCTTACAAATCTTGTGAAAGAGACAATCAAGAGAGGAGGCAAAGTGGTCATACCTTCATTTGCTGTAGGGCGTGCTCAGGAACTTATGATATTTTTTGCTGAAATGGCAGATAAGAAGGAGATTGATGTGCCTGTTTATCTTGACGGTATGATATGGGATGTTACTGCAATACATACGGCATATCCTGAATTTCTTTCAAGAGGTCTTCAGAAGCAGATATTCCATCAGTCAAACAATCCTTTCATAAATCCTGTGTTTAAGAGAGTGGCGAGCCAGGTAGAGCGAAAGAAAGTGATTGACGGAGGTCCTGCGGTCATAATTACTACATCAGGCATGGTTACCGGCGGGCCTATAATGGAATACTTGAGATGCCTTGCAGAGGATGAGAAGAATACTCTTGTCTTTGTCGGCTATCAGGCTGAAGGCACTTTGGGCAGGAACATCCAGATGGGCTGGAGAGATATATCTATGACTAACAGGACTGCCGGCGATTCAAGGTCTACTGTCCGCATCAATATGCAGGTTGAGACAGCCAGCGGTTTTGGCGCGCATTCAGATAGGCAGCAGCTTCTTAATTATATCTCGCGGCTTAAGTCCAAGCCTGAGAGAGTGATACTTAATCACGGTGAGTCAAAGAAGATAGTGGATTTCGGCAGGAATATTCATAAGATATTCAGGATTGAGACGCAGTACCCGCATAATCTTGATGCTTTGAGATTGAAGTGAGAGCTTGTCATATCCTGTTTCTTTTGCTTTTGCCGTATGATTATCCTTATAAGCTTAATTGAACATAGAATAATATGAAAGTCATGTTTGGTGAAAAAAACAGATGAGAATATATTTTGCAAGCCAGTCTTTTTACCCATACATATGCGGTGTTTCTACTCATCTTATAAATCTTGAAAAAGAGATGGTGAAAAAAGGCAATGAAATTGTCGGAGTTCATCTAAGACATGCAGGAGAGCCAAATGCAGATGAAATAAAAGGCATTGAAATACACAGGGTCCCTAAAGAACCTATAGAACAGGAAATCATAGTTGGATTCAGTAAATTTAAAGAAGCAATATATAGGGAATGCCACTGCAATGCCAGGATATTTATCAAGCCGTATTATCAGGTGAATGGCTATGAAGAATTCAATAAAGTAAACGAATACTTTGGCAGAGAACTTGAGAGCCTTCTTAAACATACACCTGCTAATATTGTGCATATCCATGACTTTCAGCTTCTATTCACATATAAATATGTGCCTCGGGGAACACCTCTTATACTCACCTGGCATATTCCTTTCATTCCAAACATGTCAAAAAAATTGAGTGAATTTCTGGTAAAACATCTCAATGAATATGATAAAGTGACCTTCTTATCTCAGGACTATATTGATGCTGCCGTAAAGGCAGGACTTCAAAAAGAAAAAGCAGAATTGATATATCCTATAACTGATACACACTTTTTCCGGGTCCAGGATGTAGACAAAAGCGCAGTAAAATCTGTATATAAAATACCTAAAAACTTTAAAATAGTATTATGCGTCCAAAGACTGGACTATAAATCCAGCCATGATCAACTAATCCGTGCCTTCCCAAAAATAAAAGAACAGATACCGAATACGAAACTCGTCTTTGTCAGCGACAAGTCAATGAGCAACAAAATTCCTGAACAAATAGAATATATAAAAGAGATACTGCAACTGATAAAAAAACTCAAGCTTGAAAAAGATATAATCTTCACGGGAGACATAGACAACCAGAGCCTTCTTGAGCTTTATAATACATCAGATATTGTGGCTCTCTGCTCAAGAAATGAGGGTTTTGGCCTGTCAATAACAGAAGCTATGGCATGCGGAAAACCTGTTGTCGGCACAAGAACAGGCGGAATCCCTATACAGATAAAAGATAACATGAACGGTTATTTAGTTGATGTCCAGGATATAGATGCAACATCAAAACAAATAATAAAAATCCTGAAAGACAGCAAACTGCAAAAAAGAATGTCTAAAAAATCATTGGAATATGTAGAAAAATACTTTAAGATTGAAATAGGCATAGAAAAACATCTTATTCTATATAATAAAGCAAAAAAAGAAAAAGATGAACTGCATCGTATGGAACATATTGACACTACAAATATCAGGGCAATAATAACAGATTATGAACAGACAATCACAGACAAAATGCCTGGTGATGAGTTTAACGAAAAAGACATTGACCGCAACCTGTTAAGAAGCCTGAAAAAACTTAACATTGATTTAATACTTGCAACCGGGAGAAATATCCGTTATGTAAAAAGAATGTGCAAAAAATTCACAGGATGGCGTTGCATAATAGCAGAAAATGGTGCAGTCATCTATTTTCCTGCCACAAAAAAAACAGTTACAATAAATACATATTATATGACAAGAGCAAAAAAAATAATAAAAAATCTTAACCTTCCTGGTACAATTATAGGTAAAGTAATAGTAAGAGTAAGAGCTGCAGATGAGCAGCTTATAAGAGAAAAACTTGGCAAACTAAATGAAAAAGTAAGCATTATCAAAAATGCTGATGAGATAATGATTATTCCTATCAATGTTGACAAAGGTCTGGGTTTAAGAATTGCGATGAGATACTTAAATATAGATATGGACAAGACTATAGTGATCGGCAATGAAGAAAACAGCCAGAGCATGTTTATGAACCCCGGCATCAAGATAGCTCTTTTCAATGCAACAGAAAAACTAAAAGAATTTGCAGACCATGTGACAAAAAAACCGTCAACGAAAGGTATGCGTGAGATAATAGCTCAAATAGAATAATAATATGATGGGTATATTTTTTAATAAGAAAAAGAAAAAAGGCTTTTGCGCCTTATATTGTTCTTATCCCAAGAGATTCTCCAATGTCCTGATTATCTTCGCGCATATCCTGAGGACCGAGGATGTACTGGGATTTTATCCCGGTTATGATTGTGATAACTCTTATCTTTCCCTGCATGTTCTGGTCTATTCTTGCACCCCAGATTGTTGATGCGTCTGTATCAAGATGCTTTGCTACAAAGTCACCTATCTCTCCGATTTCTGTGAGTTTCATATCAGGTCCTCCTGATATATGGACAAGTGCACCTGTTGCACCCTGGTAATCAACATCAAGAAGCGGGTTTGACATTGCCTCTTCAACTGCTTCTCTTGCCCTTGCAGCTGTGCTGCTCTCGCCAATCCCTATGACTGCCACTCCGCCGTTTTTCATGACGGATTTCACATCGGCAAAGTCAAGGTTTACTATGGATGGTGTTGAGATTGTCTCTGTTATGCCTTTTATCATCGTCACTATTATCTCATCTGCTACTGCAAATGCCTGCTGTAGCGGCATCTCTCCTGCAACCTCTAGAAGCTTATCGTTTTCTATCACAATCACTGTGTCGCATTCCTGTCTAAGTCTTGCGAGGCCTTCTTCAGCTTTCGGTATTCTTCCACCTTCTATCTTGAAAGGCATCGTTACGACACCGATGACTATCGCATCGTTTTTCTTTGCTATTTTTGAGATGATAGGAGCGCTTCCTGTTCCTGTACCTCCGCCCATGCCTGAGATTATGAAGACAAGATCTGCCGGCTTCAAGGATTTTTCAAGTTCTGTCATGGATTCCTCTGCTGCCTGCTTTCCTACATTAGGATAGCCGCCTGCTCCAAGACCTTTGGTGACATCTTTTCCGATAAGTATCTTCTTGTCAGCTTTGGATATGAGGAGATGTTGCTTGTCAGTATTTACAACGACTGTGTCTGCTCCTTTTATTCCCATTGCATGGAGCCTTGTAACAGCGTTGTTTCCCATGCCTCCTGCTCCGATAACCATTATTCTTGCATCCTGTACATCATCAAAGGAGTCAGCTATATTGCTCATCTGCTGTGGTGCCGGCTGGGTGAATGATTGATCTCTCTGTATATTCTGTGACATTGTCTGCGGTTCCTGTTGAGGTATTTCTTGTCTTGGCTGCTGCGCTTGCTCAGGTGCTGTGAAAGGTGACTGGTTATTTGCCTGTTCCTGGGTGAACGGGGTGCTGTAGTCTTGATTCTGCGGCTGCGTCTGTTGAGGCACTGGTTCCTGTGATGCGAATGGTGCTTCAAAAGAGTCCTGTGCTGTGTTTCTTTCAGGCATTTCATTTTGTACAGGCTCTGTAGCCATACTGTTCTGCGGAGCATTGTCCGCGCGGTTCTGTTCAGAACT
>WTCA01000092.1 GCA_013138805.1 archaeon | reverse complement strand
TAGCTTTGAGAATATTGATATCAAAAACGGCAGCTATATGATCATGAGTTCTGGCTCCACTCTTTTTGTCAATTCCTTTATAGACATAGGGGGCACAGCAACCACTACATTCTCTGTTCATCCTAATTTGACATTTGGCTCGCAATCCATTATGACCATTAACTCAGGCGGTGTGTTAACCCATAATTCGAACACAGATACGCAAATCAGCTACATTAACATCACTTTACCTAACCTTACGATAAACTCCGGCGGTAAAATCGATGTTTCCAGCAGGGGTTATAGTAGTGACAATGGTTTTGGCAGTTCATCTTATGGCAGCCTTACCGCTCCTGATGATTTGGGTTCCGGCGGCTCTACTGGCGGCAGTGTTAGTGGTGCCAGAGGTGCCGGTTTAATCAAACTGAATATTTCAGGCACGTTTACGAATAACGGGTCAATTATTGCTAATGGCGCCAATGCCGGCGGCAGCACTGTAAGCAGTGGTCAGGGTGTGGGGGGTGGCTATGGTGGGACGGGCGGCAGTGCCAGCAGTACTACTAATTCTGCCGGTGGCGGCGGCAGTGGAGGCGGAATTCATATCATAGCCGGAACATTTGCAGGTAACGGCTCAATTGATGCTAATGGCGGCAACGGCGGAAGTTATATAAGTGCTAAAGGCGGCGGTGGCGCAGGCGGCAGAATAGCAATTAAATACACTACCAAAACATATGATGGATCCTTTGCTGCTTACGGTGGAAGCGGAAACCAATACGGCGGTGCAGGAACAATCTACCAGAAATCTGCAAGCCAGAGTTATGGGAATTTGACTGTAGACAACAACGCCCACAGCGGCGCAACCACACCTCTCAACTCAACTGCTTATTCCACAGCCTTTGACCTGATGACTGTCCAGAGCGGTGCTATTGTTTCATCCATGCTTGCTACACTGCCACTGAATGCTACAACAATGATAGGAAACGGGACAGTATCTATGAGTTCAAACAATCTTGTATTGAGAACAACAAACATCTCAATGAATGGCGGCAGTATAGCATCTACAAGCGGCCAGATAAACATTACAGCTTCCAACAGCATATATCTTAATAGCACAATCTCCACTTCAACAGGAACAATAAAAATATGGTATGGCTCAACTGGCTTGGATAGGTGCCACGCTTCTTCAGCTATAATATCAGGCACAAATTACTATTATTTCAGCCTATGGTCAAACACCACACCTCATAGGTGCGTCGAATCAATTGTGCTCGACAATTTCAGTTTGATTAATGCATCAAACATAACCC
The DNA here is from genome assembly GCA_013138805.1 of archaeon. Lineage (GTDB taxonomy): Archaea > EX4484-52 > EX4484-52 > EX4484-52 > GLR71 > GLR71. The sequence goes on along the minus strand of WTCA01000092.1, from coordinate 1,963 downwards.
GTACAGAATTCGACATAGGTGAACCATTCTATCCATCACTTAGAATCCGCGAATATAACGGCACAGACTATTTTGATATTGGTGGTGATTGGAATCTGACAGCATACAATAGCAATGGCTCAGTTCCTAATGCAACATTAACACTCACAAACACATCCGGAAACTATCTCTGGCGAACATCACAGCAATACAGCGAAAGTACTATCGGAAATTACACCTTTATAGCAAATTTCACAGGAAAAAGTGCGGTTTTGATGACAAACACATCCTTTGAACACATTTATAATTACAGGGTTGTCGATGGGATAGCTCCTCAGATAGATTTCATCCCGCCTACCTATGCCAACAACTCTTACATCAACGAGAACTATACATACATTAACTGGTCAATCGTAGAAGTTTATACAGACACAACAATCTTCAGCTGGGATGCCACAACAAACACGACAACAACGAACACCTACTTCAACCAGACCGGCATCACCGACGGCATCTACACCTACTATGTCTGGGCAAACGACACCGCCGGCAACGAGAACCAGTCCGAGATAAGGACAATAACAATTGATACAATCAACCCAGACATCTACTTCGTCTCACCAACTTCAGACCCTGACGAATACAGGAACGAAGACTACGCCTACATCAATGTCACAGCAACAGACACCAACAACATCACAGCCTTCATCGACTGGAACAATTCTTTGGTCGGCTGGTGGAGGTTCAACAATGAGTCCGGCGAAAACAATACATTCTTCCGCGACTGGTCAACTTACGGAAACAACGCCACCAACGGCTCAAGCCCTGCATATGTAACAGGCAAATTTGGAGACGCCATGCAGTTTGACGGTGTTGATGATTATGTTAACATAAGTGATACCTCTTCCTTGGATATTACTGATGCAATTACAATCTCAGCGTGGATAAAAAGAGGGGAAACCGTAAGATGTGCTGTTGTGGCGAAATATTCTACAGATGATAAAAGATCCTATTATTTTGATGTTAATGATACTTATATTGCACTTTTTTTAGGCTCTTCTGATGGAACTACCTATAATTATTCATATGCAAATGGTACTATTATTGAAGCCAATAAATGGTATCATATAGTTGGCACATGGGATAAAAATGGAGACCAATTAATTCATTTGTTTGTAAATGGAATCGAAGAGTCTTACTCGACCCAAGCGCTAAAAACAGATTCAATTAATATTAATGATAATGATGTATGGATTGGAAATCGGCAAGAAACTACAAGATATTTCAACGGCACAATAGACGAAGTCCGCATCTGGAACCGCGCCCTCTCACCCGAAGAAATCAACGCTTCCTACAACGCAGGACTTTATAGGTTGGAAACTAATTACACCAACCTCAACGACGGCACCTACAACTACACAGCCTACGCCCAGGACTTAGCAGGCAACCTCAACAATACAGAGACAAGGACAGTCACGATTGACACTCAGGCACCATCAGTTTCAATAGAATCTCCCGAAAACAAGACCTACAACATAAGCACAATCTACTTCAACCTCACAGCATCAGATGCAGTCACAACAGTAGAATGGTGCGGCTACTCTTTTGACAGCGCAGCATACAAAGACCTCACAAATGATGCAGGCGACCATTACACAGACATAAACGCTTCAATGACTGAAGGTCAGCATAATGTCATCTTCCGCTGCAACGACAGTGCCGGCAACATCAACCAGACCTCCGCAGTCTACTTCTATACAGACACCATAGCACCGGAAGTGACAGATTTAACAATAATCCCAACAATAAACTCTGCCGGCACCAATTACACCAACAGCACCTTCACCTTAAACGCATCAGTCTCAGACTCAGGCATCGGCCTTAACACGACCACCTGCGAATACTCCTTAAACAACGGCTCATCTTGGACCGGCGCAACCTACAGCAGCGGCAACTGCACAATAACCCTGACAGACCAGCCCGA
>WTCA01000009.1 GCA_013138805.1 archaeon | reverse complement strand
AATCAATCTATGAATTCTTTTCTTGCTATCTTGCCGGGAAGATATTCTTTTGCGACAAACTCAAGGCTTTTTGATGCCAGGGCTTGCTGCTCTATCCTTGCGCCTTTTGAGAGCATGCTCTTGAGCTCTTTTATCCATTGCGGCTTGTTGAACCATTCGTACTTGAGAAGCTGGTTGACCCTTTTCTTGTCCACATCCTTGAGCTTTTCTGTGACTTTCTGAAGGCCGTACTTGTCAATGTCTGCCATTGTCATGCCAAGGAACCGGCATTGCGGTGTAGCCAGGCGCTTTGATTCATAGGCAAGGTTCATGGAGCCTGTCTTTACGACAGAGTATATGTAATATCCCCATGGGTCGCCGTCGGTGAAGACATATACAGGAAGATTCAGGCGCTCGTTCAATAGCTTTACCAGTCTTCTTGCACCTCTTGCTGCCTGGCCTCCGAGACCTACAAGTATTGCGTTATTGTTCAGGTGATATTTCTCCTCCACCAGCCTGTCAACCATAGCTTTTGTCTCGACGACAAGAACATAGTCTGCGTCACATTCCAAAAACTTGTAATCGTCTACAATTGACGGTATGGCAAGGCCTGACTTTCCCAGCTTTGAGCAGTCTATCCTGTCTCCCATGTCCTCTATGACGAGCTTTCCGAAAAGGATGCCGCTGCTGTCTGCTTTCAGATGGAGCTCTTCCCTCAGGGAATCTGTCATCGTCTCAAGATCCTCTATCAGGGGATCTGACTCGTCCTGACCTTCAAAAGTGTTTTCTTTTGTGCCCTGGATATTATGCTTAAGTTCATAGTACAGCTCTCTTATGCTTGCGGTCTTGCCTTTCTCAAGAAGTTCTCTGCACTTGGCAGCTATAAGCATTGTCTGCATGAATTTTCTTGTATGCGCAAAGTTAAGGAAGTTTCTTGAAGATATGCTGTTTCCCAGGTACAGGAGACCTTCTTCCTTGTTGTAGTGGACATTTGATGCAGCTCTTACAGGAAGGGTGACTTCAGGTGCATTGCCGCCGAATATGTCTGCGACGACCTTATCTCCTATTTTCTTTATCTTCTCTGCAACTTTTGCATCTGACTCGAATTTCATAAAATATCACTTATTCTTTAGCATTCTCATTCCCTGGACTGTTGAAGACATCAAGGCGTGACTGGGCATTTTCCGTGCTATTTTCCTGCTTTTCTTTGGCCGATGTATCTGATGTTTTGTCTTCTGATGTTTCTGTTGCCTCATCTGCTATATCAGTCTTGCCCTGTATTTCCATACCTTTGCCGTGAAGGACTATGGATGTGTCGCCGACCTTTTCCTCTATGACTTTCTTGAGGCTTGTGTGTATATTTTCAGTATTGACGCCTGTTATGTCTGAGAGTGCTTCGCACAGCTCTCCGGCGTAGATGTCAAAAGCTTTCAGGCGGTCTTCAGCTTCCTTGCTCTGGCGTTTCTTGGATACGTAAAGGCCGAGCTTTCTTGCAGCTTCCTGAAGAGCAAGAGTCACTTCTTTGATTATGGCAGTATATGATGCTATCGCCTCTTTGCCTTCTGATGTGTACGGCACCCAGACAGATGCCATATGGACTACTATTGCTACAGGACCACATGGCAGCGAGCCGTTGCTCTGTTTCAATCCGTATCTTTTCCAGTCTATCTTTGCGATAGACCTTGTTATTGCACAGGCTGACTGCTGATATATCAGGGGTACTTTGTTTGCGAAACGCATCAATGCTATTGTGCCGTCGCTCTTAAGGTCGCCGCCGTATCCTATACCTATCTCTATCTGAAACGGATTGCCTTTATAGACTACCGGGGACCTGCTGGCGACTGCTATGAACTCAGGGTTCATCTCTTTTTTCAGGCCTTTCTTTATAGCATCGTCACCTACAGGCGAAAGACAGTCTGTTGGGGGCTTCTGGATCTTTGCTGTATGGAGAGCTTTGAGAAGCTTGTCAACATCATCTCTTGAAAGCCGCTTAGGATTAGTCTTTGGATTTATTCCTGCCCTGTTGCAGATATCTACAGCGTTTCCCCTGCTTACTCTTGAAAGCTCTGTCGTGAAAAAACCAGTCATGTTTCTTGATTCAGTTTGTTTCATCAGGCGCATAAGGATACCCAGCTCAAGACCGTGCGGATGCGGCTGTATAGACTTAGCCTCTACAGGGAGAGTATCGACAGCTCTTGGGTACTCAAACTGCTTTCCATCCGGGTTGATATAGACTATGCTGGCGAAAGGGTTCATTATGGCTGTCTCCATCAGGTACTCTTCTACCGACTGCCTGCCTCTTGTATATTTTCCTTTTATGAACATCTCTATTCTTGTGCCGTGGCCGTCACCGTCTACTGTAAGTTCAGAAACTATGTCAGGCTCGTTCTTTTTCGTGTTGATGTTGAGCTCATATATGTGGATCTGGCCGTCGCCTGTCTTTGAGTATATTTTTGTGGGCTTTCCTGTGGTCAGCTGGGAATAGAGGACTGATGCTGATATGCCTATGCCCTGCTGACCTCTTGACTGCTTCAGGTTGAACTTGGAACCGTACAGAAGCTTTGCAAATATTCTTGGGATGTTGCGCTTGACAATTCCGGGACCGTTGTCCTCTATTATCATCTTGAATATGCTTGCGTCAATCTGCTTGAGCTCTATGTATATTGTCGGCAGTATTCTTGCATCCTCGCAGGCGTCAAGAGCGTTGTCCACCGCTTCCCTGACACAGGTCAGGAGGGATTTCTGGTCGTTCTCAAAGCCGAGAAGATGCTTGTTCCTCTCGAAGAATTCTGCCACAGATATTGACCTGTGATCTTTTGCATTGCTCTCTGCTACGGATTCCATAATGATTTACCTGTTGTATTTACTTTTATCTCATCCTGTTGTCAAGTGTTGCAAACACTGAGTTGAAGTCGTTTCCCTGGAGTATCATCTCAATGGCGGATTTGGCGTCGGCTATGTCTTCAAATTTTCCGAGGATTGCCACAGTCTTGCCGTGGATTGCTATGTCTGTTCCTGTCTTTTTCTCCAGAATCTTTTTTATCCTGCCGTCAGATCCTATCAGCCTTGACTTGTATCTGTTCAGGATATTTTTGTTCTTGCCTAAGATTTCTTCAAGATGTATTATCTCAAGATCGTAATCGTCATCGCACAGGTTCAGGACAATATCTAAGGACAGGCCTCTTGCTATGCCTTCTACTGCCTTTTTCATCTTGTATATGTTGAGGCCTTCCTTGCCTGTTATCTCGACTGTGCCGTCCTCGTTTATGGTCAGCTTTGCGCCGAAAGATTTCTGGAGTTCTGCCTTTACCTTTCCGCCCTCGCCTATTATGAGGCCTATTCGCGATTCAGGTATCCTTATAATCTCTTCCATATCCAAAGCACCAAAAGATGCCGGGTGTAAACAGCAGCCGGACAAATAATAATTATGGCAAAAGGTTTTAAATGTATTGGGTCGGCAAAGGCTTAAAAATGTACGCTGCAAAAAAAAGATATGCTTAAAAATGATATTGAAAAGGCTGTACTTTTTTTGAAGGATATCAAAAAGAAGAGGGTTGCTGTCGTGTCACATGATGATTCTGACGGGTCGTGCTCTGCCGCTCTTATGATAAGGCTTTTGAAGAAGGTCGGGACAAACAACCAGATATTTAATTTCAGCACGCGCGGATCACCGAGCATATCTGACGATCTTATGAAAGATATACTTTCTGAAAAGCCTGATGTTGTTATCACCTGCGACTTTGCCGGAGGGCTTGACAAGTCTGCGCATGTTTTTGATGAAGAGGGGGTAAAATGCCTGATGATAGACCATCATGTGGTTCCTGATTATAAGTTCCCTGAAGGATGCGTATATATCAACCCGCAGCTTGACGGCAAGACTATGCCGTGCTCTGCTTTCATATATGACTTATGCATGAGGATTACTGATTTTGAGGAGAATCTCTGGATTGCTGCTGTGGGCACTATTGAAGATTTCGGGGCATCTGAGAGGAAAGATCTGATTGAAAAATGCATGAAAAAGTATCCTGAGCTTTTTGAGAAGAAAGATATTGACAACAGGAAGCTTTTTGACACTACTTTCGGGCTTGTGGGAAAGATAATCGGTTCGGCACCGTCATGGGCGTCATACCAGGGAGCAGAGCTTGCGACAAAAGTTCTTCTTGAAGTTGACAGCCCGAGGGATTTTCTTGACCTTGCAAACAAGGATGTCAAGACGTTGTATGAGAAATATGAGATGATCAATATTGATGTCAAGAAGACTGTCAGGATGTTTGACGAGAAGAGCGAGAAGGACGGGCGTATCAGGATGCTTGTCATGTCATCAGAATATCCTATCAAGTCAAAAGTCTCTACAATCATATCTGCCAAGGATGAATATTATAAGGATGTCATTGTGGTGGTTGAGGAGAAAACTAATTCTGTATCCATGTCACTTCGTAATCAGTCGGGGGATTTTGATCTTGATTCTATTATACGTACGTCTCTTTCCGGTCTTGAGGGTGTCGGGGGCGGGCACAAGAAGGCTGCAGGTGCTGTCGTGTCAAAGAAGGATTTTGATACTTTTATGGAGAAATTTAAGGGGAAGGTCAACGGGTGAATAATAACAAGACATAAACGTGGGTGCATAATCTATTTTTAGATAATGGGCGGAAAAAGATTTAAAGTTTATTTCTTATAAATAGTGTATGGTTGAAGATTACGGAAAAGTTTGGGAAGTATTAGGCGGTACATTTCTTAAGGATGGCTCTATAGATACAGATTCAGTAATGGTAACTCATGAAGATTATAAAGAAGTCTTGGACATGCTCGGCTGCAAGGTTGATGATAATTATAAAGGCGATATTGAACTTTTGTTAATAAGTATGAAAGTTAATAACATAAAGATACCCTCTTATGATATAAAATTTGCTGCTCACCCTTACCTTCTTACACACAGGGACAATCCTCTCAGGGTAGAAACAGCAATATCAGAAGCGATAGCACAATATGGCAAGAAAATACATAGTGAACAACCCTATATCAACCAGGACATTGCAGTTGTCGGGATTAATTTTGAAACTGAAGACGATGCAAAGAGGTTCTATGAACTGGTAACGGAAGAGTATTCTGAAATAAACAAGATATGGGATTTCATTTATAAGAATCTATAATTTCTTCTCAAACTGCTTTAAGATTTTTTTAGGGTCAAGATTTAATCTCTTCTTATTGAAGAAGTTGACTATGTTTCTTACATCTCGCTCAAGAAACTTTCCCGCCATCGGGTGCTTGAGGAGGACTGACTGGCCCATATCTATCAGGATCGGTTTTCCGTCTTTTACAAGGATATTGTACTCGCTCAGGTCCGCATGGACAAGATTGGCTTTGAAGTATAGCATTTTCATCTGTTCAAGAATCATTGCAAACATCTTTTTCGGGTTCTCTACCTCTGTGTCTGACAGCTGAGGGGCCGGCATGTCTTTCTCGTCTATCAGTTCCATGACAAGGACATTGTTTGCGAAGGCAATAGGTTTTGGGACTGACACTCCGCAATCATAGGATTTCATAAGGTTCCTGTACTCTTTTGCGCACCAGGCATAGACCAGGCGTCTCTTGTCGGTTCCTATGTTGTAAAACCTGCGGTCGCCTTTGATATAGTCTGCCATCTTTTGGAAGCTTGAGGTCTCTATGAGATATATCTTTATGATTATCGGTTCTCCTTCCTGATTGAAGCCCAGGTGGACCTGGCCTTCCTTGCCTGATTTTATTACACCTGCAATCCTTGATATCTTCTTCTTGGCTATCATTGTCTCAAGAGATCTTATGGTCGGTGTATCAAATACATCTTCAAATATCTTCCTGTCCTTCTCTATCTTCTGGCGTGCCATATAGAAAATATATTGCCTAATCTATTTAAAAAGGAATCTAAAAAACAACGACTGTGATATAAACATATATATTGATAAAACCAATGTATTAATTATTAAAAATAATGGAAGTGGTATGATGAAAAATATTGTTTTTCTGACTTTGGCACTGGTCTTGATGAGCAGCTGTGCTTTTGCACCTGAGCCTACCCTGTTTGGCAGCAACGGCAGCGAGGATGGAAATGCTGGTGTGAGTCCAGGCAGCCCAGAGCTTATACATATATCAGAGAGTGGGAATGCAAGCCCTGACCAGGATAATTCCGGGCAGGCAGGTATGGATGCTGATTCATCCAAGCAGACTGGTCTGGCCAGGAATGCGGATGCATTGAGAGAGATGATACAGCAAAAGCAGCAAGAGATGAGCCAGGAGATGGCCGGTTTGAATGAAAAACAACAGAATATCTATCAGAACCAGAACAAGGTAAGGACTGCAGTGCATTCATTGCTTGCGATGGAAAATCTGGCTGGCAGCAAAGGGGCCAGAATCTCAGAGATTGCAAGAGAGTTCAATAATTCTGTGCAGTCCACAATAAGGTCTGAAGAGAAGATTGAGAGCAAAGGATATTTATCAAGAATGTTTACAGGCGGCGATGCTGAAGCGGCCGGAGATCTTGAGAGGCAGACAATCCAGAACAGGGAGAATATACAGGAGCTTAAGCAGCTAAAAGATGATTGCGACTGTGATTCTGAAGTCAAGGCAATGATGCAGGAACAGATCAATAACATGGAGCAGGAGCAGGCAAGACTTGAGCAGCTGGCACAGAGTGAGAAGAAAAGCAAAGGTCTTATCGGGTGGTTGTGGAAATAAATCCACTCTTTTTTCTTTCTTTTTTTTATTGATTTATTTTATTTAACATAAAAAATTAGGACTCAAGATATTTATAAAAATTATAAACAAAGCAAAAAAATCAAATAAATAAGATCAGATGAAAAAGAAAATAATCACGACTCTAAATCCTTAAGATAACCTTTTGTATGCATCAATTCTGCCTGATGTCTTGTGTAAGTGTAGATTATGTCACCTTTTCTGTCGCTCTCGACTTCCCAGGGTCTCACTATGCAGAAATTGCCTTCATAAGTTGATACTGACCGCCTTAGCTTGCCGGGGACGCGGCATACTCTTACTAACTTGTCTGCGCAGATAACTCTTGTCTTTCCGAAACCCAGCCTCTGGTCTATCACGCCTAAGACTTCACCAGTCCTTGGAAGCCTGAGCCTTATCGGTATTGACGGGTCAAAAGCCGGTTTTTTCTTCTTCTTGAAAAATTTACGAGGTGGTATAATATCATCTCCGTCATATATTTTGCTTACACCTTAATAAATACGTAACTCTTTTTAACTCTTTGCCATCTTTTGTGCCGTAGTCTGAAACGGATTCCTTGTGATCTGCTATGCTGAAAAGCGAGCACACTTCCCTTGACAGCTTTTTGGCGAACTTGTTTGAGCTCATATAGACATCTATGCATCCCGGCTTCTTCTCGCTCTTTGTTATGAATATGCTGTCTTCTTTCCTGTTCTGCTGGCCTGTCCTTTTTTCCAAGTATGCAAGAATGTCTTTTATATCTTTGTCATCGCCTCTCAACTGGATGATTGATTCATAATAGCCGCCAAATTTCCTTGAGCATACAGGGCAGCACATAGGAGTAATTATCGCATCCATACTGCTTTCTGTTGCATTCCCTTCACTATCTCTTAGCGTTACTGTCATTGGAAGTGATACTTTGCCTTCAAGAGTACGGCCTTCAGGAAGCGTTATTTCTATCTGCATACCTTTTGGGAATTTTGATGAGTTCTTTATTGCAGACATTACAGCATCTTTCAGGGTGGGATAATGGTTCCATCGGTTCTTGAAACGGACTTTTGTGCATTTGCACAGGTCTATCTTAACTGATGGCGGAAGAAGTGACTTTTTCGGTCTGCCGGTTGAGCTGTGGCAGTCAGGACATAGTTTTCCTATAAGCTCATCTGTATCTTTGCCGCATTTGGGGCAGAATTTTCTCATCATAATAATCGGTTTTATCTTTTGTTTTTAAATATGTTGCCGGTCTGATTTGGCTGTTGAGTGGATTCAGAGCCTAAATATCATGGCGTATCTTTGGCCAGCTATTGATGATATGTGGCTTTCAGAGATGATGCCTCTTTTTTCAAGCTCTGCAGTTATGGTATTTCCTATAATTATCGCGGAACCTGAGGCTGATATGGCTGATATTACGTCATCTATCGCTTTCTCTTTGCCGCTGTAGAAGGATTTTGATATGTCAAGGACAATGCCTTTCTCTTCAAATACCTTTCCGACAATGTCACTGTCGCAGACTGATACTACCTGACTATTATCAGCCTTATGTATCTTGAGAATAAACATCATGAAAACCTTTTTTAAAGGTATTTTGCAACTAGCTTTTTGCGATTGGCCTTTTTGCGCCGCATGCCTCACATTTGAGGAATTCCTGCCTTGCTGATTTCACAACACTGGTGTCCGGCTTGCCGCATTCGTTGCAGAGGACAAAGGAGTTTACATATTTTTTGAACTTGTCATTTATTGCAATAGAACCGAACTTGCCTATGAAACTTGCCTTGCCTCCGGAAAGCTCTCCGAAAGTCGCAAGCTCTTTTGACATGTATTTCAGAAGCTCTTTATCGTCGCGGCGTATATGCTTTGATGCTGCGGAGAAATTGACTATCTCTGTCTTGTTGCCTATGATCAATACTTTCAGGACAGGCATCTCAAACCTCTCAGTCTTGTCTGATACTTCAGGGAGCTGTTCTATTGCTGAGTCAAGCATCTTGGCGTAATCTTTCTCATCCATAGGACTCATCTTGTGGCATATCTTTTTATTTCTTTGTCAGGCTGTCAGAGAATATTGGTAAGGTCAATCATCCTGTTTATCTCGCAAATGCAGCAGCCATCAGGGTCAAAATCCCTGTTGTGGTCGTTCCTTAACAGTATGAATCCCATACCTGCTTCTTTTGCGGCGATGAGATCGTGTCTTCCGTCACCTATGACTATACATTTTGTGGGGGGTGTCATTATATCTTCTGATGCTTTGAGGAAAGTCTCAGGGTCTGGTTTCGGGTTTGTGACATCGTCGCAGGTGACTACGGCATCAAAAAGCAGCAATATGTCTTTTGGGACCATAGATACTGTTGATATTCTTGTCGCTCCTGTACCCATGGCGAATGTGTATCCTTTCTTTTTTAGTTTTATCAGGGCTTTTTTCGAATCTTCCGGGAAGATGTCTTTGTCTTTGAGAAGTTCTCTGAACTTTTCGTCAAACTCTTTCTTTAGCTCTTCTTTTCTTGACGGGTCATAGACGCCTTGTTCTTTGAGGAAGTATATGTATATGTCTTCGGCAGGAGCACCGCAATGGACCATCATCTCTTCCATTGTGCAAGATATGCTGAATTTTGACAGTATGTGATTTATTGCTTTAAAATAGATTTCTGAGGAGTCAATAAGGGTGCCGTCAAGGTCGAAGATTATGGCTTTTATGTTTGATTTGTCTAAGGGGTTCATGAGTGGATTTGTTCTATGTGATTTAAATATATATTGGGAGGGGTTGATGGATATTATTGAATCAAACATTTTAAATAATATAATAACCTTTATTGTATTATGAAATCAGTTTTCCTTGCAGGAAGCAGAAAGTTTTTTGATGATATAGAAAAATCAGTTCTTGTCTTAAAAAACAATAATATCAATGTCGCGACTGCTGGAAAGTGGGACAATACTCAAGAGGATAGTTTAGAAAGCGAAAAGTCTGCTTTGTTAAGGGCTTTTAAAGAGATAGACAGATCAGATATAGTATATATCTATGCGGTAGAAGGGCACATAGGAAAGACTGTTGCTATGGAAATCGCATATGCATATGCAAGAAAAAAAGAGCTTATCGCCTTGCATGAGATTGAAGACTTTTCGGCACAGGCTCTAATTTCCAAAGTTATTGATATTAGTGAATTGGTTGAGTACTGCAAGTAAGAGTCTTCAGAAAAACAGTATCTTTACCGCTGAAGCAAGAACAACTGCAAGGAATATTATTTTTACCCATCTGTTGCCTTTATTTACTGCTGTTTGCGCGCCAAGGTATCCACCTATGAGCATACCTGCGAAAAGAGATATGCCTACCTGATAGACCACGATGCCGTTGATTATGAAAATTATCAGGGATGTAATAGACATTACAAACCAGGGGATTATGCTTGTGGCATTTGACTGGATTATTGTGAAGCCGAAGAAGTACATCAGGATGTAAAACATCAGTGTTCCTGCCCCTCCTCCGAAAAAACCGCCGAAGACCATCAGGAAGAAAAAGAGGACATACCCTACCCCTTTATCGATAGGTCTTGTGTCTTTTTGTTTCAGGCCTATGTCTTTTTTCAGCAGTGTCAGAGGCAGAAGTATCAGCAGCATGAAGCCGACCATCTTTGACAGGATTGCCTGGTCAATATTCAGCAGGATGTTCGCTCCGAGGTATGCGCCAATGATGCCTATCAGGCATAGAGGCATTACTGCTTTCCAGATTATCTTTTTTTCTTTCCAGAATTTGGCTGCTGCACCCAAGCTTAGTCCGGCACCTCCCAACTTGTTTGTCGCTATCGCCACCTGTGGGGGGAGGCCGAGAAAGATCAGGAAAGGTATTGAAATTAGGCCTCCACCTCCTGCTATTGCTCCTATGAAACTTGCGAATACGCCTATAAGGAAGGTTGTAATGATCTGGATAAATATTTCCATAAAGATATTTGATTATGGGAATTTATATCAGCGATGTATTGAATATTTTCATATGACAAAATAATATAAAGTTTATAGCAATTATAACACCTATGTCTACAGAACCGATACACCTGAATAAAGAGCATATATTAGATGAACTTAGACAAATGGATATAACAACATTTCCTCTAAATATTTATGGAGACTATAATAAATACAAGGACAGCCTTGTGCTTATTCCGGTAGAGAATCTAACATCAACCCCTATAAAATCTTGGGACAGATCTGATTTAACAAATGTTCTCAGGCGAGATGATTCTATAGAACCTATAATATTCAGTGATCATGGAATAATTTTAGAGGGAGAACAAAGCTATCTTAAGGCAGAAACATATGAATTCAGCCATATTTGGGGATATTGCAAAGATGGCAGGCTGGACGATGTGCAAAGACATCTTGAAGCGATAAAGGTATTCATAATTGAATAGATGTCATGTTTTTCTAGACTTTAGCTTTGACAGATATGCACTTGCTGATGTAAACCATAATCAAAGATTCAATTCTTAAGAGCATCATACAATTCCTTGTCAAGAACAATCTTGTTTATCTTTCCAAGCTTTTCTTTATGAATAATCTTTTTTTGCTCCAGGTTCAATAAGATTCTGTGTGTCTTTACCTTGTTCAGATCTGGCAGACGGGACAATTCATATTGCTGGACCTTTCCATCATTCTCTAAAAGCGTCTCTATCACTTTTCTTTCAGGAGGTGTCAGGAAATTAAGGATTATCTTTGTGTTGCTAGTCAATGTCTGCCTCTGCTGCACCACTTTATCTGACATGATATAGAACACTACAGTCCCAACAAGAAGGCCAATAAAACCTATGAAAGGCAAAAGATAATAACTGTGGAATACGGGCTGCGTCTTTCTTTGTTCTACTATAAATTCTTTAATCTGTTCCGTTGTCATGCTATCAATCATATCAGGATCAAGTCTTGATTGTTCTCTAAGATCATGCTGGAAATTGAAATAGATGCTGATTGATATCATCAGCAAAGCGAATGATATTATTATTCCAATACCGAGGATAAGTTTTCTATTATAATCCAAGACCATAGACAATAGTCTATTGTCCAAAATATATAAAGACACACCTATAATTTTTTATAGTTTCATCATATTGAAACTCAGTTTCATCTAAAGAATTATAGTTTCAGAAAGTATTATGTATAGTTTCAACCATATGATATCTTAAGTCAAAAGAAACAATTGAATCAATTTGACATGGAGGTAAATAAAATGAAAAAAGCGACAAAAGTTGGATTGTCTGTGCTTGTGGTTGTTGGGATAATTGTCTCAACAGGAGTTGCAAGCGCTTACAGAGGAGACCCATCCATACAAGGTCCATACTGTGATGAGGAAAGGCATGATACTATGGAAAATGCTTTTGAGACATCAGACTATGAAAGCTGGTATCAGCTTATGACTGAAAATGGAAGGCATCCTCGGGTTGCAGATGTTGTGACAGAAAGCAATTTTGAGATCTTTGCACAGGCACATGAAGCAGCAGAAAATGGTGACCATGAACTTGCTGCGGAATTAAGAGCAGAACTCGGGCTGAATAACGGACAAGGTCCACGAGACGGCACTGGCCATGGCAAAGGAATGGGACAGGTTATGGGACAAAAGATGTCACAAAATAACTTCATCAATACAGACTGTGATGGAAACTGCGACAATGAAGGCATGAAATTTGGAAGGGGAAGGTAATTTCACCTTTCTTTTTTATTTTTTAAAAGGAGGTAATTGAAATGGTTTATGGGTATGGAATGACATATATGATAGGTTCACAAATATTATTTTTCATAATAACAATATCTTTGATTATATGGGTCTTAAAAGATTCAAAAAATAAAGAAAACTATACTGCCAAAGATATGCTTGACAGAAGATTAGCATCGGGAGAAATAGACAAGAAAGAATACAAACAATTATTAGACACTATACAATCATAGAACCTTTATCTTTCCGGCTCTTGGCTCGTAGCATGTGCCTTCGCTCAGGAAATCGTTGATTATTGCTTCTACTTCTTTTTCCGGGCCTTTGACAGACCCAAGGACATCTTCAAAATCAGCACCGTCACCCTCATCAAGCTTATCTATGATTTCAAGCACAAGGACTCTTAAGCTCTTTTCCTCTTTCTCCGGTTTCTTTTCCTCTTTTGCAGGAGCTTCCTCTTTCAATGTTTCGGCTTTATCTTCTTTCTCTTTATCGTCAATATCTTTCGTATCAGTATCAACAATAGCAGGGACATCAGGCACTGTCTTATTTTCAGAACCTATCTCTTTTTCGATATCTTCCTTTTCCGGAAAACCCATATCCTTCCTGAACTTCTGTATCTCAAGGCGCCTTAAGGTCTCAAGATTTGGGTCATCTATCTTTCTCAGGACTTCAGGTACAAGGTATACCTCACCGTTCCATTCCCTGACATTTGCGATGATGTCTATAAGATTCTCTTTCTCTGTTTCCTTGAGGCATCTTATGTCCTGCCAGGCTTTCACCCTTATGGAATTTTTGCCGTCGCCAAGAGTTATGGATGCGTAGTTGCCGTCGTCAGAAAGATACTTGAAGGTGACTTTGGCTAGGAGTCTTACCCTTATCACTTTAAGCTTTCCTGCGATGTCTATATAATTTGGTTCAAGATCAGCCTCGGTCTTGATATAAGGGTTGCATGTTATGTCTGATATGTCCAGCTTGTATGCAGGGTGTCTCTTTGCTTCATGCATAATCTACACCTTCTTTAGGAATCCGGGTCTTGGCTCGAAAAGCTCGCCGTCCCGTCTCAAGGACTCAATTATCTCTTCTACCTTGGCAGAGTCCATGCCTTCCTCTTCAGCCCTGCTTATGAGATCCTCGCGATTGACAAGCTTGTCAGGACTTTCATCCTGCATCTCTTTTATGATTCTCAGTATATCCATTATCTTGTTTCTCTTGCTTGATGTCACTCCTGAACTGAGGCGATCTATGTCAAACTGGCCTGTCTCAGGGTCAATCCCTACCTGTTTGAGGCAGTTGGTCAGAAGGTCTATGCCGCGGGCGGCGTCAGCCTTTGTAACTGTCTCTGAAAGACGTATCTTTGCGCTCGCCTCTGCCAGCCTGACAAGAGCTTCAAGCTGCCTTGCTGTCAGGGGAATCGGAGCTTTCTCATCTTCAGAATTCTGGTTCCTTATGTTTACGTAGAACTCTTTTATGGCATCTATTGCACCTTTGGTAAGTTTTGGGGCGCAGTTGGTCCTTGCATAAGCTATATATTTCCTGAGCATCTCTGCTGACATGGGAACATTCTCTTCTTCAGGGTTCTCGTGAAGTCTCAGTATATGTTCTGCAAGAGATGTGTCTTTCTCCCTGCTAGGTATATCACGGATTGCGAAGATAAGGTCAAAACGGCTTATAAGGGTGTCAGGCAGGTTTATCTGATCAGGTATTGGTGTGTACGGGTCAAACCTTCCGTACTTAGGGTTGGCTGCTGCAAGTATGATAGTCCTTGCGCTCAGGGTTGCCTGTATGCTTGCCTTGCTAACGGTAACGGTGTTGTGAAGCACCAGACCTTCGCTCAGAAATGTCTTTTCCGGCTCGACCGTGACATCATATACCCAGTCGAGACTGTGATTCTCTACAATCTCCACATCCTTGACTTTCAGAAACCTCATATCCGAAAAGACAAAATCGTTTATGGTTTTCAACTCTTTTTTTGTGCTATCAAGCTTTTTCCGTGCAAGATTGCTTACTGTGCTTAAAAGAGTATCATATTGTTTGTGGCTACTGTCTTTTTCAATATTATATATTGTTGATGGAGATACACCTATCTTTGATGCTATTGCCTCAACAGGTATCGCAGATGTTTTCCGTATTGTTTCGGGAGTGTCCGACATAGATATGCTGTGCATCCTTTTCTCAATAAGAGATATGTATCTTTTTACCACATCCTTACTGGAGTTCTGTTTTTTTTCAATGATTTTGTTGAAATACCTGTCAAGCATCCTGTACCCTTTAAGAAGGCTGTACATCCTCCGGACATATTCAAAAGGCACTATGTCTGTAGAGTTAGCTCTTGACGCTGATCTTGCGGCAAGCTTTCTTATCTTTTCTGCTCTTTGATCATAAGACGATACTATGCTGTCACTAAATGTTTTCATGCTATCTTTTGAAGATACGATGACCTTATAATATGTCCCCTGCGGGCGCACATCCTCTGCAATATAAGACCATATGGAATTGCATAGAAGGATATCCTGGATACCTTCTGCAAGAGACCGCGAAGATGTGACATATCCGAACCGCTCGCTGTCTGCGAAACCATCGCCCAGGAACAGGGATCTTAAGAACTCGGACTGTATCTGCTGAGTGGACTGCCTTATCTTCAAAGGCACTTCTCTTTTGACAGACAACGCCATCACTTCAGGAAAATTTGTCTCAAGAAAGCTGTACAGCATCTTTGATGAACAGCGCAATATCTGGACCTCGCATGTGTTGCCGTGCGACGGGCTGTTCTGGACAAGTGTATTCGGAACTGTACTGAATACATCTTCCCAAAGAGATCTGACATCATCAAGCACATATTTGCTGGTGTTTGTTATCCCTACCTCAGCATACCTGTTTCTCTCGTTTATGTATGTATGGCCTTCTGAGACAAGGTAGCCTAAGAATCGTGCAAGCTTTGTGTCAAGAACCTTAGGATATGACAGGTCTTTCAGGTTATGATGCCACTTTTCCGGAATCTCAAGCAGTATGTCATTCTTAGGTGTTATCTTATAATGCAGCGGCGCCGGTGCTATCATTCCAGGCTGTATTTTGTCTGCCCTCATCTCTTCAATCCTGCCGCCATGAAAGACAAATGTGGGGTGTTCTGGCGTGACGCAGATTATCCTTCCATTACTGTATGTTATCCTGTACATATTTTCCGGTGCTTTGTGCCTGCTCACCCTATTTATTTTTGTATGAAATATGCTTTTCATATCTGTTGACTGTATGTGAAGATTTTCAACTGGAAGTATCTCGCAGTCCTTACCTCTATACACCTTATGCCTGTCTTTTTTCATAAGACTTTCCACAAACGGCCCGATTCGAACTGATCTTCCGTCCGCAAGAGTTATGGATGTTTCAGGATGATAGCATTGTTGCTCCATCACTTCATGCATTGAACTCCTGTCTGTCGCGTCCATCTTGTCCATCTCATCTATCGCGCACATGCCGCCGTTGGCAAGGACAAGGGCGCCGGCCTCAAGAGCCCAGGTACCGGTGAACTCGTCTTTTACTGCCGCCGCTGTCAATCCTGCACCAGATGATGATTTTCCTACGACATATCTTCCTTTTGGGGCAAGAGATGAGACGTATTTCAGCATCTGTGATTTTGCGGCACCGGGATCGCCTATAAGAAGTATATGGATGTCGCCCCTTGTCTTCATGCCATCAGGTCTTACTTTCTGGACACCGCTGAACATCTGGAACGCTATCGCAAGCTTTATATCCTCATAGCCAAAAATTGATGGGGCAATCGATTTTTTTAGCATGTCAAATATCTTCTTGTCTTTCGCTATCTTCTTTATCTGCTTCTCGTCCTCTTCTGTTATCTCTATATCTTCAAACTCCTTCTCTATCGGCTCAAGGTAATTGCAGTCAATAAATATGTCGCGCCTTTTTGTCTCCTTGCCTCTTTCAACCCTTATTGGCATGTCGTTCAGGACACCTGTCACAAGGACCTTGTTTCCCGGGACCACTTTCTTCTGGAATGTCGGATCTACAAGATCGTTTTTCAGATATATGCCCAGCTTTCTTGCCTGCTGGCCGCCGTCAAGGGATTCTGGGCTTTCCTCTGTCACAATTCGCTGGACATCTATCATTTTGCGGCTTACAAGCTGGAAACCTCTCTTGTTACCGCATTCGCACATGTAGGGCTTCTCAAGTGTCTGCTCTTCCTGGAGCATGGCAATCTTCTCGCCGCAGGACTGGCATTCCCAAGTAGTAAAGGTGATTTCCGGCCTTACCTCGCTTGCCTGCTTTATCAGACCTTCTACACCTATGAATCGTGAGAGATGAGTGCTTCTTAAGTTCTTTATCATGATCATCTCGGTATCGGGAAGGTTTCTTATCCTCAATGGTATCTTCTTCTCCACCTCTTCGCCTATGTCTATATTTGACATCGCCTCGTCTACAGCCTGCATGCACTCTTCCGGGTGCTCAAGAAAATAGTCGAAAAGCTCAGGATCAAAACGTTCAAGAGCTTCATAGTCTATAACAAGGGCTGTTGATTCCTGCACAGCTTTCAAAAGCTGGTTGTAGCATACATCTGTCAGAAAAATCTCAAATTTTTTCAATACATCGGAGTAGTCCATAGGAGTTAATAATTATACAGAAACATTTAATAATCTGGTTGAGCACCAAGGGTGGTTGATAAAAAAATAATTGAAGAAAAAGTCTATTCATCAACAATGATGTCGTCGCCAAGTTCGATGTTAATCTCTTCCAGATTAATCTTAAGCTGCTCTACACTTTTTTCTATCATATCATGGCTTTTGGCTCCTGTGCAGATTACTTTGCCTGACTTAAAGAGAAGGAAGACTACTTTTGGACTTTCCATCCTGTAAACAAGTCCAGGGAACTGCTCAGGCTCATACTCTGTGCCTTCAAGGTCAAAAGCAATCTTGTTGAGATTGAGCTCTTTGTTGAAGCATGTTGATGCCACCATATTCTGTATGGTCAGGTCATTGATGTCTGTGACGTCTATGTCAAGCTTCTGGATATCTTTAAGCAGGTTTGCAACAGCCTCGTGAGCCTGGTCAACTGATTTTGTCCCTGTGCAGACTATCTTGCCCGAATTGAAGATAAGGGCAGCAGCTTTCGGGTTTTCAAGCCGGTACACAAGACCTGGGAACTGCTCAGGCTCGTACTCAGTCCTCTTAAGCCCTGCAGAAAGGCGGGATAACGGAACCTTTTTGTCAAAAGCGCCGGAAGCGACAACATTGTGAACCTTTATGTTATTGACCACATCGTGAACCTTTATGTTATTATCCATATCATATTCCTCCAAAATGCGATGAATCAAACCCCCGAGAAATCCATCGTTTTTTCCTCAAAAAATCCAGTGCCGTCAAATAGTAGTATATAAAGCTTTGCTTCTAATTGCATGGAAATGTTTATAAACTTATGGTGCCTAAAAATTAAATACCCTATGGTGATAAATTCTATGACAATGCTGTTAAAATGAGGCAGATAAGCACCCAATGCCAGAAAAGGTGTTGTCAGTATTTAATTCTTACAGGCCAGAAGATGCTTAAGATAGTTATTGTCTGAAAAGGGATTATTCTGCTTAAGATAATTTAAAAAAGTTAGGTGATTAGTGAAAAATTCTTTTTCAAATGTTTTCAAGAATTATTTTTGACATCAAAGTCTTTCTCTTTTTAAGGACGGATTGGATTGCTTCTGTTCCGGAAAGATTGTTCTTATTTTGATATTTGCCTATCTCTCTTATCTCAGGGGGTGTAAGCCGAAGCATGGCATACTGCATATCTATCTTTCTTTCATCTTCTTCGTTTGAAAGGATGTCTTCGATAGCAATCCTGGTTGAAGGTGTGTTTGACTTGGATTTGTAATGTTTGACTGCATTTTTGAAAAAATTTAATCCGACCAAAGACCATATCAAGTATTCTGCATTTTGGGTTGCTGATGAAAGAACCAAGGATAAATAGGTATGCAATGCGGCACCAATAGTATAATCAAAAGCCATCTTCGTATCATCATCCATATCCTTTTGATCCCAATCACTGTCTGATAATCTGTTGAGAATACATTTTTCCGGTGCGGATTCATATTTTGTCCAGGGCCAAGAGAAAAGACTAAGATTTTTGTAATCCTTGTTTAAGGGATCTCTTATAATGTCAATTATTATCTGTTTCTTTTTTTCTCCATTAATTCTTTTCAGATCATTTATCACTTTTTCAGGTGAAATTCCTTTTTCTAAAAAACGATTAGCATCAATTTTTTCCGGAAAAGAAAAAAACATTGGTATCTCATTTTTCTTGACATTCAAATAATAGTCAAAAGTTATATCTACATATGCCATATCAGGATTCCGGCTGTTGCTGTCAGCTTCAATGGCAAATATCCAGTCAGGATAAGTCCTGTAATTATCTATGAAGAAATCATCGGATATATCCAAAAGCTTAAAATCCCCTTTTTCAGCAATTTCCTTCTTAATTATTCTGGTGGTATATTCCCTTTTCCCGAAAAGATTTTTTTGCTCAACAATTCCTGAAATATCTTTCCTTAGATGGTCTTTTATCTCAAGAGCATCATTATAGAACTCTTCCCCCCGCTTCAGAAAAGTATTTCTGTCCTCTTTTTTCTTCGGAAATATCCCATGATAGTCCAGTTCAGATATATTCATAACAATAATTTAGACAAATAATATTATAAAATAATTAATTATCTATGAGTACTAAATTAACTTAGTACCTCTACCTTTACCGGCACGGCAGATGCGAAGGCCTTTAAAAGAGAAGAATACAAAGCGATTTTATGCATATATCAGGGACTGGATGAAAGCCGGGGCGCTTGCGAAGCTTTTGGTTTTTTGGGAAGATATAAAAAACATCTTACCTAAATGAATTCAGTGATACCATGTCCAAGATTGAAGTAGAAACAAGGTCTTTTCTTTCTGATGAAGAGTATGCGCGACTTGTTTCTTTCATGGAATCGGATGCAGAGCATGTCAAGGACGATGAGCAGGAGACTGTCTATTTCTCAGGAGACAAGGATTTAAGAGTTCAGAAGAATAGTACTGGCGCAAAGATCATACTGAAGGGCGGAAAGATACATGATATCCACAGGGAAGAGAAGGAAGTGTCTTTTAAAAAAGATGATTTTGAGAAGATGGAGTCTATTCTTGTCGGCACAGGGCTTGAGGTTGAGATAAGATGGTTCAGGAAGCGGAAGGAGTTTAAATGGATGGGCGCAAAAGTGTGCCTGGACAAGACAAGAGGATATGGCAACATTATCGAAATTGAGATAATGTGCGATGAGGATGGTGTTGATGATGCGAGAGAGGAGGTGTCTTTGCTTATGAAAGGCCTTAAGGTCTCGCAAACACCTAAATATGTATTTGATGAAAGGTTTAATTATTATAAGAAGAATTGGAAAAGGCTTGTTGACTGATATGAATAAGAAAAAATTTGCTGCGCTTATATCCGGTGGGAAGGACTCTATATTTGCTATACATAAGGCTGTAGAGTCAGGCATGGATGTGTATTGTCTCATTGCCATATATCCAAAAAGAGATGACAGCTACATGTTCCATCACCCTAATGTGTGGATCACAAGCCTGCAGGCAGAGGCTATGGATATCAGGCTGATAAAGAAGGAGACTGATGCAGAGAAAGAGGAAGAGCTTTCAGACCTTGAAGATGTGCTTTCTGTTGTTGCGGGGGATGTGGATGCTGTTGTCACAGGAGCTTTTTTCTCCAATTATCAGAAGGACAGAATTGACAAGATATGTGCGAAGCTGGGTCTTGAGAGTTCTGCGCCTTTGTGGCAGAAAGATGCTGAGAAGACAATAACTGAGATGGTTGAATCCGGATTTAAGATAATAATTACAAAAGTGGCTGCTGAAGGTCTTGGTGAGGAATGGCTGGGGCGCGAGATAGACAGAAATGCGATTGATGAACTTGTTGAACTGAACAGGAAGCATGGCATCTCTATTGTTGGCGAAGGCGGAGAGTTTGAGACGCTTGTGCTTGATGCTCCTATATTTGGGAAGAAGATTGAGATTGTGTCTGCGAGCAAGAAGATGGAAGGTCTTGTAGGGACTTATGTAATTGACAAGGCTGTGCTTGTGGATAAGAAGTGATAGTTCAGGCCTGGGGTTTGAGTTTTTGCTTGGCTTCTTTGTAAGATAAGAATATTTTCGGCAGCTTAATATCAAGGCTTTGTTCTTTATTTAATTCTTCTACGCTGCGTATCACTTTTTCTATATACTTTTCAGCACTATCTGAAGATGTTATCAGGTGGTCCAGAAATCCATGGACATCACTTGTAATAATATAATGATCAGACCTTGCATCAAAACCAGGCGGCATCTCCTGCCACTGGCACCAGACATCACCTTTTGAAGTCAAAGAATAATACCACATGTTTGAACTGTCAACGAAACCTTCATTTATTTTGTATTCCTTATGACAAAAATCAGCAAGATCAATCAAGGAAAGCAGATATTTGTCCAGCTGAGGCGCAATCTCCTCAAGACCGCCTGCCAGAAGATCTACAAGGCAGGAGAATTCTCTTTTTGCGGATTCTTCTTTCTCTTTTATGCCTTTTAGTATATCGTAGCTGTTGATATTGTCAAGATAAACCATACATTTTATTTATCACGCAAAATTAATAAATATATCTCTTTGAAAAAGCGAAGACTTATATAGTTTAAAGTGTATTATGTAGGATATAGGTTATTGTTTTGTTTAACTAAATTAAACTTGTATGCATTGCAGGAAAAAGTGCATACGTATCAGGCGTTATTTTTTTTTCAATCAGAGATATTGCCTGAAAAAAGGAGGTAAAAACCATGAATGAAAAAGATATATTGAATATGCTGAAGATAGCAAGGCAGAAAGGCAACACAAAGGAACTTATGAGGCTTTCAAAAATAAGAGAGCTGCATGGTATTAGCCCTGGCTCTGCGATTGATAAAAGGCGAGCATTTTCTCCCCGCACTTTCTGAGGTTAAAACATAAAAATTCCTGAAGACAATATATAGGTATGCAAAACCCAAAGAAGTGGATAAGAGTTATCGGGTTTGATGACGGACCGTTCAGGCATTCTGAAAAAGGAGAGACTATACTTGTCGGGGTCATCATCAGGGCAAAAGAGTATCTTGACGGTGTCGTGAGCGCGAAAATAACAGTTGACGGACTTGATGTGACAGAAAAGATAATATATCTTGTGAACAGGCCGAAATTTGCAAGCCAGATACAGCTTATAATTCTTAATAGCATAGCTTTTGCCGGGTTCAACCTTGCGGACATAAAAGAGATTAATAAGAAGACAGGAAAGCCGGTGATTGCTGTGGTGAGGAAGGAGCCGGACGGCGAGAAGTTCAGGAATGCTGCATCAAAACTGCCTGATTATAAAGAGAGGCTCAGGATAATAGAAAGGGCTGGCGAGGTGAAAAAAGCTGATGTTGACGGCAAGACCCTTTATTTCCAGAGCGCAGGGATACCTGATGAGGATGCTGTGGTGATGCTCAAAAGGACACGGAAAAGGAGCGCGATACCTGAGCCTGTGCGTATGGCTCATATTATTGCCTCAGGCATTATCGACGGGGTGTCGAGGGGAAGGGCCTGATTCAAAAACCAAGAGAAATCATACCAGTGTTGAAGCGAACTCATTCACTTTATCTGTTACTTTTTCTTCATCAATCGTTTTCAGGATTCTGTTCTCCATCAGTATCCTGCCATTTACTATTGTCGTGTCTACGCAGGAGCCATTCGCCGAATAGACTATGTTTGAGACCGGGTTGTGATTGGGTATCATAGATATGTCTTTTAGATTGACCAGGACTATATCTGCCTGCTTTCCTGCTTCTATTGAACCTATCTCTTTGTCAAGGCCGAGAACTTTTGCGCCACCTCTTGTCGCCATGTCAAATACCTGCTGAGCTGATGCTACTTCCGGACTGTTGTTTGAAAACTTGTGAAGAAGAGCGCAGACTTTTATCTCAGTGAACATGTCAAGGGAATTGTTGCTTGCAGACCCGTCAGTGCCCAGGCCTATTGATATGCCTGCATCCAGATAGACAGGAAGTGAGAGAGTACCACCTGTAGCAAGCTTCATGTTAGATGTCGGATTGTGGGATACTTTTACGCCTCTTTTTGCTGCAAGAGATATCTCTTCTTTTGACAGATGACAGGAATGGGCCATGATAACTTCAGGACTGAGTAATCCTATGTGATCTAAATATTCAACCGGGCGCATATTTTTCTCTTTAATTGTGTCATTGACCTCTTTCATCGTCTCTGCGACATGGATGTGAATCTTAAGATCATATTTCTGTGCAAGCTTTTTTGATTCTTCAAGAAGTTCTCTTGAGCATGTGTATGGTGCGTGAGGAGCAACCATTGTCTTTACAAGCTGTGTATCTTTTGATTTCAGATATGAGATGAAAGATTCTGCAGCCTTTATCTCGCTTATCCTTTTTTCAGGATTGTTGAGGTCAATCATGCTGTAAGAAGCGAAACCTCTCATACCCGCAGTAATTGCCGCATCCACAACTTTTTCACAGAAGAAGTACATATCGTTGAAGGTTGTAGTGCCTGTCTTTATCATCTCTGCAAAGGCGAGCATAGTTCCGTTATATACTGCATCTGCATCAAGCTTTTCCTCTGCAGGCCATATCTTTTCGCTGAGCCATTTATCCAAAGGCATGTCATCGCCGTAGCCTTTGAAAAGAGTCATGGCCAGGTGATTGTGCGTGTTTACAAGACCAGGCATGGCAAGCTTATTCTTGCAGTCTATGACATATCCTGAGTTTGAGAGGTTTTGGCCGATATCCTGTATCTTTCCGTCTTTGATAAGGATATCCTGATTTTTAAGGATTGACCTGTCGTTGTCCTGAGTCAGGATATATGAGCAGTTCTTGAGAAGAATTTCCATGGATGAGATTTTGGGAGAAAGATTTATCTATCTTTGTATATTGATATCTTTAAAGCTTGTGAGTTCACGAGGGATATAGTCTATCTTTTTTTCGCATGTAGGGCATTTTAAAATATCGTTGTCCAAAAGAAATTTCGCAATTCCCAGCTCAAGAAATCTTGACAGGGGATCTTTAGGAGAGTAAATACCACAATCGCATATCAAACAATAATTCTTAGGGTTGTCTAAATAATCATCAGGCTTGCCTAAAGACTCAGACCTATATAACTTAAACGTCTTCAATATACTTTTTTCAGAATCAAAAGGTATAATTGTGCTTGTCTTGAGATCAAAAGGTACAATTTTTTCTGGATTTTTTTTAGGATCAAGGAGTATATAAAATGCCATTTTTACCATTAATCCATTAAATATATAAATGTCTCCAATTTTGTGGTTTTTTGCTTAAAAATGTGCAAAGAAATAATCTTCAATGAAGATTACCAGTAATGCTCATGCAACTTATCTTTTACACCGACCATATCACCTAAATCAAGCATATACTTCATCCGGTCTTTCTCATAGTCAGGCATAGAGTCTACAATCTTACCAAGCCTGCCGCTTCTTAGGTATTGATTAACGCCAGAGATTGCGTTGCCTGCTAAATAAAATAGAGGATTTAAGGTCACAAGTGACAGATAGCCACCTATTGTATCTGTCAACATGTATGTGCTTTTAGTTGTGTTTGATTGAAAACTTGTCTTGAAAGTGTCAAATGTTCCAGGATCATCTCCGTTCAGACACTGATTTAAATAAGATTTAAGGATCTCGTCCTGTTTCCTTCTGTATCCAGGGATAAGCCTTAGAGGTGTTTCTGCGATGCTGTCCAGGCGGGAGAATGCGCTGTAGGTGACATCCTTTATCTTTTTGAATGGATTGAACATGTTTACCATCTGTTATTTTATAGGTTTAGTTTTATATAATCAATAGATGTGTCAGGTGACAATAACTGTTGATGAAAACACTTGCTCTTTCGCTATAATCTTTTGCTAGATATACATTATCATGTTGGTGTATATCGCCTTGAAGAGGATTATCGCCATCAAGAAGAAAGGGACTGATAAGGGGTTTCCTGTAAAGGTCATGAAAAGCAGGAAAAATACTGCAAGATCCACATAGCCCAGCCAGTTGAAATACATGCCTGCCGATATGCTGCCCCAGACAGACCATGCACCCTTGGCAAGGACAATAAGCAAAAGCGAAAGAAGTATTATGCTTCCTTCAAGCCGGAACCTTGTGGATGTCAATATAAGGATTCCTGCAAGAAGATCTATAAGGCCTAGGATTTTCCATATCATGAATCATATGTTCTGCTGTAATTTTAATAAAGGTTTTGATATTGGCGGATGAGCGTCGAGAAGATCGATAATTTCCTGGAGATATGAGAGGAAACGCGATGTACTCTCCGGCTTTAGAAATGAGTTCTTGAATTCCATCAGGTCTACACACCCAGGACCGAGCATCAATAATCTCTTCAGGCTATCAAAAGAAAAATCAGACAACCTCTGTCGGTAATCATTTGAAAAATCCTTAAAATCATAGACACCATCTGTACATATAGAAAGGTAAAAATTTCCACATCCAAGCCAGTTCTGCCCTGAAATGAGATTATTCAAGGCATACCCAATCATATCAGACGGTATATCATCATCTTTTCTATTATTGAATTCATTATTGTAAAACTTTACAAAATCTATAACCCTACCGTATGTTGAAATATGGAATGGATTGTCTGAGACATTAGGATAATCAGATGTATGCAGCCACAACCATTTTGAAGCATGACCTTCTTCAAGAAGCTTTTTCGCCCAGTTTGAATAGGCGAGGAATTCTATTGGCGGATCTTCATAAGTATCATGATGGAAATCAACATGCACCACGTTATCCGGGTCAAGAGCAGATATTGAGGAATAAGACAGCCCATAGTCCATCCCAAGAATAAGCCTTGGTTTTTCTTGTCTTATATGCTCACGAAGAGGGCCTATTATTTGGTTGAATTTCATGCTCTTATAATCATCAAGATCAAAGATTGAAATATTAACATTGTCAAGAGAGCCAAATATGTCATTAGTGTCAAATTTCACAATACCCATATTATAATCAGGCACAGGTTCAATTGTCTTAACACTGTAATCTGCGCCATATGGCACTATAAGGCAGTCTATCATAACTCATGCTAAAAACAGTTATCTTTAATAATCTTACTTTCTATCAATGACAAATCATATATTTAAAAGACTAATTATCAATCTATTGCTATGAACATATTTATTGAGACATACGGATGCTCGGCAAACCAGTCAAATTCTGAGATAATGGGCGGGCTTCTATCCGAATCGGGGCATACACTGACTTCTGAAGAAAATGCAGACATGATAATCATCAATACATGCACTGTCAAGATACAGACGGAGAGAAAAATAGTCAGAAGGCTTGAGAAGCTGAGGTACAGCTCTAAAAAAATACTTGTTACCGGATGCATGAGCGAGGTTCAGAAGGACAGGATTGAGGAAATGCATCCTGAAGCTTCTATCATCGGGCTGAACGAGATAGGCAGGATAAAAAATATAGTCCGCAGGATTGAGGCTGATGAAAGAGTTGTGATTATTGAGAGCGATCCGACTGATATGGTATGCCTGCCGAAGACAAGAATTAACCCTATGATAAACATAACGCAGATTGCTACAGGATGCCTTGGGGACTGCGCATACTGCATCGTAAGGAGCGCCAAGGGTGCTTTGAGATCATTTCCGGTCAACAGTATTGTGGATGATGTCAGGCAGGCTGTAAAGGACGGGTGCAAAGAGATATGGCTGACTGCGCAGGATACCGGATGCTACGGGTTTGACACAGGCGTGAAACTTCCTGCACTTCTCAGGAAAGTTACTGCGATTGACGGTGATTTCAGGATAAGGATAGGCATGATGAACCCGGATCATGTGCGCGGTATTGCCGGTGACCTGATAATCTCATTTTCAAGCGATAAGATGTATAAGTTCCTACACATGCCGATACAGTCAGGGTCTGATGAAGTGCTTAAGAATATGAATCGCAGGTACACAATTGAAGAAGCGGGAGAGATTATAGACAGGTTTAAGAAAGCTATACCTGATATCACATTTTCCACAGATATCATAGTCGGATTCCCGGGCGAGACTGAAGAGCAGTTTCAGAAGTCGCTGGATTTTGTGAATACATATAAGCCTGATATTGTAAATATATCCAGATATGGTATACGGCCTCTGACACGCGCTGCGAAGATGGATCAGGTGGACGGCAATGATGTCAAGAGGCGGTCAAAGCTGCTTACTGATGCTGTTGATGCGGCATGCATTGAAAGGAACGAGAAGTGGGTCGGATGGAAAGGTCCTGTTTTATTGTCTGAAAAAGGAGAAAAAGGCGGTATTTTAGGCAGGAACTTTGCATACAAACAGGTAGTTGTTGATGACGGGCAGTTAGGAAAATTTGTTGATGTTGAGATTGTTGAGGCAAGGAAAGGCTATCTTATAGGGAGAAGGATTTGATATGGGCATTGTTGATTTTTTGAAGTTCTGCAAGAAAGAAGGTTCAAAGGAGTTTGTCAACTGGATTGTCAGGACGCCTAAAAAGATAATTGTCTCTCAGATTGTTCTTTTTGCGGCAAGCACTTTGATTTGGTATTTTCTGTTCTTTAAGTGAGTTTTTTTAGGGCTGTTTTTTAGGATGTCTTTCATAAATTCATCGCAGACTTAAAAAATTCTTTTCTGGCTTCAGCAGCTTTCTGGTTTTTAAGATGAGTTTTATATGCATTTATATCTTTTTGTGAAAGATTGCCACCCGTATAACCACCATTGGGTTTATCATCATAGGATTCATCAGATAATTGTTCGGAATCAAGGACTGATAACATCTGCACCCCTACATCATCATAACCAGTTCTGGGTTTACCATCATAGAATTCATCTGAAAAAGTTTCAGGATCAAGGTCTAATATCATCTGCAACTTATCATTGCTATAATCACCTACGACTGATTTGGCTTTCTTGACAAGTTCTATTTGATTTGCCATTGTTTCGACCTCAACAGAACTAATATAGAAACCTTTCCCGTTGAGCTTATTGGCAATCGGTTTTCCGCTTGTTGCAATCTCGCTGTGAAGGTTTTCAATACCAATGATCAGTTTACCATAATCTTCCTGTAGTTTGTCAAGGTCTTCGTAAGAAAGATTGATCATATCTTTTATCTCATCTATACGTGCCCTTGGCGATGACTTCTTGATAGATTTGTCGTTGCCATACTCCAACAATTCTGCAGGTATTCCTGTATTCCAAAATGAGTTATAGGTATACCTCTTCTTTGATGGACCAACTTTTATGTGACCAGGAAAATGGTTTTTTGCTTTGGTATCTTTGACCTCTATCAGCATTCCATGCCCTAAAGCATAATCAACTACGCTTTCTGATCTACTAGTATCAATAGGAGTACAATAACGCCTATCGAAAAGGCTTTCAAGTATATTATCGGCTGATGTGCCGCCATTTATTAGATCAATCCCATAATATTCAAGACAATCACACATAAAATCTGCTTCTTCGGCCACTTGCAATCCTTTTTTTGTATCTAAGGCTTCAACAAAACCAGTATTAGTATTCCCATTACCCATATTATTTCACCACACAAAGATAATTAAGATAGAAAAAGTATTTAAATGTTGTTCATGCTTTCAGCACATAGATCCACTTACTCATGGATTTGTGGATGTATATCTCGAAAAGGTTCTTGAGCTTTAGATTGTCCGGTATCTTGAGGTCTGAGAAATTGGATGCAGCAACTATGTATTTTCCTTTCTTTATGATAGAGGGCGCGTATTCAAGGAATCGCTCTGCTATATTTCTTACATCAGCGTCTTTTGTGTTCCTGCCGTATGGGAAGTCGGTGACTATAGCATCAAAGCTCTCGCCGAACATCTGCCTTACGTCAAAGGCGTCGCCTTCCTTTATCATAGAATTGGATATATTGTAATGCTTAAGGTTTGTTATTGTGCCGTCAACCATCTTTTTGTCTATATCGATGCCGAAAATTCTGCATTTCAGAAGGCCTGCCTCAATCAGGATACCGCCTGTGCCGGCAAAGGGGTCAAGGATGCTGTCTCCTGCTTTTGCTCCTGCAAGGTTGATTATTGTTCTTGCAACTTTTGGGTCAAGAGATACCGGCATGTGGAACGGTCTCAATGATGCTTTTCTCTTTGCGAATTCCTTTGAAGATAAGAACATGAGTTCTCCTGCATAAGACCATCCGTCTCCGATATACAGGCGTATCCTCTTTTCCGGGCAGTCAAGATCAATCTTTGCGCCTTTTGTATAAAACAGGTGACCGATCCTCCTTTCAATTTTCATCACATCAATATCTTTAGCTGATTCATGCCTGATAACTCTCACATTTATAGGGATATTCCTGTATGGGGCGAAATCTATTGACTCTATATAATCGATATCAGACAAGAACCTGCTTGCTTCTGTGACCATGGCACAGCCGGAAAGATCTATCTTTTTGTCTGTATCTATCATTAAAAGGCGGGTAAAGTCCTGCACTATCTCTATACTTGATCCCTGTGCTTCAATGATGCTTTTGAGTTCAGCTCGTGCAAGAGGTATGTTTTCGCCGGACAGGAGTATAATGTATCTCATAAAGAATATTGAATTTTCTTAAAGATATAAAGGATATGTGTTTTTATAAGAATATGGTTTTATAATGAGATATTTTATATAATATTATAGCTTTGTGTTTGTATGATTGTATACTATTATGATTTGATATTCATATTGTTCTATATTTTTATGTTTATATAATATAATACAAGTGTAGTAATATTTCAGTATATTAATATAATAGACTAAAAGTGTAGTAGTATAACAATATTATACTATAATATTATATTGTCAAGTCTCACAAAAAGTTAGAGATGTAGGAATAACCACCGCAGGTGTGAGAGCATCTATAAATATTGACAAGAACGAAAAAAGGATATGAAGCGGAACATTTTTATCATGCTGGCAATCCTGTTGATCATGGTACAGCCAGGATATGCATGGGACTGGGATACGCATGAAGCGCTTGTGGAACAGGTCTGTATTGATTTTGGATGCGGATGTTTTGATGAGATAAAAAACGGATCAATCGTTCCCGACAAGGTATTTAGGGACAATTTCTATCATCACTGCTATAATCTGTCTGAAGAATGTCCTGAAAGCGACGAGGGGCTGTGGCAGTGCCCTACAAAAGATGAATGCCCTACATATGAAAAAGAAAAAGAATGGCTTGAGATATCCAAAAGCAAGGACGGCTGCGAAAAATGGTATGCTATCGGTGTGGCATCACATTACTTCTTTGACTCTAAAGTTTTCTGGCACAGGGTGCAGAAAGAGGAATATTACAAATGCCACCAGAAATTTGAGAGGGATGTAGGGGATGAGTTTGTGAAAGACAGGGAAAGCATAGTGCGCCGTATACTCATCGCTCTTGGACTGAATGAATGGGAAGTATGCGCATGCGGCATATGCACGACAAGGAGTGAGCTTATGGGATATGCTTTGGACTTTACAGAAACACTTGAGGATATGGGTTTTGAAAGAAAAAAGATGAGCATTACTGAAAGATTTCTGATGACTTTCATAGCTGCTTGAATATATCTGAGATCTTCTCATCCATCTCATTGCGGTCTATCTTGACCTCATTTTTAATCGTGTCTGTCAATATCTTCAGGACATGAATCACATTTGAGAATTTTTTGTCATATACATCCATCTCATCTTTCATCTTTTCAAAACGGGTGATGACTTCACTATATCTTTCATCTTTCTGCTTGAATATGTTCTCACGCTCCAGGTCAAGAGCGAACTTGCGATGCATAAGCTCTACCAGCTGCTTATTCTTTGACAGGAGAAGACGAAGCTCGGAGACTATATTATCTTGCGGATTTTCTCTTGAAAAACCGGAAACCATATCTGACATGAAAACACCTTTGCTAAGTACCAAATTCCTTTTTGAAAGACTCATCGATGCGCCTCTGGTATTCCTTTATGTCGCTGTCTGTGAGGTGGCGGAACCTTTTTTGGGACTTAAGGTACTTTGAGACAGGTATGCCTTTTGGCGTATGAGTCAGGGTCTTCTTTCCGTCTTCAATCTCAAAAAGAGCCCACATCCTGCTCTCCACCGCGTCTTTTGCTATCTCTATTGTCTTGCTTGAGTCATAGTTCCAGCCGACAGGGCATGGGCTGTGTATATGAATATATTTAGGACCTTTTATTGACAAGGCTTTTTTTATCTTTTTTTCAAGATCTTTAGGGTATCCAATTGAAGCTGTTGCCACATAGGGTATATGATGCGCTGCCGCTATTGTCGGCACGTCCTTTTTCCACTGCTCTTTTCCCTTGCTTTCCTTACCAGCAGGTGTTGTGCTTGTAGATGCCTGCCAGGGCGTTGCGCCTGATCTCTGGACACCTGTGTTCATGTATGCCTCATTGTCATAGCAGATGACAAGAATGTTGTGACCTCTCTCAAGGGCGCCTGAAAATGCGCGGAAACCGATATCAATCATGCCGCCATCACCGCCAATTGCAACAACTGTGACATCCTCTTTTCCCTGCGCATCAAGAGCTTCTCTCACGCCTGACGCTACTGATGCTGCGTTCTCGAAAGTGACATGTATCCATGGAACTTTCCAGGATGTCAAGGGGTACTGGGATGTTGTGACCTCAAGGCAGCCTGTGGCGTTGCAGATGACTACATTTTTTCCTAATGCCTTGAGCATCTGCCTTGCAGCAATCGCTGCGCCGCATCCAGCACAGGTCCTGTGTCCCGGTGCAAGAAGGTCATCTTTGTACATGTCTTTCATAACATTACCTTTCTTTTCTTCAATATGATGCTGTATTTTCTTTATTATTGATTTCCTGTCTTTTGCACTCTTTATCTGCGATGCAAGATCTTTTTTTGAGAGGGCATCGCGTATCCATCTTGAGATGTCGCCTCTTTTTATGTATGGCTCGATTGTATTGTCATCGGACGATTTCAGTTTGTTTATCATACATCTAAGTGTGCTGCAGTGCGTGCCGTCGCCGAAAAGGAATTCATGTCCGGACGATGCACTTTCCATAACAATACCTACTTCATTCTTTCTCCATCATCCAGCTTACATCGCCGTCTTTCTTTTTTTTGCTCATTTCTACTGCTTTGATTATGTCATCCACTGTGACTTCAGTGCCGCCGATGCCGCAGACATATCCTATCACTTTTGGTCTCTGTTTCAGACCGTACAAGGCGCTTCTTAATTCATCAAATACTGCGCCGTTCGATGCGCCCAAAGATATGTTCTTCTCAAGCACGATAATCTCATCCATGTCTTTAAGAGCTGCCACAATGTCTTTCTTCGGGAAAGGCCTGAACGATATGATTCTCAGAAGGCCGAAATCGCCTTTTTTGTCGGATGCATCTTTCACTGTGCCGCCGAGAGAGCCCATAGTTATTACTGCTGTCTTTTTTCCTTTAAGGTTATATAGCTCTATAAGGCCGTCTCCTGCCTGCCTGCCAAAGGATTTTTTGAAATCTTTTGATACTTTTTGTATAATATCTTTTGAATTGTCTATCGCGTCCGAGAGGTCTTTTCTCATATGAGCATAAGGTTTTGGGAATGCGAAGGGACCCTGTGTCATAGGCCTTTTAGGGTCAAGATATGCGTGGTCGGGCCTGTATTTTGGGAGGAACTTATCTACTTTTTTCTGCTCAGGCATGTCCGCAGGCTCTATTGTATGGGACAGGAAAAAACCATCCATGCAGACCATTATCGGAAGAAGCACTTTTCTGTCTTCCGCTATCTTAAAGGCCTGTATCGTAAGATCTATGATTTCCTGGTTTGTCTCTGCATAAAGCTGTATCCAGCCTGCATCCCTCTGAGATATTGAGTCCTGGTGGTCGTTCCAGATGTTTATCGGAGCTGACAGGGCACGGTTGACAACTGTCATTACAACAGGAAGCCTCATACCTGCTGTTGCAAAAAGTACCTCGTGCATAAGGGCAAGACCTTGCGAGCATGTGGCTGTGTATGATCTTGATCCTGCGGCGCTTGCGCCTGTCGCTGCTGATATTGCTGAGAATTCAGATTCCACTTCAATATGCTTTGATTTTAAGGTTCCGTCAGCATTCATGTTTGCAAGCTCCTGGACTATGTGAGTCTGAGGAGTTATAGGATATGCGGCGATGACATCAGGCTTACATAGCCTTACTGCCTCTGCTGCGGCTCTGCTTCCTTCAATAACTGCCAATACCATAATATCACTTCTTTTCCATCTTTGATTCTATCGCTTTGAAAGGGCACTCGTTCTGACATATAAGGCAGCCTTTGCAGAAGTCATAGTCTATCTCTGCTTTCTTTGTCTTCGGATTCACCTTTATGCAGCCGTCAGGGCAGAAAGGTTCGCAGATCCGGCAGCCTTTGCACCTGTCTGTGACTGTCGGTATGAATGAGCGCCATGCGCCTGTCTTCACTTCTGTCGTCGTCCCGACCTTCTTTATTATGCCTGCTATTGTTGCCATATTATTCACTGCACTGCTCATATGCCTGTCTTATAGCTTCTATGTTTTTATCTGCTATCTCTTTCGGGAACTTTTCCATTATGGTCTTGTTCAGGGAATCAAGAGACACTTCGCCTGTCGCTTTTATGAAAGCTCCGAGTATAGGTGTGTTTACAAGGTTCCTGCCGAAAATGTCTATCGCTATCTTTGAAGCGTCAACATGATATACTTTTGCCTTTGTCTTAAGCTTTGGCTTTTCTGCGCTGTTGATTATGACTGTGCCTTCTTTTTTTATCCCTTTGAGGACATCTATTGCTCCTATAAGCGTCTTGTCAAGGATTAGGACATAGTCGGGCTTGTAGACCTGCTGGCGGACTCTTATGAAATCCTTGTCTATGCGACAGTATGCCTCTACAGGGCTTCCTCTTCTTGCCACGCCGAAGAACGGGAATGCCTGCGACATATTTCCGTCTTTGAAAGCGGCTATCGCTAATAGTTGTGCAGATGTGACTGCACCCATGCCGCCTCTGCCGTGCACTCTTATCTCTTTCATCAACATCACAGGTCAAATTTTAACAACATCCGGAACCGCAGCAGCTGCAATCACAGGAATCTTTGTCTTCTTCCTTCTTCTTCTCTTCTTTTTTCTTGTCTTCCATCAGAATCACATAGTTAGTTGGTGACGATAAGTATTTATTTGTTTGGTGGTTGTGGGCGTGAAAAGAATTAGGCACTATTACTCTTAGCAATCTTGGCAGCTTTAGGTTTCGGACTGACCCATGCAGAACTATCCTGTTCAATCATTTGTGCTTTTGGTACCTTAAAATCAGTTCTCTTCTGATGTTTCTCTAAAGCAGTCATATTTGTTTTCAAAAGATTGTGTGTTTTTATTTCGCGGGCAGGCACTTCATCAATTAGTGTTTTCAAAAAATCATTATAAACCGCAGTTTGATGCTTTTTCAAGGATTTTATATTAGGCGCCAAAAGATCCAATTCTATTATCTGATCAAAAGTCAGATTATTTATCAAATAGATAGGGTTTACAGTTTCATCTCTTGTCCTTACAACTAAAGCATCTGTAAGTATACCTTTATAATCTGTATCATTCGCAAGACCAAAATCTTCAAGACATTTCAGTACGCCATTATCATATATCTTTACAAGATCTTCAATATCACCTTTTATAATTCTTAAATCGTTGAGAATGAGCAATGCTGTTTCGATTGTGTCCCGTTGGGTCTCTTCTTTTCTTTTTCGGTTATATGCCGTAACCAATTCTCCGGGTGTATTATAAAATATATTATCTTTAATCAAGGCTTTGAAATCCTGATAAAGTATTGAATCAACAGAATCAACCATAAAATCACACATATCTTATATGTCTTCTGGATTTTAAAAATCTATTCTTCAAACGCCAGATATTTATAATCTTTGACGGAAAATATATCTTATGGGCGTCAAGATATCAAAAACACTGCCGAAAAAAGAGATACGGATGGAAGACCTTTCCGGGAAAGTCCTTGCAGTTGACGGATTCAATATACTGTACCAGTTCCTGACGACAATCAAGGACAGGGAGACAGGAGAGCCGTTCAGGAACAGCAAGGGCAATGTGACATCGCATCTTTCAGGGCTTTTCTACCGAAGTGTAAATCTTCTGCATGCAGGGATAAAGCTTGTGTATGTCTTTGACGGGGAAAGGCCGGAGCTGAAGACAGAGACTGTCAATAACAGGGCAGAGAAGAAAAAAGAGGCTAAGGTAAAGCTTGAAGAGGCTCTTGCAGCAGGCGACAGGGAAGCTATACTGAGGCATTCAGGAGCTACGATGAGGCTTACAGACAGCATGCTTTCCGAGGCCAAGAAGCTTCTTAACGTCATGGGCATCCCATGGGTGCAGGCACCTTCAGAGGGCGAGGCCCAGGCGGCGCATATGGCTGCCAAAGGCGATGCGTATGCTGTTATGAGCCAGGATATAGACACTATTCTTTTCGGTACGCCACGGCTTGTGCAGAACCTGTCTGTTACCGGGCGCAGGAAGATGCCAGGCAGAAATGTATGGATTGATGTGTCTCCGCAGATGATAGAGCTTGATAAGGTGCTGTCTGAGCTTGATGTGACTCGGGACCAGCTGATCATTATGGGTATGCTTATCGGCACGGATTACAATCCTGACGGGATAAAAGGGCTTGGGCCTGCAAAGGCGCTTACGCTTGTGAAAGAGGAGAAGACACTTGAGAAAGTTCTTTCGAAGGTTGAGTGGAAATTTGACTGCGACCCTTACAAGGTGTTTGACCTTTTCATAAATCCGAGTGTGACTGATGACTATTCTATTGAGTTTACGGAGCCGGATACTGAGAAGATACGGACTTTGCTTGTTGATGTGCATGAGTTTTCGGAGGACAGGATAACAAACAGCCTGAAGAAGCTTGATGATGTGAAGAAAAGGAGACAGCAGAAAAGTATTTTATCGTGGGGATAAAGATGTTATTTCTGTTTGAAATGCCTGTTTGATGACAGAAAAGCTTATATTGGTGATAGATTCTAATCAAATATAGATACATTAATCTTTTTGTGATTCTATGAGTTTATTTGCTGATCATTATGAGTTATATAATGGGATAATTGGTAAGACTGGTGAGAATGGTAAATTTATAGGTCTTGTATCCAAGCTATGCGGACATCTTGATCCTGACCAAATTTTTGAGCTGTATAAGACTTCAAGAGATAATCTAGGGAATAACATGAGTTTCCTTAATAATTATCATATATCCCCTAAAGGCAGAATCATTGAGAATGAATCAGGCATGCCTATTGATGACATACCATTAAGAACAGTCTATGAGAGTTACATATTCTCAGCCATAGTTCTCAATGCAACGAAACTTGTTATGAACAAAAAACTTGAGAGGTATGAAGAAGCACTTATGGGTGCTCTTGGAGAAGATACAATAAAGAACTATGTTATAAATACAGGGTCTCTGTTCACCAAAAAATCAATGCTTAAAAAGATTGATGCACTCGGGGCTTATGAGAACGCAGACATCCGCCAGATAGAATATCTTGAAAAAGTTTATGCAAAAGAGCTTCAACAGCTATTTAATTCGTGCAGTGAGGTCTATTCCTCGCTTTTCCATACAGACATCCCACAAAAAACAGATGCTAAGGGAATGCTTGCAGAGCATTATAATTCTGCTGAGACAGCTTTAAATACTGAAAAGATACTCAATACCAAAAACGCATTTCTTGACTATCTTAAAAGGAATGCCAGCGACCAGAATAATTACAAACAGATTCTTAGTCTTACAGAAGCAACAAAGAATATTCTTCTCTTTCAGGAAACACAGGAAATGGGACAGAAAGACGATTGGATAGGGACAGAAGCAGTCCTTGATTTTGTCTGCCCAATGGAAAGCTATGCAACAACAGATGATTTTTTCAGCAATGATTTTGTCAAAAAGTATATAACGCCGACAAGAATTGGCAGAGGTAAATTATATGTCCATGCACTCAGAGAAAGCGAAGAGATAAAGATGATGGCAAGATATCTTATTGATAATCTCAAGCATGACAAGATAGAAACAGGCAAAGAAGATAATGTTATGGATCCTGTGTGCGCAATCATGCCAAATAGATGTGCAAAAATGATAAAGAAGGCTACCAGAAAAGTATCAGCATAAAAATGTTATCAGACCATCGGCACAAACTTGCAGAGCCCGCAATTCTCTTTCTCAATCCATTTTCCTTTCTTTGTGCCTTTGACAAGTTCCTGCATAATTACTGAGCCGATAGGTATGAGAATTATCCCACTGTCTATGAGCTGGCTCTCGAGGTCTTTGGGTATCTCTTTTGCTGCGCAGGTGACTATTATCTTGTCATATGGTGCGTTTTTTGAATAACCTTTCTTTCCGTCGCCTTTGATGCATTCTACATTGAAGAACTCTTCAAGGTTCTTTTTTGCCTGATCGTGAAGCTCTTTGACATATTCGATTGTTGTTATGCTTCCTTCAGGCCCTGTCAGTTCTGCCATCAGGGCTGTGTTCCATCCGGAGCCTGTGCCTATCTCAAGGATGTTTTCTCCGTCTTTTATGTCAAGAAGCTCAAGCATGATAGCAACCATGTGCGGGGCTGACATAGTCTGGCCGTATCCGATAGGTATGGGCTCGTCTGATGTTGAGAATTTTTTGAGCTCTTCAGGGAGGAATTCCCATCTTGAGACTTTGAAGAATGTTTGGATTATGTTATCTGATTTTAGATGACCCTTTTTTGTCAGGTCTGCGATGAGGATTGAGTATGCTTCCTTTAGGTCCATGATTAAAGTTAAATACAAATCATTTAATATGTTTGGGTGAATTGTCAATCAACATTATAATTTTTATCAAATATGGATTTTACTTCTTTTTTCTTTTCAGGAAAAAATGTATAAAGAAAGTTGTTAATTCTCAAAACCTCATCATATATATCTGTCGGATTGCTTGATTCAAAAGAATTTCCAAAATCAACCAATTGACATTTATTATTCAATGGATTATAAAATATATGTTTCCAGAATGTATCGTTGTATACAATCCCATTGTTATGTATATCAGACATCAATTCACCAAAGGAACCAAGAAACTTGTTGTAATGTCGCTTAATGGTTTTCTGCAGAAGATAAATTGGGTTCCATCCGTCTGCCTGAGCAAGGAACTCCTCAACAATGTATTTAGTATTATGATTAAACGGAGATTGTAACGAATCTTTAAAAACAGGTCCTAAACCTTTATTTCCTGTGATCTGGCATATTATTGATTCATCTTTTTTCTGTTCCAGCTTAATTATATCATACATTAAAGGATTATCACGAACATACAAAAAAACCAGATCATACTTTTTTTTCCTTAATTTGCTGAATGACTTTTTTGATAATTCATCTGAAAATTTTATACGTCCATAATGATCTCCATATTTTTTCAAGTCTGAGGGAGTACGGAATATATATAAATCCCCACCCAAACCCAGATTTAATTCAATAAACTCTTTAATAGTCGGAATCTCTCTAAATGACAGTTGGTCAATTGGCACCCATTGCTGTGACATTTTCATCTCCATCTTAAGTGATAATAATTTTTTAAAGGTATACTACTACTCAATCACCTAAGAAGTAGAGTATAATACCTATTTTGTATAAACAAGATAATCATTTAAAAGGTTATATTTATAATCCAAAAAACAAATTAGAGACATGAGCATTATTGGTAGTCTCAGGAAAACAATAGATAGCTGCATTGAGGCTGTGAAAGATGACAAGTACCTGAAGATAGCTCTGATCATACTGTTATTTGCCTTCTTTTTAGGATATTCCATGCGTTTTTTTGATTTTACCAAAAGCCCGATCATGGGCGAAATCGGTGTGATATATCCGATACACCAGGAAGCTTTCCCGTATTATATGGGAGGCATAGCTATACAGAGCGATATGGCCGGATCTTCAAGGTATGACAGGATATCAGAGTCACCGATAGATTTTCTTTATGTGATGAGAAACAATGTGATATCAGCAGTGCTGCTTGTGGGCACCGGTGTACTTCTTGGGATACCGACTGTTGTCTTTACATTCCTTGTCGGACTTTCCGCAGGAGCGTCAATCGCTGAAGTCCTGGAATTTGCAGGTCTTATTGTAGCTCTCAAGACAATATTCCTCCTTACAACATATGTGATTGCTGTCGCACTTTCAGCATCAATAGGTATAGAGGTCGGTTCGGCAATTATCAGGTATTTCAAAGACAACAGATTTGAGATTGACAGGAAAATTTATGACAAGGCGATTGCTGTGATAATCATTGTCGTGATAAACATAATACTGCAATATGTATTGCTGGTGATGTGATATGGTGAAATACAATATAATCATTGTGGCATTCTTATGCCTGCTTCTTGCATCACCTATACACGGGCAGATAATAGTTGACGAGAGAGCTATACTTATCCCGGACCGGGACGATACAGCACAGGTCAATGCAGACATCAGCTTTATTGTTGATATTGATGAGAACAATATGGAAAAAAGTGAGTATAAGCTTGATATTTCTAATCAGGAAAATTATAGTATTGAAGGATATATTGAAATATATATGGAATTCATTCCCGAGACAATAGAAGTTCTTGTGGATGGCAAGAAAGCAGATATCATAACACAGGAAGA
Source organism: archaeon (assembly GCA_013138805.1). Taxonomy (GTDB): domain Archaea; phylum EX4484-52; class EX4484-52; order EX4484-52; family GLR71; genus GLR71. The sequence goes on along the minus strand of WTCA01000009.1, from coordinate 722 downwards.
ATCTTACACAAATTCAAGGTATCGTGTCAAAATTGATATTGCACCTGAGAGCGATATCATTGTCGAAGTTGATTATAAGATATTAAAGACGCCCCAGCAGTGGAATGTCGGGCTCTGGGCTTTGCAGTACCATTATAATTCACCAATAAACCTGCAGTTCTCAAGCAAGAAAGAGGACTATATAAGGACTTACTCGAAATATGACGGAAAGATTACACTTGGGTATGAACCATCTAAATTAAGCTGCAGCAACTGTATCTCTGAGGGAAAGACCATAACTGTTGAGGACAGCGACTATTTCTATGTGAACTGGGAAAAGAAGAGAGTGCCTTATAGGGCAGGCATCCTGTATCTTGTGATGATCTTTGGAATCATGTATTATCTTGTGAAGAAAAGCAGATGAAAGTTATATCACTTCTATAATTAAAGGTATTTTATTTATGAGTATGTATTATAAATTGTTTTATAAATAGGTAAAAGTGATTTTTTAATTTGTTTTTAATTAAGTTTTAAAAAGATACCACTATGCAGAGATTAATGATTATATGTGCAGTATCAATGGCTATGTACGTGAAATAGGAAGAAATGAAGAAGTATTTAATAAATTTGCAAGAGACCTGACATTTCTGGAATATAGAGGATATGACTCCAAGGGTTTGGCTGCAATAGTTGCACTATATGATGATAAGCATAATAGAATACATTATTTAAAAAGCAATGAC
>WTCA01000035.1 GCA_013138805.1 archaeon | reverse complement strand
GTTGTTGATGACTGGCCAAGCTTTATGTAGCCAAGGCCCACATCATTTAAAGTCTCAAGCTTTCTTCTGATTCTCGGGATATGTGTGAAAAACTCAAGAGCTTCTTCCACAGTCATGTCAAGGACATCTGCTATTGTCTTGTCTTTGTATTTTATTTCCAATGTTTCGCCTGAATATCTTTTTCCCTTGCACACTTCGCAGGGGACATAGATGTCAGGCAGGAAATGCATCTCTATCTTTATGACACCGTCGCCATCACATGCGCCGCACCTGCCTTGGCGCACATTGAAGCTGAAACGGCCCGCCTTGTATCCTCTTGCTTTTGCCTCTTTTGTCATTGCGAAAAGATCCCTTACATCGCTGAACACCTTTATGTATGTGGCAGGATTTGATCTTGGTGTCCTGCCTATAGGCGACTGGTCTATCGCCACTACTTTGTCTATATGTTCAAGGCCTTCTATTGCTTTATGTTTTCCGGGAAGCGGTGTTGAATTGTAGATAGATCTCATGAGTGAATTGTAAAGTATGGAATTTATGAGTGTTGACTTTCCTGACCCTGATACGCCGGTGATGCAAGTGAAGATGTTCAAGGGGATTGATACATCTATATCTTTCAGGTTGTGCTCTTTTGCGCCTGTAATCTTCAGTTCTTTTCCGTTTGCCTGTCTTCTTTTTTCCGGGATGCCTATCATTTTCTTCCCGGACAGGTACTGGCCTGTGACTGAACGGCTGTCTTTTTTGATATCATCTATCTTCCCTTCAGAGACTATCTTTCCGCCATGGATGCCTGCGCCAGGTCCCATGTCTATTATATGGTCGGCATTCTCCATGGTCTCCTCGTCATGCTCGACGACTATAAGGGTGTTTCCAAGGTCTCTTAAGCGTTTCAATGTGTCTATAAGGCGGATATTGTCTCTCTGGTGAAGACCTATGCTTGGCTCGTCAAGGATATACATGACACCTACAAGATTTGATCCTATCTGGGTGGCAAGGCGTATCCTCTGCGATTCACCGCCTGACAATGTTCCGCTTGCCCTTGAGAGGGTAAGGTAGTCAAGCCCGACATTGCAGAGGAATCTCAGGCGTTCCCTGATTTCTTTCAGGATAAGCTTTGCTATCATTGCCTCTGTCTCTGTCATACTTATATTTCTGAAGAAGTCGAGGCACTGCTTTATAGACATGTCTGTGATGTCTATTACAGATTTTTTGTCTACTGTGACTGCAAGGACCTCTTTCTTGAGCCTCTTACCCTGGCAGTCTGTGCAGAAGTCCTCTCGCATATATTTATGAATCTCTTTTTTCCTGTTCTCTGAATTTGTCTGGGAGTATAGGCGTTTCAGGTTGTTTATGACACCTTCAAAAGCTGTCTTTGTCTCCCATTTGCCTTCACTATACTTGTGCTCGTATATTGTCTTTATCTTTTCTTCATTTGAGCCGTAAAGGATTATGTCTATATGTTCGTCTTTAAGGTTTTCTATCGGCGTGTCTATGTCAAACCTGTAATACTCTGCCACCGCCTTAAGCCGTGCCATGTAAAAGCTTTTGAAAGATTTATTCCATGGAGCTATTGCCCCTTCCCTTATTGTCTTTGACCTGTCAGGGATTACAAGGTCCGGGTCAATCTCAAGCTTTGTGCCAAGACCCTGGCAGGCAGGGCATGCGCCGAAAGGGCTGTTGAAGGAGAACATCCTTGGTGTGAACTCTGGCAGGTTTATGTCGCATTTTGGGCAGGCGAACTTCTGGCTGTAGAGTGTCTCTTTGCCGTCTGCATCTATCAGGACAAGGCCTTCTGCCTCGTGCAGTGCAGTCTCTATCGCCTCTGTGATGCGCGGCCTCATCTTCCTGTCCATGACGATGCGATCCATGACAATATCTATATTGTGTTTTACCTGCTTGTCTAAAGTGAAATCCTCGTCAATATTTTGAATGTTTCCGTCAATCCTTACTCTTGTGAAGCCTTTCTTTTCATATCCTTTCACAAGCGTGCTGTACTCGCCTTTTCTTTTCCTGATGACAGGGGCAAGTATCTGTATCTTTGTCCTGTCTTTTATCTTCATGACCTTTTCCACTATCTCATCAACACTCTGGGCGCGTATCTCATCGCCGCAGACAGGGCAGTGCGGATGGCCTACTCTTGCGTAGAGGAGTCTTAGGTAATCATAGATTTCTGTGACTGTGCCTACAGTGGATCTCGGGTTCTTGCTGGTGGTCTTCTGCTCTATTGATATTGCGGGGGACAGGCCGTCGATAGAATCTATGTCCGGCTTGTTCATCAGACCTAAGAACTGCCTTGCGTAAGCTGAGAGGGATTCCACATATCTTCTCTGGCCCTCGGCGTAGATGGTGTCAAATGCTAAAGATGATTTTCCTGAGCCTGAAAGGCCTGTTATGACTGTGATGCTGTTTCTCGGTATCTTTACATCTATGTTTTTCAGGTTGTGCTCCCGTGCACCTTTTACATGGATGAATCCTTCATCTTTTTTTGACATAGTATATTATAGATATCAGATTATTTTATAAATGGTTTGGAGGTGGTGTGCCGGTAAGATTTATATTGAAGTTAAATACTAATTTATGATATGGCAAAAAGAAAAGACATTGTCAAGTTTCTTGATGAGTTTCTGAAGATTGAAGAGATTGATGATAAGTATCTCCATAATGGGCTTATCTTTGAAGGTAAAGATGAGGTAAAGAAGATTGCTTTTGCTGTTGACTCTTCTGTTGATGTCATTAAGGCTGCAAGAAAAGAAAAGGCTGACATGATTATTGTGCATCACGGATTTCTGAGCAAGATATCTCCGTTCCCGATAACAAATCATATTAAAAAGATGGTTAAGCTGCTTGTTGAGAGCGATATCTCTGTCTACGGGGCGCATATCCCTCTTGATGTGCATGAAAAGGTCGGGAATAATGCTGAACTTTGCAGGATGTTCGGTGTCTCTGTGAAAGGGAAATTTACAGATGGATATTGGGGAAACTTAAAAGAAGAGACAGGCTTGAAGGATCTTGTAAAAGATATTGAGACGAGGCTGGATACAAGATGCCGTGTGTTTGATTTTGGGAAGAAGAAAATAAAGAGTGTTGCGTTTGTTTCCGGCGGTGCGCAGTATGATGTGCTTGATGCACTCAGGAAAGATATTGATTGTTTTGTCACGGGAGAAGGTTCGCATTCTACCTATCTTTTTGCAAAGGACGGCGGCATCAATATGATCTGCGCAGGACATTATGCTACAGAAACCTTAGGGTTGAAGGCGCTGATGAAAGTTGTTGACAGTAAGTTTGGTGTTGATACAGTGTTTATTGATATGCCTACGGGGTTATGAATTCCAGAAATAATATTACAAATCCAACACCTATATAAAGGTTCATAACGATTTTTTATTACTTAGACTCTAGTGATTCTTATGTTGATGCAAGGTGATATCTGGTCTTTTCTATTCTTTGTGCTGCTGTTCATATTCGGCCCGAAGCTTTACATGTGGCAGATGATGTACAAGCTTGAAACAGATATGAAGAAGCTTGAAGGATATGCCAAGAAGGCAGAGTCCATACTTCTTAAAAGGGTAAGCGCAAAGCCGACAAAAGAGATGAAAGAGAAGCTTACTCATTTCATGGACTTCTTTATCACAGAGCCTGTCAATCTTGATCCGGCAGGAATCATCAAAAAGCTGGATTTTGTCATAAACGAGAGCGAAAGGAAGTTTGAGGAGTTCGCTCTTGAGCTTGACCCGAAGATGAAGAAAGATACTATCCCTAATGTCATGATGGGCATGAAAGGGGCTTTCGGGGCGATGCAGATATTCAAGATAGTCAGGCATTTCATAATCATGACAAAGAAGACAAACAACCTTCAGTTCGCCATGATACTCCAGATGCAGCTTCCTATGCTTATGAAGATTGCAAAGGCACAGGTCAAGGCGACAAGGGCGCTTGCCAACGGGGTACCTATCGGAGACACTATCGGGCCTATAATCGCTGCATCTTTCAAGACAAAGGAAGGCACAGAGATTGTCAAGGATGTTGTGATGAGCGAAGAGAAGATTGAGGGCAAGAAAGTCTTTGTGATGAAGTCCAAAGGGCCGGAGTCACGGCTTGGACAGCAGGGAGAAGGTGTCAAGAGAGTTATTGCCAAGCACAAGATTGACTATATCATCGCGATTGATGCCGCCGCCAAGATGGAAGGAGAAAAGACAGGCATGGTGGCTGAAGGTGTCGGCGTGCCTATGGGCGGTGTCGGTGTGCAGAGATTCAAGATTGAGGAGTCTATAACTGACAAGAAGATACCTGTTGATGCTATAATAGTTAAGCAGGGCTTTGTAGAGGCATCTATTCCTATGAAGAAAAGTATATTTGATTCTATCGGACCTGCACGGGACCTGGTCAAGAAGTATGTGAAGAAAAGCAAGGCCAAAAACATATTGCTGGTCGGTGTCGGAAATACTGCGGGTGCAGGCAATACGAAAGCTACTGTGGAGACATCTGCTGAGCTTCTGAAGAAAGACTGGGCAGCATATGCCAAGAAGAAAAAGGAAGAGGAAGATAAGAAGAAAAGCTGGTGGAAGAGTGGACCTGCCAGCAAGTAAGATACAGTTATGCATTTTTAAATCAGTAAAGCTAAGTAGTCCTATGGCAGAAAAATATGATGTTGTCGGTTTCGGGGCTCTTAACTGGGACGACAACAGACAGGTTTCTGAGATACTTCTTCCCGGAAGGGAGACATCAGGAAATGTTTTAGACGGCTCGCCCGGGGGTTCTGCTGCAAACACTATTGTGGGCCTTTCAAGGCTAGGTATAGATACTGCTTTTGCAGGCACTGTAGGAAATGATGAGACCGGGGCAGAACTTATAAGAAATCTTGTGGATGAAGATGTCAAGCCGCTGGTGAATGTCGATTCCGGGCATTCGGGAAACTGCCTGATACTAATTGACAGCGAAGGCGAGAGAACCATATATGTCTTTGCCGAGGTGAACGATACAATCTCAATTGATGAGGTTTCTGCTGAGACACTTGATATTATCAGGAATGCTGAATATTTTTTCTCGTCAAGCTTTGCCTGTCAGGACCACTATGAT
>WTCA01000091.1 GCA_013138805.1 archaeon | reverse complement strand
AGAAGGCATTGCCATAAGACCGGCAAGCTTTTCACCCTCTTTGTTGAAAATAGATATATTTGCCTCTCCCATAGAATAGATAATGTTTGGATTGTTTATATTATTAACGCAATAATAATCACGCATCAACCAGTTCCAGAATCATCTCAACAACCCTATCGCACCCGAGAACACACTCTTCGCTCATATCCTCACAGAAACCAAGACCTTTTGGCTGTATCCCGATAAACTCAACAGCACAGCCTATCTCTTTCTGCAAAAACTCAATAAAAAGCGAAACAGGAAGCTTATGCGTTGACATCAGCTGGCCTTTTATCTTCTCAATATCTATCTTCTCAAAATGACCTGCATCCTCACCAAAATCCGCTGCATCTACAATCACTATCATCCTGGGATTAATATGCTTTATCTTACCGGTGAAATTTTCAGGAGCGAGACCGCAATCGATAAGACTAAGACGAGAATCTTTATCTTTCAGCTTTTTAACAACATACGGTCCGCACGCATCATCACCGCGTGTTGAATTGCCTATGCCGCAGACAACGACAGGCCTTTCAGGACTTTTCCCACCAGATATCATACTTAATATTTATACATTGCCATTAAAATAATATCATGCATGAATTTTCTGCAGTACAGCATGTCCTGAACGATCTTGAGAAAAACCCAAGAGACATAAAAGTGAAACTGGGTGCAATGAGAGCTGACAAAGAAGTATTTCTAAGCACATTGAAAGAGATGAGAAGAGGAACAGATCTTGAAAGTATCAGGATTGAAGCAGAAAAGATTGATGCAAAAGGAAAATGTTCCTGCAGCTTTGAAGGTGAAATTGAAGTGCCAGGCCATGTGCATTTCCTCAGATGCCCAAAATGCGGTGAAGTATGCGAAACTGTCAAAGGAAACGAGCTTATCATAGAAGATCTTGAAAATGCCTGAAACAGATTAAAATATATATATAGATGTTAAAAGAAATAATTGTTGTGAAAGTTATGGACAGACAATTTCAGCCTGCACAGGAAGACTCTCACAAGGATGAGCTTGCCAGGATAAAAGAAGAGCTCAACAGCATGAACCTGGGTGGACTAGAAAACAATGACAACCAGACAACAGTCACACAGGAAGATAATTTTCAGCCGGCAGAGCCACTCCCTAAAAAGATTGTAAACCCACAGGTAGGGCCATTGTTCATAAGCCTCAAAAAATTCAATGAGATAAAGGCGCAGATAGCCTCGCTCAAACATGAATCAGGTGAGCTCAGAAAGATTGTAGAACAGCTCAAGTCCAGCAGGGACACAGGCACAACACTTCTGAGGGACGCAGTCAACAAGATGGACACGATAGAGAAGAATGTAGAAGATATAAACAGTATTATAAAAATTTAAAATAATTAGTGTTTCTCTTTTTCTAAAGACAGATTCAAATCCTTCAAAAGCTTGTCAATATCAAGACCGTGAGCCATAGCTCCCTGCTCAAGTGTCTCAAAGGCAGCAGCAAAACAGCCGATACAGTGCAGGCCATGATCCTGAAATACAGATATTGTTTCAGGATATTTAGTCAGAATCTCCTGAACAGGCATATCTTTTGTGATTTTTCCTTTTTTCTCAACCATACGAATCACTTTTTTTCCTCAATTATAATGGCATCAACAGGACAGGCATCTTCAGCCTCCTTATTGCAAGCGTATTCCTTATCAGATATCTCAACCTTTTTCGGCTTTGCCTTGTCGCCTGCATCTTCCATCTCCCAATTATCAGAACAGGCACTGACGCATGCACCGCAGCCGATGCAGTCATCTCTATTGAAAATAATCTTATAGTCTGCCATATCAACCCTCTAAAAGATAGGTAAAAAACAATAAATAATTATGCCTCAAAGGCTTCCCCTCATCTGCTCAGCAACAAGTATCCTGTTAATTGCAAGAATATATGCAGCAGTTCTGTAATCTGTACTGAACCTCTCAACATGCTCCAGAACATTCTTGAATGCCTCAATCATCATCAGCTCAAGCTTTAGAAGGACTTCATCCTCAACCCAATAGAACCCTTTAAGGTTCTGCACCCACTCAAAATAGCTGACTATAACACCGCCTGCATTGGCAAGTATATCAGGTATCACGACACAGCCTTTCTTATGAAATATTTTGTCAGCATCAAAAGTCACAGGACCGTTTGCCATCTCAAGAATGATTTTTGCCTTTATCCTGTCCGCATTGCCTTTGGTTATCTGATTTTCAAGAGCTGATGGCACAAGCACATCAACATCAAGCTCTAAAAGCTCCTCATTAGTTATCTTCTTTGTCCCGGGAAATCCCACGACAGTGCCCTTGCTCTCTTTCTGCGCGATGACGCCTTTCACATCAAGGCCATCCTTATCATAGATACCGCCCTTAGAATCACTGACAGCTACAATCTTGTAGCCGCCCCATTCAGAAAGGATTTTTGCAATATTAAGCCCGACATTGCCAAAGCCCTGTATGGCAACAGACGGATTACTGCCAATAATACCCATCTTATCTTTCATATGACGCAATATATAGGCGCCGCCCATAGATGTAGAAGATCCGCGACCTTTGCTCCCCCCGACCTCAACAGGCTTCCCTGTTATGACTCCAGGTACATGCTTCCCTTCAATCTTCTCATACTCATCAAGCATCCACGCCATAATCTGCGGATTGGTATAGACATCAGGCGCAGGTATATCAATCCTCGGACCGATAAAGCTGTGCACAGCCCTTATATACCCTCTTGATATCCTCTCAATCTCAGTCGCTGAATATTCCTTAGGGTTCAGGGTGACACCGCCTTTGGCACCGCCGTAAGGTATGTCAGCAACAGCGCATTTTAAAGCCATCCAGAAAGAAAGAGCCTTGACCTCATCAAGATTGACATTGGGATGAAATCTTATCCCTCCTTTAGTAGGGCCTCGCGCATCATTGTACTGAATCCTGTATCCTTCAAAATACCTTATCTTACCGTCATCCATCTTGACAGAAAATGTAACCTGTAATGTCCTTTTAGGCTTCTTCAGAACCTCAAGGCTCTCAAGAGGAATATTTGAAATTTCTCCCGCCTTTTCCATATCTTTCATTGCGTTCTCAAAAGGGTTTCCGTTTCCTGTCTCAGATGCATCTGCCATAAGAATCAACCTGATAAATATATATGCCGATTATTTTTTATATTGTTACCTTATTCCTTCTTCTTGTTCAAGAAAAGATAATATAAATACAGATATCAGACAAAAAACCTAATGATGAATATATTTTGGATGTTCATGCCCCATACCCTTTCGCAGTTTCAGATTTTCAATATGGGCAACCTTCTCATTCAGGAACCCGCTAAGGCTTAATTGATTATTCTCAATCAATGTCGATGCCTGGCGTCCGCCTAAGAAATGAGGCATTATGACATAAGTGGCTCCCGCATCATAGAGCTTTAGGGCATCATCAATCTGCTGTGCTACAACCGAAATTATCGCATCCTTATTCACATCTTTTACCTTCCGGATCAGCAACAGATTCGTATCTATTGCAGGTATTGTAGAGATGATCATCTTTGATTTTGAAAAATTCAGCTCATCAAGAAGTTCTGTATCATTCACATCCCCATATTTACAGTCATATCCCTCCTTAGATAAGTTTATTATAACCTTTGGGTCATAGTCTATGATAAGAAATTTCTTTTTTATTTTTTTCAATGATGTCGTGATATCATAGCCAATATCATCATGCCCGAAAAGTATTATATCATAATTCTCATCTTTGTGATATTTATGTTCATCAATTTTTCTCCCCGGTCTTTCAAACAGGACGAGATATCTCGATAAGAGCCTATACAGCTGATTTGAATAGATTATCATATATGTAGAGCCTGCGATAGTTATCAACGCAATCAATGTTATCAAAGAGATTATTTCGCCTGTCAGGTGGCCCATCTTGACCCCCAGTGCAATCAGGATCAAAGAGAATTCACTGATCTGAGCAACAGTAAGGCCTGCCAGAAAACTGTTCCTCTTCGTGTAACCCAATAACCCCATCAATGTCATCACAATCAGAGGGTTTCCGATAAGGATGAACGCGGACAATACGATTGCAGGCACAATATATTGAGAGATGCTGGCAAAAACCATCTGAGAACCCAGCATCACAAAGAACAGTATTATAAAGAAATCACGCAAAGGTCTCATCTTATAGCTTATTTCATAATGGTTTGGTGTCATAGACAAGCTTATTCCCGCAAGCAATGCCCCCGCTTCTATTGAAAGGTTAAGGTAGCTGAATACTGATGCTACTGCAAAACACCAGCTGATAGCAAAAAGCATCAAAAATTCCTGAGATTTCGCAATCAGCTTAGTCATATGAGGGAAAATATATAGGCTTATCAAAATCAGGACAATTATGGAACCAACCCCTTTTATTACAGATTCAAAAGCAAACCCAGTCACACTGTTCCCCCTTTGGATCGATGATATCAGGGTCAGTACAAATATAGCTATAAGATCCTGCACAATAAGAAAACCTATAGATATCCTTCCATAAAGTGCCTCTAAATCTTTCTTGTCTGACAGAAGTTTCATGATTATGATCGTACTGCTGAAAGAGATAGCTATAGCAAGATATATTGCGATAATATTTGAAAAGCCTAATAAGAATCTTATAATAGAATATCCGATAAGTGATGTAAAGATGACCTGACCGATACCGGTCAATAATGATGTTTTTCCGACATCGCCTATCACCCGAAAATTCAGGTTCAGACCGACCATAAACAAAAGGAAT
>WTCA01000073.1 GCA_013138805.1 archaeon | reverse complement strand
TTGCATAGATATATGTGAAAGATTGCAGAAGTTCTGATGCGTTGCCTGTTATGTTTGCCACGACAGTTATCATCTCGTCTATCTTTGGGCTGTCCTGCAGTATTGATGAGGTGACTGTTAGGTTGACTACATCTATCGTGACATTTATGGTGTCGTTGTAGTCGCCAGTCTGGTCCTGGACTGTTATTGATATGTTTGAAGTCCCTAATTCTTTTGCATTTATGGTCCAGTTTATAGGGAGCTGTGTCCATGGAGCTATAGATTCAACGATAAATATAGTCTCATCAAAAAGTATTTTCACATTGCCTGTAAGGTTTTGGGCTGTCGCTGTGACATTGTAGGCATATCCATAACCCAAATTTGTAATACGAAGGTCATTCAAACTGTGATTGTCGCCTACATAGACTGTTCTTGTGTAATTGTAATATAGTGCATTATCTGAGAGTGTGAGGTTGGGGGGATTTATTTTGAGCGGAATTTCGGTTGAATAGATATCTGTGTCTATCACACCTGTCCAGTTGGTGTGGAGTCTTGTCTGTGTGTTTATGGGTGTTGCGTTGAAGAAAATTTCTATATTTGCATCTGTATTAAAAGTTCTACTATAAAATGTAAAATTTACAACCTTACCATTTACATAACCGGCAGAATCTGCAAAAGTCATAGCAGTAGTATCACAATTCATACCAGGAGAACAAAATGAATAATTAGAACTGTTATCAACAATAAAATATGGCTCATTATCTGTTGAGGTCTTGTTGTTTGGAGGGATATAAATTGTCATATTTTTTTCACTATAAATCGTTTGTGAAATAAATGTAACTTTAAATTGATCACTCTGGTTGATGTTTATCTCATCTACGGGAGAATTGATTGTTGTTTCTGCTGTTAAATTTACTGCAGAAACTGCAGAACCAATTATAGGACTATAAATAACAACTGATAAAGACAGTATAATACTTAATGCAAACAGCAATCCGGACCTAGACATTACAACCTACAATTATTTGTGCAGAAGTCTCATATATAGATTACTTGTACAGTACAATAACTTATATCTGGTTTTGTTGCAAAATCATCTAGAACATAACATACTTGTATCAATCTGGCTGGATTGCTGATTTTTTAAGATAAGAACAGAAAAATGGGACCCCTGCGACTTTCAGAGGAAAAGACAGATCTTAACCTTATTTGAACGCAGGTCTGAGGACCCCCAGCCCCCAAGGATGACCAAGCTACCCTAAGGCCCCATATAAATATCAATCAAGGACTTGTATGTCCACTGCCGCACGGAACTGGCAGATGCCTATGTTGCCGCAGTTTCTTTTTGCAATGATTTTTACTTTTTTGCCTAATTTTTCGCACTTGTTTTTGACATCAGATCCCAGGCCTGCGAAATCTTCTTGCGGGACGAAAGCATAATAATTTATGATGCCGCCCTTTTTAACTTTTTGCAGAGCTATTTCAAGGAATTCTGGGGCATCTTTTGGGGCAGGCATCAGGATGCGGTCGAAGTTTCCGAGGATATTAGGCACTATATCTTTTACATCGCCTGTGAATATCTCTATCTTCCCTTTCAGCTTGTTTAATCTCAGGCTTTCTGCAAAAAGTTTTGTGGCTTCAGGGTTTATCTCTACTGCTTTTATATCTACATCCTTTACTTTGGCTATGTTTATAGGATACGGGCCTATGCCTGCGAACATGCAGATTATTTTTTCTCCGTCTTTTATCTGCTCTGTCATCCTTTCCCTTTCAGTGCTCATGCGGGATGAGAAATATGCCTTTGTCGGGTCTGCTTTCAGGCGTATGCCGTTTTCTTTATAGATAGTGTCTGTCCTTTCGCCTATCAGAATCTCGTATTTTCCGACCCTGTATTTTCCTGATACTTCGTCTATCTTTCTTATGACTACTTTTATATTCTTGTGAAGAGTACATAGAGTCTTGGCTATGAGCATCTTATGCTGCTCTATCTCTTTGGGTACCTGGATTATGGCTATGTCGCCTATTATCTCAAAAGCGCGGTATATGTGTTGCGCATCTTTTTGGGGGATTCTATCTTTTAGTGCTTCTTTGAGGTTCATAGATAGATTTTAAGGGATATATTTTTATATTGTTGAGTGTATATGTGAATTATGGGGGATATATGCGTAGAACTATGCCAAATCTCTGGCAAGAACAAATATGCCGAACTTTTCAGATATAAAGATATATTTGATATTCCTATAACTAATATAGAATACCCTTTGAATGAACGTCAGGCATATCTTGACGAAACCTTGTCTGTCCCTCTTGATGTGACTGCTGTTTCTGATGATGAAAAACTGCTCATATCTTATTCCGCAGAGTTCGGAGCTGTTGTTTTCCGGGACATTGCACAGATAGTAAAGGACGGATATGCGAAAGTGAAAGAAACATTCACTGATGAAAAGAGGAAGAACAAAGATTATTATGATACTCTTGCAAAAAAGCTTGATGAAGAGATAGGAAATGAGCTTGAGCAATATAAGATTACATTTGAAATTGATGATGCGCTTCTCAAATCCGCAATTCATCTGGCGCTTGAGGACAGGATAATCACGCCGACGCCTTCTGTTATTTTTGAATATGGCAGAAGTTATACTGCGGATGAGAAAGGCATGATACACATTTCTGAAGACGATGCAGTTGCCATAAAAATAATAGATCTGCTTACGAATGGATCTGAGATTCTTGTACATAAGATATATATTACTTTATTTTCTGGTTTAAGCGACGGAGTTCCTGCCTAAAAAGGCAAAAGATATAAACTTCTGAGCTTAAAATAGTATTTAAGTGATTATCATGATAGAGTTTCTTTTTGCTGTGACTTTGGGCGTGGGGAGTGTTGTCCTTGCAACTATAAGCCTTGGTGAGCTTGTGGATGATAAATACAGAAACAAGTGATTAACATGATTGAATTTCTTTTTGCCATAACTTTGGGCGTAGGAAGTGTCATCCTTGCGACTATCAGTCTTGGTATGGCTTCTGATAGAGAGAATGGAGATATACAAATACCTAAAGAAGACATAAATGAACTGCCAGAAAGAGGAGACATCAAATTAGGTAATTCTTTCTATAGATATGGTAAATTTGAAAAAGACAATATTACATTATTTTATATTATAAAAAATCCGGACCGTATTGAAGACAGTAACCAGATAAAAAAAGAAGATTATGGAGTCCTTAAATTAGATACACAAAATGAGGGATATACAGGACATATAGATACCGAATTTATACAAGTTATTGACGCACTGCTTGAACAAAAAAAAAGCATCAATCTCCTTGATAATAAATAATGATGAATTCTAAACCGAAAGCAAGTTTACAGGATCTCTTAGAATCAGCAACAGACAAACTGGAAAATCAGCCCAGATTATTTGGTATATCTGCAGAAGAAATAAAGATTGAGCCCGATGCTGATGGATTCTATGAGATATTTATACCTCATGAGATTATGCTTATCAAAGATAAGGACAACATCCAAGACCATGGAATCAACGGCACTATCTTAATCAAGGAAAACAGACTGGGCTTCATGTTTTTAAGAAGCCGTGATGATACATCTATGAGCTTATATCTCAAAGGAGATGAAGCTGCAACAATTGATGATACTATAATTCTTGATTTAACTGAAAAAGAGATTACAACAGAAGGTGTCAAATATACAGAACGATTCTACTATGGAAAGACACAGGATAAAGATTTCAAGATAATTGCAGACAATATATATACTTATCCACACAGAGCAACTGTCTCCTATTCATTGAGAAAGAATGCATCTCAAACCAATAAGGCGAAAGCTTAAAAAATTGTTCTTTGAATTATTGATCATGTTATATTTAATCGGGCTTGGAATTGGTGATGAGAAAGACATCTCTCTGAGCGGGATTGAAGCGTGCAGGAAGGCAGAAAAAGTGTTTCTTGAGCTATATACCTGCCCACTTAAGATTGATATATCCTACCTTGAGAAGATTATCGAAAAAAAGATAACTGTGCTTGACAGGAAAGGTGTTGAGGAGAGCGGGAAGATTATCAGTTCTGCCATTGAGAAAGATACTGTGCTTCTTGTCGGTGGGGATCCACTGTCTGCCACGACCCATGCAGAAATTATTCTTGAGGCGCGGAAGAAGGGAATAAAGGTTGAGATAGTGCATTCATCATCTGTTTTTACCGCTGTTGCCGAGACAGGGCTTTCCCTGTATAAGTTCGGCAAGGCTGTGAGCCTGCCAAGACCTCAGGACAATTATTTTCCGACATCGCCTTATGAGAACATCTCAGATAACCTAAGTAACGGAATGCACAGCCTTGTCCTGCTTGATATAGGCATGGATGCGGGCGAGGGCATGAGCATTTTGCTTGATCTTGAGAAGAAGGTGAAGGACGGGATATTCTCTTCCGAGACGAAGATTATTGCATGCGCTCATCTTGGAAAAGGAAGCTTTATCAGGTACGGTATGATAAAGGATTTTCAAAAGGCTGATTTCGGGGAGCATCCACATTGCCTGATTATTCCTGCAAAGCTTAATTTTTCCGAGGAAGAATTCCTTGAGAGCTTTAGATAATGTATATATAATTGATACGTGCAAAAATAAGTATAGTGATCATATGATAATCGGTACAGAGACATATATCCTCGCACTCATAATCGTTATGATTGCCGGGATTATATGGGGACTTAGAAGGATAATATCACTTGAGGAGAATATGTCGTTCCTTCTTGATGCGATAAAGAGCGAAGAGGACAAGATAGACAAGAAGATATCTTCAGGCGGCAATTTCAAGGCGACAAGAGACAAGATGCTCATGAAAAAGAAGCTTCTTGGGAAGATAAAGAAAAAATAGAACTGATTCTTATGGGTGTCGAGGACGAGCTTAAGGCAGAGACGCTTAAATGGCTTGATAAGTGCGGAAAAGAAGTAGTCAAGGTGAAGGCTTCGGGTTCCAAGGGTGAAGAGTTTCTAGTGAACATAAAAGCATATATCTCCGATACGCAGCATTTTATTGATAAGGGCGACCTTGTGCGCGCCTTTGAGGCTGTAGTCTGGGCATGGGCATGGCTTGAGATTGGCAAAGATGTCGGTGTTTTAG
>WTCA01000041.1 GCA_013138805.1 archaeon | reverse complement strand
CGGATTGACAGATTCATAGAGCTGGGCCGGGAATCCGGAGTACCTGTCATTGAGGATTGCGCACAGTCAATAGGTGCAAGTCATGATGGAAAAAAAGTGGGCAGTTTTGGGAATCTGTCCATCTTTTCATTCTATGCCACAAAATGCATGACTTCAGGAGGTCATGGCGGTATGGTAATATCGGATTCTGCTGATATCATTGAGAGCCTGAACAGTTTGACACAATATGACAAGACTCAGAAACATTCAGAATCCTATAATTATTCTTTGACAGATCTTCAGGCTGTGATCGGTAGGGAACAATTAAAGAAGCTTGACAGTTTTATCGAAAGACGCCAGGATATTGCAGGAATTTATGATGAAGTCTTCAATAATCTTGGGCAGGAAATTCCGTCAGACGGGGGGATTTATTTCAGGTATGTCATTGAAGTGGAATCTCCCAATCATTATATCAGGGAAATGAAAAATCAGGGCATCGTTTGTGAAAGACCTGTCTTTAAGCCGCTTCACCAATATCTGTACAATGGCAGCGATAACTACCCGAACACCCAAAGGGCGATGGAGCATGCAATATCAATACCTATCTATCCCTCTATGAGTGATGCAGAGATTGAATATGTATGCGAAGCCATCAGAACTGTTTGGGGTAAATAAAAAGATCAGAAAGAGCGGGAAAAGGAAATCAAAAACACATTTACCCCCCAAAAACATATTTAAAACACTTCCACATAGCAACCTTTAAAAAATTTACTACTATTTAGATATGTAATGGTACTATCTCTCATCAATACAAATCTTAGGGAAAAGATTAAAGACGATAGATACATTTTAGTGCTTCCGCCTGCAGACACCAATAGGGGCTTGATGTTTACAGGATATGCCTGTGACACCAGAGGTATAGAGTATAAGCTTCTGCCCGAAGAGGCTATAGTGATTGAAATAGACGAATTGCCGGATATTTTACGCTTGGAAAATGTTCACAGAAAGATTTTTGATAAGATTCCTCAGGATAATGAAACTATTGCCGGTCTGTCAGCATGGACCCAGTCATCTCAATTTATGTATGGTATGGCTGATTGTTTAAAGAAAGTATCGCCGGATACAATAACTATTGGTGGCGGCTCTCATTTCAATATCTCCTCCGAGACAAAGAATGAGTTTCGTCAAAGCTCGCTGGGTGCATTTGTTGCAGGCGGTTCGCAGCCGCTTCTTGATTTTTATGAAGGTATAAAAGATAAAACAATAATCAAAGACGGCAACTCTTTTACAGGTAAATTGCCTGATGGTCTTTATTATCGTTCAGCAGATGCAGTCTCAGGCAGGGGATACGGAAGCTTTCCTAAGATTGATTTTAATAAAGTGTCTGAAATAACAATCTCGATGGACACTGTAAATGGTGTTGAATCAATTTTGTCTCATTTGCCTACAACTAATTATTGTCCTCATAATTGTTATTATTGCTCTTCGCCAAAATATGATGTAGATGATACTGATTTTCTTTCAGGTTTTATGAATCAGACAATATCTGATATAAAATCATGTGATGAGTTAAAAGATACGAGGAATATCATATCATTTTCAGGCAATAACCCTTTCATAAAAGAGAACAGGAAAAACACTGAGGCTTTATTGTCTTCAATCAATTATTCAAAAGCAGACATGATATCTTTTTTCACAGATCCATACCTTCTTGTAGGTGAGAATTATAAATATTTATTGAAGACAGTGTTGCAGATTGACGCTGAAGTCGCTTTTTTTATCGGAAGAGATTTCATAGGAGATTCTGCTGAAAAATGCGGGCGAAGATGGTATGGTGCTGTACGCGATAATCCTATGCGGGAAGCGGAAGGAAAAGGTGTGAGACAATTTCCGAGAGATCTGGAGAAATATAAAAAACAGGCAGCTATAGGTCTATCTTATATCATGAGCCATCATGATGATGCATCTATATTCAGGGATCTTTATCTGGAATTGATTTATCTGGTTGCTCTTGACCAAAAGCTGGCTTATGTTGATATTGATATTTTAGCAAATATCCTTACTCCTTTTCCGGGAACACGTATCAGGGAAGATAACATGGAACAGATAAAACCACTGCCATTTTCCTACTATAATGCAAAGACAAATTTGTGGAAAGACGCACCATTGCTGGATCATATGGAAAAGGCATTGACTATTGCCGGTTTATGCAGTGATTCGTGTGGGGATGAAAGAGATGATGACCGAAAAACGAGCAATCTCTTAAAAACAGCTTCAGTCTTATACCCTTATATTATGCGCAATGAAGTGTTTAAGCCCCATACAAGAGTATCAGATGTAAATATATTTAAGCGTGTTCTTTCAGATGTAGGAAAAGATCTCCTGATGTTGGATGATTACAATCTCGATTTCAGAACACCGGATGATATTTTAGGCTGTCTTGATAATGATAGAAATTTTGAGATATGTTAAAACTATATAAAAAAAAGAATCTGTAAAAAACACATTTACCCCCAGAAAACCTATTTAAAACTTCTTAACAAACTAGATGCATGTTCGACAAGCTGAAAGACTCAATATCAAAGTTCGCAAAGTTAGGTGTAGCAGACAAAGGAGCGGTTGAAGCCCTTATAAAAGATATCCAGCGCACCCTTATCCAGTCAGATGTCAATGTAAAGCTTGTATTTGAGCTGTCAAAAAACATAAAAGAGAAAGCGCTGAAAGACGAC
Source organism: archaeon (assembly GCA_013138805.1). Classification (GTDB taxonomy): domain Archaea; phylum EX4484-52; class EX4484-52; order EX4484-52; family GLR71; genus GLR71. The sequence continues at coordinate 2,275 of WTCA01000041.1, read as the reverse complement.
CTTCCCGCAGGACTTACAAGAAGAGAGCATGTAGTGGACATAGTATACAAGGAGCTTGTGGAATTCCTCGGCAAAAGCAAGGCAGAGATAAAGCTGGAAAAGCAAAAAATACTCCTGCTCGGCCTTTTCGGTTCCGGAAAGACGACAACGACAGCAAAGATAGCCAAATACTACTTAAAGCACGGTCTTTCCGTGGGTGCCATATCCTGCGATACCTGGCGTCCTGCCGCATATGAACAGCTGAAGACCTTAGGAAAACAGGTGAAAATAGAAGTCTACGGCGACGCGAAAGAGAAAGATCCTGTAAAGATTGTAAAGGAAGGCCTGAAAAAACTCAAAGAGAAAGACATAATAATCGTGGACTCGGCAGGCCGTTCAGCAATAGACGGCGAGCTTGCAAAAGAACTCAAAGATATTGACAAGATACTGAAGGCAGACGAGAAGCTTTTGGTGATGAGCGGTGACATAGGCCAGGCAGCAGAGAAACAGGCATCAACATTCAATGACCTGGTAGGCCTAACAGGTGTCATAGTCACCAAGATGGACTCCTCGGCAAAAGGCGGTGGCGCATTGTCAGCCTGCCATGCAGCAGATGTCAATGTAAAATTCCTTGGCATGGGCGAGAAGCCACAAGACCTGGAAATCTACGACCCTGTAAGATTTGTCTCACGCCTTCTGGGCATGGGCGACCTTGAAACTCTTTTAGAAAAGGCAAAAGAAGCGATAGATCCTGAAAAAGCTATGGATATCATGAAAGGGGACTTTGACCTCAACGCCTTCTACGATCAGATAGAAAGCACAAAAAAGATGGGCTCCTTCTCAAAAATACTTGAGATGATGCCGGGTATGGGAAATGTCAAGATTCCAAAAGACATGCTTGATGTCCAGGAAGAGAAGATGGTAAAATGGAAATTCATGCTTGACTCAATGACAAAAGAGGAAAAGTCAAAGCCGGATGTCCTCAACCGCCAGAGATACGATAGAATCTCAAAAGGCTCAGGCACAAAACCCGAAGATGTCCGCGATTTCATAAAACACTATGACCAGACAAAGAAGATGATGAAGAAGTTCAAGGGCGGCAAGATGTTCAAGCGCGGTCCCATGGCAAAGATGTTCAAAGGCATGATGGGAAATATGTGAATGTGACTCTATGCAACAATATGATACAGTTATCATAGGAGCCGGCCCGTCAGGTCTGGAATGCGCATATGATCTGGCAAAAGCAGGACAGCAGGTACTGGTCCTGGACAAGAACAGCGACGCCATAAGCAATGACAGCAGCATAGGTCATAAAACCTGTGCCGGAGGAATTACAGAAAAAGTACTTGATCTTATCCCAGAAAATATTTATGAAATAGGTTTCAATAATGTCTATATAAATGTCAAAGGCAGGAAAACAAAATTCTTTAAAAAAAGCCCTAAGATAACAACAATAGACCGGGTAAAATACAGCCAATATCTTATTGACAAAGCAAAAGAAGCAGGAGCAGAGATAAGGACAGAAACAAGAGTATCCCAAATAAGGGAATCTTCTGTAATTACAGACGGGAAAGAGATTGCTTTCAGGCATCTTGTAGGGGCAGACGGAAGCTTATCAATTGTCAGAAAATATCTTGGCCTGAAGACAGAAAAGAAGGGTATGGCATTCCATTATCTTGTCAATAAAAACTTCAGTGACCTGGAATATTTTCTTGACGCAGACTTGTTCTCAACAGGATATGCCTGGATATTTCCTCATGATGAATTTACATCAATTGGTGCATATGCTGACATAAAAGATATATCACCTCAAATGCTAAAAAAGAATTTTCAGAAGTGGCTCAACAAAAAAGATATAGATGTCTCAGGAGCACAATTCTATGCTGCTCAGATACCTTATGACTATAAAGGACACAAATTTGAAAAAATATATCTTGCGGGCGACGCTGCGGGATTTGCATCAGGCCTCACTGGTGAAGGAATATACGCAGCGATAATCTCAGGCAAAGACATTGCAGGCCTCATACTTGACAAAGGATACAGGACAGACGGAATTGATGATCTGCTCAGGACAAAAAAAGCACAGGAATATCTCCTAAATATTTTCAGGCACAGCGGTCCTTTAAAGAACATAGAGTACAATATTATCGTATCACTTTTAAAAATCAATTCAACTAAAAAGGTCTTAGCAAATATTCTTAGATAAGCTTAGAATTCAGTTTTCAACACTCACTAATAACACATATCCTATATATTTATAAATATTTGAAATAATAATATCTTGTGTGATTATATG
>WTCA01000001.1 GCA_013138805.1 archaeon | reverse complement strand
GTCATATAGTAAATACCCAAAGAAAGGAGGAGATAATATGAAAAAAACGACAGTTTTGGTATCGCTTTTAGTTCTACTGGCATTTAGTGGAATCAGTGCTTATGCTGCTGATACTGCCACGGCTATTGTTATTAAAGATGGATTATGTGCTATATATGTACCAGATACTGTATATCCTGAAATTTTTACATCTGACGGCCACATCGTTGCATCCAACGATAAGAACGATAACAGAAAGCTTACATGCCATACCAGTCTACCTAATGGAGCAACCCCACCAACTAAAACAATGCATATGAATCATAAAACACATCCAAATATTATATGCATTAGTCTCATAGACGGTATATACCGCGGTACAACAAACTGGAAAACAGTGATAACACCAAGCGGGAAAGTAATGCAAAGCTGCCACTTCAACCCATCCGAAGAAATGTATGTTCCAGTTCTGTAACCTGCCTGAAAGGAGTGATGTATCGGCTACCTTTTCTTTTTCTTTTCTTCTAAAACACAACAGCTAATTCACTACTAAGTAACATTGTTATCACTTAAATATTTTCAGCACCAATTATATTAGTCAAAAAAATATCCAAACCCTTAACTATTAACTACATATACTGAACGCCGAGGAGGGGCGTAATGACACAGGGCAGTCCTGACTATATACTTTGCCATATAGTAAATACCCAAAGAAGGGAGGAGATTATATGAAAAAAACGACAGTTTTGGTATCGCTGCTAGCTGTATTGGTATTGGGAATATCTATGACCTTTGCTAATGGTCCTGCTGTGGTTCAGAAAGATATTAATTGCAATTTAGTGAATGCAACTGGAGGTATTTTCTTTGCACCAGCTAGTGGCCACAACGTTTTCACCGACAGTAAGAACGGCAACAGCAAGATCACATGCCATGCCACTCTACCTGCAAATCAAGTCCCACCACCTAAAGCAATGGTCATGACTAATAAGGACTATCCAACCCTTATGTGCTGGACAGGCTATGGCCCCTTAACAACAGACTGGAAAGCAATAGTAACACCAAGCGGAAATGTCAAGTTGACCTGCCACATCAATCCGAACCCAATAGTTTAAGGTCAGCATAACACAACCACGCCATCCAGGGTACCTTTTCTTTTTTTTCTTTTTAACCAAAAACCTATCTTTTTATTCCTTCTTCAACAAAAATAATTCATGCCGGAATACCTCAGCCACCCTCTGTTAAAAAAAGATACAATTGAAAGAAGAAAGTACCAGGAAAACATAATAGCGACATGCGCAAAAAAGAACTCGCTGGTAGTCCTGCCCACAGGCATAGGCAAGACAATCATAGCACTCGGCATCGTAGCGCACAGGATAAACAAAGACAAGAACAGAAAAGCACTCATAATGGCACCTACCAAACCACTTGTCGAACAGCACCTCAAAAGCTTCTCAGACCTCATGGATCCGGAACAGATAGATACGAAAAAGTTCGAGATACTGACAGGAAAGGTCGCCCCGGCAAAAAGAGGAGACATATATAAAAGCTCAAAAGTCATATTCGCGACCCCGCAGGTGATTGAAAATGACATCATAAAAGGCACGATTGACTTATCACAGTTCTCAATAATAGTCTTTGATGAGGCGCACAGGACGACAGGAGATTACGCATACACATTTATTGCAAAAAGATACGCAGAACAGGCAGAAACCCCACTCATTCTAGGCCTCACCGCAAGTCCCGGAAGCACGAAAGAAAAAATCGGAGCAATATGCGGAAACCTCTACTGCGAAAATGTCGAGATCAGAAACGAAGATGACTGGGATGTAAAACCGTATATCAAAAAGACCAGGATAGAATGGGTCAAGATAGAGTTCCCGGACGAGTTCAAAAAGATAAGCAAATATCTTGAGAATGCAAAAAAAAGACGGATACAATTCCTCATGTCCCTGAACATCATAAAAGACGCACAGATTTCAAAAAGAGAGCTTCTTGAGCTGTCGGGTAAATTAAGAGCCATCGTCGCAAAAGACAGGAACCCTATATATTTCAAAGCAATCTCAGACACTGCCGCCTGCATAAAGCTTAACCATGCAATCGAGCTAATCCAGACGCAGGGCGTGCTCCAGCTTGAAGCATATATTGAAAAGCTCAAGAAAGACAGCACAAAAGCGTCAAAGACCTTGCTGTCAGATGACGATGTGAAGCAGGCATCTATCCTGACATCATACCTTGCCTCAAAAGACAGGAAGCACCCAAAACTCCTGAAAGCTGTAGATATTGTGAAAGGTAAGGTGAATGACGGAAAAAAAGCTATCATATTCGCTCACTACATAAACACAGTAGATCTCATAATTGAAGAACTGGAAAAAAACAAAGACCTGAGACCTGTAAAATTCATTGGCCAGAAAAAAGGCAACACCCAAAAAAATCAGAAAGAGACGCTTGACATGTTCAGGGAAGGCAAATATAACATCCTTGTAGCGACCTCAGTCGCCGAGGAAGGCCTTGACATCCCAAAAGTTGACACAGTGATATTCTACGAGCCGATACCATCAGAGATAAGGACAATACAGAGACGGGGGCGGACAGGAAGAGAGAAAGAAGGCGAAGTGTACATACTTGTGACAAAAGGGACAATTGACGAGGCTTACTACTGGAGCACGAGAAACAAGGAAAGAAAGATGAAGACAGTGATTGACAGCCTGAGAAAAAACTTCAGCAACGGGGACGTAGAGATAAAAATAAACAGGAAAGCGAAGAGCCAGAGCTCTCTTGAAAGCTTCAACAAGAAGAAAAAAGAGATAAAGATATTTATTGATCACAGGGAACAGAAGCTGATAAGATTACTGTCAGAGACAAAAGAGATTGAGGCTGTCCCGAAACAGCTTGATGTAGGCGACATCATAATCTCAGACAGGGTAGGTATTGAAAGAAAGGAAGTGAAAGATTTCCTCCAATCAATAATCGACAAGCGCCTGTTCAGGCAGATTGTAGCACTGAAAGACACATTTGAACAGCCTCTGATAATACTTGAAGGAAAAAACCTTTATGGCATAAGAAATATACACCCTAATGCAATAAGAGGTGCTCTCGCATCCATAGCATGCGATTTCGGGATTCCGGTAATACCTACAAGAGATCTTGAAGAGACAAAAGACATGGTAATAGCCCTCGCAAAACGCGAGCATTGTGACAAGAAAGAGATATCATTAAGAGGGACAAGACGCTCAAAGACTGAAAAAGAGGTACAGGAATACATAATATCAGGATTCCCTGACATCAACATAAAGCTGAGCCGAAGGATTCTTGAAAAGTTCGGGACGATAAAAAAGTTTGTGAACGCAAAAGAGGATAAGCTGGAAAAGATAGAAGGTATCGGTAAAGAGAAAGCGAAAAAGATAAAAGAGATTGCTGATGCAGACTACAGGAAAAACGCATCATAACAGAAAACTTTAAAAACTAACAAAACAAATAAAGACCAGTGATAGCATGAAATGGAAATGCAGAAAATGCGGCAAAGAGATTGAGATAGACCATGATAAGAGCCACAAGATAGAGAAGCATGAAAAAGGCGCTAAATGCTCAACATGCGACACATTTTTTGAGCCGCCGACATGCCATGAGCAGCCGATGTATGTAGCATCATAAAATCAACACAATATTGGCTTGGTGTTCTTAGGTGAATCATAGGAAAAGAACAAAAAAAGACAACATCCTTACAGCAAGATGGAACAGGTTTGAAAAAAAAACAACAAAGAGTTTCACCCTCTCCCAGCTCAGAATGTGGGACACTTTCATATTTCTCATAAGATTTTGCCTTCTCGCAATACCCCTGCATCTGATCATCTGGACTGGCTATGATTTCAGCCACATAATATCTGTAACAAGCCACTTCACATCAAATGCCCTGACACTTCTCGGAACTGATTTTTTCAGGATAGACAACACATTTTTCATAACCACACCCACTGGCATGCTTGCCGCAGACATAATAAAAGACTGCAGCGGATGGAAATCATTCCTTGCACTTTTATCTCTCATCATAGCCACACGTCACGCAGGAATAAAAGCCAGAACCATAGGGATTGCTGCGGGAATACTGATAATCTTCATAGGAAACATCATCAGGCTGGCAACAACATTCCATCTCACTCATATGTACGGCCTCGGCATCTTCGATATCACCCATAATATGCTGTGGCAGGGCGGACTCATAATCCTTGTGCTGGTCTCATGGTTCATATGGCTTGACAAAATAGCTTTCAGCAAAAGATATATATAACAGGTAATCACAATTAGATAAAGGCGCAGGCAACAGATAGTATCACAAGACTTGGTGGTTTTGATAATGTTTGACAAATCTGATTCTAAAGGAAATGATGAAAAGATAGACAATCTCATCGATGAATTTAAGGAATTCAGGAACAAGAGAAAAATTATAGAGCTTGATCTTGAAAAGAAGATGCTCAGTCTTGAAGGCGTGTTTGAAAAGATAAAGAAAAACATAGACATAATCCAGGGTCTGGAGGATGCAGACTCATTGAAAGATATCAAGAACACCCAGGAGTCATTGAGAAGCATTGAGGACCTTACGCTCACAGACAGGCTGGATATTATACAGAACAAGGAAACCATACATGAATTCTCAGAAAAAATTGCTGTCTTCAACAAGAAGATAGACCTCATGTCAAATGCTCTTAAGATATTTGACGAAAAAATAAAAAAAGGTGGCGGAAACGAAAAAGGTACAGCAACTGATTCAGACTTTGTGACAGTTCTCGACGAGCTTTCAAAGATTAAGGAGACAATATCAAGCCTTGAAGAAAAGAAGCCTGTAGGCGAAACAGAATTCAACAGGATACATGATGACTTTGAAAAGGTAAACACAGATTTTGCTACACTCATAAGCGGTGTGAGGGAAGAACTGGGATCATACGACAAGAAGATAGGGATGTTGACAGACGAGATTGAAAGGACCAGAAATATAGACACAAGCATAGGAAAAAGCGAGAACAGCTACCAGGGAATGCTGGACCTGATAAAAAAGATACAGGCAATGACCAAGATTCTTACAGAAAAAAGCGACAAGAGCGAGGTCAGTATCCGCGAGCTTGAGAAAGACACAGGCATAAAGATAAAGACACTGGCAAGAAACATGGAAAAGCTCATAAAGATTGTTGATAAGACAGGAACTGGTGCAGGACCCACAGCAGGATCAGAAGAGCTGGATGGAGGAACAATAACAAACATAGAGCTAAAAGTTGCAGAACTTGACAGTGCAGTCTCAGACATGACTACACAGATTGAAGAGGAAAAAACATACACGAACCAGAAGATATCAAACGCCATGGATGCTATAAAAGACATGCTTGATAAAAAAGGTGACAAGACTGCCGGCATCGACATTGATATAGACACAGACCAGGTAAAAGAAGAGATAGACACGATAAAAGGCGACTACAAAAGAAAGCTTGATTCTGAGATTAAGAACATAACACATGCAAACGAAGAGATAAAAAAGAAAGTTGAAGATATTTCGGAACAGGTCGCATTGATAAGAAGCCTTCCGGACAAAGGCAAAACTGAAAGCGGTCAGGGATATAGTGATAAAAAAATAAGCAATATGGAAGAGATCTCAGCGATGCAGACCAGAATAAACAGGATACTTAAAGAGAAAATTGATGATATTGAAAAAAACATAAATGTCCTTGGAACAGCTGTAAGAGATACAAAAAATAATATTGATACCAACAAGGAACATTTCAACAATAGCATATCTGAAAGATTGGGAAATTTAGCAATACCAGACATTGATGCCGGGCTAAAGGAAAGAGATTCTAAGATAAAAGAGATAGAACAGAAGAGCAATGCCAATCTTAACGCTGTGCAGGATAAAGTCTACAATATCCTTTCAGGCATACAGAGAGAGATTAGCCTGCTAAGAGAAGTTACAGACACAAGAAATGGCAGGATTGAAGATGAATTCAAAGACATCAAGAAATTCAACAAAGATATCACCGCAACTGTCGGGAACATGGCAGACATGGTCAAAAAAGATAGGGAAGAAGGAAACATAAAAGTGCAGAGGGAAATAGACAGCCTGAATAAATCTTTGTCTGCCATTGAAGACAAGATTCTTGAAGACAGGACATATACAGAGAACAGGCATAAGAATATTGAAGGAAAGATATGCACAATTGAAAGCACGAACAACAAGCTTGTGAACAACATACTAAAAAGCGTAAACACGATAAAGAACCTCAAGGAAATGATAAATATCCTGGAATGCAGCACAAAAGAGAAGATTGAAAATATTGAGAAAGAGAACAGGGCAAATACAGATGAAACAAGAAATGCTATAGACAGAGACAGAGGAGACATAAGCCTGAGGATAAGGTCAATTGAGCTCGGGCACAAGAAAAGTATAGAACTACTCGAGAAGAATATAAGAGACTCTAAAAAAAACATAGAGGCAGACCTTAAGATCCTGAATAATTCAAACCTTGAGATCAAATCAGACATCAAGGAAATGACAGAATCAATCAGGAAAAACATTGAAAAAGAGAGCGCAGAATATGAGAAAAAAATTGAGGAGAACAGGAATTATGTTGACGATAGTATAAAGCATGTGACAGATCAGACAAAAGCTGTTGAAGACAGTATCAGGGAAAACAGTATAAAAGATATAGAATCTTTAAAAGATGACACAGACACGAAAATCACGCTTATAGAAGAAAAGATAATACAGCATAGACAAGAGATGAACAAAAATCTTGAGCAGGTAAACGATGTAGGCAAAGAGATTGTTGGCGTCGTGAAGAATATTGACGAAGCGCTTGAGACAAGCACTGCAAAGACATTCATAAAAAAGCTTGAAGAGCTTGAGAAGACAAGAGAAGCGCTAAAGGCTGAAAGCCTTAATGATTTCCTCATACGGTTCGGTGAGATGAAAATTCTCAAGGAAAAGATAACTGAAGATTTCAAAGACCTGAAAGGCACTGTTTTTTCCCTCCAGTCAAAAGTTGAGGGAGGCCTTGAGAAAAAGGTTGAAAACGAATTGTCAAACACTCTGGAAAATGTAAAATCTATCACAGGTACGTTCACGAAAACTATTGAAGAATCTGAAAAGAGAAACGATGCAAAAATGAACAGCCTTGAAAGCCAGCTGACAGATTCACTGTCAAAGATAGAAAAGGCAGAAACACAGCTTAAAGAAGACATAAGCAATTTCAGAAAGATGCAGATTGATCAGACTGGTTCAACAAAGAATGTGCTTGAAGAGAGTCTGGACAGAAAGCTCAGGATATTTGCAGACGAGCAGAAAAGAAAAATAAACTACATCACAAATGAAGAGATAAAAGATATTGTAGAGGAACAGGACAGAAAGCTTTCTGAGATGAGAAATGAGCTTAAGACATCTGTAGACGCTGCAAAATATGGATTCAAAAACTTACAGAAAGGGTCTTATGATACTAATAATACAAAAGATGACGCAAAATCACTTACAGATATCCAGGCAAGGATCAACAAGGCAATGAAAGAGAAGATTGATAATATTGAAAAAAATATTTCAGAAAACAGAACCTCAATAATGCCAGAAGACAGCAACAATATTATAGAGATGATAGCCCTTCTCAGAAAAGAGAACAAGATGCTTTCAGGTGAACTGAAAGATTTAAAAGAGCAGCTGTCAAACATGGGGCATACAGGAAGGGCAGAAGGCTCCCCCCTGATTCTTGAATAATAGTAAACAATATAAGACAGAAAAGCAATGGATTTAAAAATCAATCTGTATAAATATTTAGAACTGGTGATAAGACTATGCCTTGTGGAAAGAAAAGAAAGAGCTCGAAGATAAGAACACACAAGCTTAAGAAAAAGAACCATAAGATGAGGCATAGGAAAAAGAAATGATTTTTTTATTTCTTATTAATAGTATGTTAACAAAAAGACATCAAATTAGAAAAGCAAAAACATTCCCGAAAAGCCACACAAAGATGACAGAAAAGAAGAATGTAGGCACAAACGGGATTCCTTCCTTTATCCAGACCTTTTTCTTTGTCTTTCTTATAAATTCTATATCTTTTATCTCAAGACCGACAAAAAGCTTGCCTGACAGCTTTTTAGAATAAGAAGAATCCTTGGTCTCTATCTTCTCAGCAAGCACATCACCCTCACACAGGTCTGATGTATCAACCTCCTTGCGGAAGACAAAAGAGTCTATAGCTTTAGAGAAAGACACAAGGACAAACCCTGCCGCAAAAAAGAGATAAAGCACAAAAGTCTGCCTGAGCAATATATCGCTCAGGAAATAGAAATTGTCCTGCACATACCTTACTGCAAGAATAGATATTATGAAAAGTATAACAGACAGGTTAAGGAAACGAGCAGAATAAGACTCAAGAGTCTCTAAGAACCTGGCCAAAAACCCGGGAGTCCTCAAAGCGAGGACAAAGCTGTATAGCAGCGAATATATCCCGCCTACAATGAAGACTGTAGCAAGAAATATAGCAGCATAATACGGAAAAGGCACGCTTATTGCAAATATAGACAGGGATCCGGGTATAAGAAAGCCGAGAGCGCCAAGTATAAGCACATCAGCTTCACCCCACTGATTTGCAAAATACATAATATAACCGAAAACAAGGAACGCAAGACCGATAATTATACTATGATAAAAACCGGACCATACCCCTGTAAGATAAGAATTGATAAGATGTATCAGTATCCCGCTGACGCCTATAAAAACAGGATACTTGTCCTCAACGCCAGATGTCTTAAGATCCTGCCAGCCTGCAAGCCCGGTGCCTAACAATGCGATAGCAAGAGTTATATATTCAAGCATGAAAGAAATAGAGTTCCAAGATTTAAATAGATTGATTCATATAAGCGTAATATGGAGATATTCACAGAAAAAATCAGCATTTCAACAGGAAACGACTTGGACATAAAAGACATCACTGAAGATGTCTCAAAGATAGTGAAAGACAGTATGATAAAAGATGGCATAGTAAATATTTTCTCAGCAGGATCCACCTGCGGCATCACTACGATGGAATTTGAGCCCGGGCTGAAGAAAGATTTCAGGACAGCCCTTGAAAAAATAGCACCATCCAATATAGATTATGAGCACCACAAGACATGGAATGATGAGAACGGCAAGAGCCATATAAGGTCCATGTTCATAAAACCGGAATTGACAGTACCTATAGAAGATGGAAAACCATATCTCGGCACCTGGCAGCAGATAGTGTTCATAGACTTTGATGTGCCTGCGAGGGAAAGGACAATACTTGTAAAGGTCTTGGGGAAATGAGAAACAAAAAAATCAAAACATATATAAAACTATGAATAATTAATATTATCTTATACAGATTCTGTTTCTGGTAGGTTTTATGGATAAAAACATCCCAAAACACATCGGCATAATCATGGACGGCAACCGCAGGTTTGCAAAAAAATTGATGAAACAGCCCTGGAAAGGCCATAGATGGGGCGCTGAAAAGGTAAGATCTGTTATGGAATGGAGCAAAAAAGCAGGCATAAAAGAGATAACACTATACACATTATCACTTGACAACTTCAACAGGCCGAAAAAAGAATTCAATATACTGATGAATCTTTTTGATAAAGAGCTGACCGATGAAGAATTCAGGAAAGACATCCATAATGACAAAATCAGGATAAATTTCATAGGCCATACGGAGATACTTCCTGAAAACATCCAAAAATCCATTGCAGAGATTATAGATTCCACAAAAAACTACAAAAGTTTCACAGTAAACTTCGCGATAGCATACAGTGGAAGAAAAGAGATTACAGATGCTGTAAAAGAGATTGCAGTTCTTGCAAAAAAAGGAAAGATAGATATAGATGATATAGACACAGCCATTTTAAGCAAACACCTCTCCCTAAAAAGCGAACCTGACATGATAATCCGCACAGGCGGCGAGAAAAGGCTGTCAGATTTCCTGATATGGCAGTCAGCATACAGCGAACTTTTCTTCATTGACACGCTCTGGCCAGAATTGAAAGAAGAGGAATTATTAAACTGCATAGAAGAGTTCTCAAAAAGAAAAAGAAGATACGGAAGATAGATATGGCAAAGATAAAAGAAGGGGATCAGGCAATAATAATGCATGATTCAGGAAACTCCTACCTCATAGACATTGAGCTTCGCACATTTCACTCACAGTACGGTGCATTCTCATTGAAAGACATAATAGGCAAAGATTACGGGAAAAGATACAAGACCACAAGCGGTGATGAATTTCTTGTTCTGGAACCGGATTTCAGGGATCTTCTGGCAAAAAGCCTCAAACGCGGACCGCAGATCATACACCCAAAAGATGTCGGGATGATAATAAGCTTCTGCGGTATCGGAAAAAAGACAAAGGTATTAGAAGCAGGATGCGGCTCAGCATTTCTTACATCATACCTAAGCAATATAGCAAAAGAAGTAGTAAGCTGGGAAAAGAACGAAAAACATTACAGAATATGCACAGGAAACATAAAAAATATGAATCTTAAAAATGTAGAAGTAAAGCCAGGCGACATAAAAGATGAGAAAGGCAAAGATTTTAATGTTGTTGTACTTGATATGCCGAAACCTGAAGAGACAATCCCACATATAACAAAAAATCTAAAGATTGGAGGCCGTATAGCAGTATATTCACCTTGCATAGAACAAAGCACATCAGCTATAGAGACACTTGAAAAGCTCGGATTTACAAACATAATGTTTCGGGAATGCATAATAAGAGACTGGGAGCACGACAAATGCATAAGGCCAAAAACCGATATGCTGGGACACACAGGTTTTCTGGTCTTTGCAAGATATCTGGGAAAAAGAACATCAAAAAAGATGTGATTATAATCAAAGACACGATAAGCATAAAAAACGCAAACAAAGAGACAGTAATAGACAAAGTGATATATTCAGTATCAATTCTAAAAAACACAAAAGGCCTCATGTTCAGCAGATCAGGAAGAATGCTGATGAAATCACCATACGACAGCAGGACAGGCATATGGATGCCTTTCATGCAATACGGCCTGGATCTGATTTTCATAAACAGTTCAAAGACAATAATAGACATTATATATAGCGCAGCACCGATAAAAATACTAAAACCAAGAACATGGAAACTATATATACCAAAAGAGAGATGCAGATACGTCCTTGAAATCGAAAGCGGACTCGCTAAAAAGAAAAGATTCGCTATCGGCGACCAGATAGAATTTGATGATTAATTTAATTATCTATAATTAGATATGACACTAGATATACTGGTGCCTAACTTCCATTTCTGAGAGATTACAAAAACATGCAATCTCAATAAGATAACCTACCCTATTTTTAGAACAAAAGCAAAAATAATGATTAAAACCAATTGGTGCCTAAAAATAAAAATGACAACAAAAAATATGCAATAAAAAACACATAGTGCCTAAAAACATATTTTAACAAAAAAATAACCCCTAGTGCCTAAAAACAAAATAAATGAAAAAAAACAAAAAAATATGAATCATAACAATGTTGCAACACAAAAAAAGCAGGAAAACAGCGTTAAAACAATGTTATAACAACAAAAACAGCAACTACAGCACCAAAAAGCATATAAGCCCAAAAATTCCATATATTATTTACGTCGCATAATCTATATTATGCGACACTAACAGAAACACAAAAACGACAACAAGAGACCCAAAACAAAAAAGCGCAAAAACGGGTGAAAGCTGAATGCACGACAATGAAGAATACATAGACAGGTTCAGGACAGAGATAAATCTCAAAGGATACTCAAAAAATACTCTTGACAGCTACATCTACACGATACAGCGCTTCATGAAGTTCACTAAAAAAACCCCGGAAGAGACGACAGAAGAAGACATAAAGAGATATCTTGTCTACCTCCAGCAGGGCACGGGAGCGACAGGCACGACAATTCACAGGCACTTAAACGCGATAAGAAGCTTCTTAAGGATAAACAACAGCAGTGCCGCAGAAAACATAGATCTGCCAAAGATAGCAAAAAAGCTGCCTGAATTCCTGTCTGTTGAAGAGACAAAAAAGCTGCTGAGCTCCATTGAAAATCTGCGCGACAGGTCAATAATACAGCTCTTATACGCCTGCGGGATACGGGTATCAGAGCTTGTAAATCTTAATAGGGAAAATATAGAAGAGAACGCAATAAAGATAATAAGAGGAAAAGGATCAAAAGACAGGATAGTATACGCAGATAAGGGCACATTGAAAAGGATAAAAGCATACCTAAAGACAAGGAGCGACACAGAAAAAGCGCTTTTCGTTAACACAAAAAAAGAGCGCCTCACCCAAAGATCTGTTCAGAGAATAGTGAAGCACTACGCTGATATAAGCGGCATGACAAAAAATGTGACACCACACACGCTAAGACACTCTTTTGCCACACATCTCCTGCAGAACGACGCAGACATAATGATAATAAAAGAGCTTCTGGGCCACTCGAATTTGGCGACGACACAGATATATATGCATGTCACAAACAAGAGAAAGGAAAGCATATACAATCGCGCCCACCCGCTATCATCAGAAAAATCTTAAGAAAAATGTGAGAGTTAAAAACTTTTCTTATCAAAAAATCAGGGCATAAAAGAAGGCAGATATGAGCTTCTTTCTACACATTATTGCAGAAAACATGCAATCTTAGCAAAATATACTACGTTTCTTGAGCAAGATTGCACAAAATATGCAAAAACACAAAAGTATATAATGATATAGTGAGATATAGAGATAAAAATATAGTTAGATAATAGTATACAATAATAAAGATATAGAGATATATTATAATGAAAATATAGAACAGTACAAACATAACAATATACAATAATAATAATATATAACTATAAAGCCACATCATTAAAAAAACTCACACAAAATGTGAGAGTTAAATGAAAAAAAAGATATAGGGCTATAAATATATAGCGATATAGTGAGATATAAAAACAGGAGCAACAGAGCAAACAAGAGGAAATATGTGAAAAAGACATAAGATTAAGGTAAATAGATGGGGGATAAATGCAGAAATAACACAAAAATAAGAGAGCCAGATAGATGAAAAAAGAAAGATCAAGAGAAATCAAGACATTAAAACAATGTTGCAACAAAGAATAACAGGAAAATAGAACAGAAATGTAAGAGTATAAGAGAAAAAATCAGGATGTTAAAACATCGTTGCAACAGAGAATAACAGAGAAATAGAACAGAGATGTGAGAGCATATAAGAGAAGATAACAGGATGTTAAAACAATGTTGCAACAGGAAATAACAGGCAAAAAGACATAAGATAAGGATAGATACAGAGGATGTAAATACAAGAATAACACCCAAGATAAAAGAATCAGATACACGAAGAAAGATCAGGATGTTAAAACAACGTTACAACAGAGAATAACAGGCAATATTAAACAAAGATACAAGAAAAGACTAAAAACAAAACATTTTAGATTGCCGCACATACAGAACAGAACTCGCAAACTATTAAACCCAGAAAGGAATAAAAAGAAAATATCAAAGACAGATAAAAGACAAAAAGATAGATCAGATAAATCTAAATCATCCACAAAAAGATATCATCTAAAAAACAACACAGGATAAAAACAGAGATGATAAAATAACACATAATAGATGTTGCAACAACGTTGTGTTGCTGTTGTGTTATAACATAATGCTGTTGAAACACTGTTATAACAGCACCATAAGGCAACGATAACAGAGAAATAACAGAAGAACGGAAAAGAGCTTAGAATCTATTCAGGAATTATATATTCCTGACGGATGCCTTTTGCCAGGCGTATATATTTACGCCCGTTATCACGGGTCTCTTCTTCTATTGAGATCCCCCTGTTGCGCAGGTCATTGACATATGCCCGAGCTGTAGCTTCCTGCTTCCCTAGGACTTTCGCAAGCTCAGCATAAGACTGGAATCTGTCAGCATTAAGCAGCTCATTGAATGTAGGCATAAGAGCGGAAGGCAGGACCTTATTGACATTACGAGGTGTTATAACAGTCCTTGTAGGCCTAAATGCTGTTGCAACAATGTTATCTTGTGTTCCAACAGCAGAATTATTAGCAATATCTGTGGTAACATTGTTATTCTGTGCTACAACATTGTTGTTATCCGTGGTAACATTGTTATAATTGCTGGAACCAGAAGTGTTTTCAATCACAGATTTCTCAGCAGCCAGAATATCCACAGCATTCTTAACCTCATCAGATATGATAGATTTCACATGATCATTCAGCTTGACAGAGGCAGACACATCAAGTCTTCTTTTCAAAGACTCAAGCTCATCAACAAATGATGAATGCTTTGAATCCAAGGATAAGACTTTCCTCTCAATCTCGCCGATAATAGGCGCAACCTTAGATGACACGCTTTCATCAAGCCTAGAATCAATAGCATTGATTTCTTTCCTGATATTCTTATAGAGCCCATACAGCTCATCATCAGGCTTCCCTCCGGAATAAGCAATCTGTTCAGCCAGCTTTGTCTCCATAGTCTCAAGCTTATTGTAAAGATTATGTATATTGTTCAGCATAGAAGCATGCCCAGACTTGTGTGATGACAGCTCTTTCCTGATAGTTTCATGCTCATCTGCATGTTCATCTTTTGATATGACTGTAGACCTTATCATATCTATCTCAGAATCCAGGTTCTCAAAACGGCCTTTGACTTTCTCAAAACCGCCCTGTATCAACTCAAGCATCTTATCAAAATCTTTCTCAGCACCGGAATCTTTTATCTCCGAAGCATGCTTATTGAATATGCCGGCAATCTTATTCACAAACCAGACAAATACCATACTAATTATATTGTCACGGCAGATAATAAAGATTACGGAAAAAATGCATAAAAAGAAGAATTAGGCACTATCATAAATATCTGACATAAAACATTAGGTTAGGCACTATCAATCAAAAAAGAGCAAAAAATACAGTTTAGGCACTATCACCATAAAAACAGCAAAGATAATATCAAAAAAAAGATACAAGCAATACAGGATATCAAGCAAAAAAGCACAATTAGGCACCATCATATCTATCAGACACCAAACAAACAAAAAACACATGATTAGGCACCATAAAAACTATATAAACCAAAAACACACAAAAAGTAGTATGAAAAAAGTCATAACACTCCTGATCCTTGCAGTCCTCATATTCTCAACTACTGCTACTGCTACTGATTACAGCCAGTTTGAAAACATAGAACTTGACCCAGATACAATAGAATACATAAAAGATTATATAAACAATCAACAGACAGATAATAAAGCACTAGATACCTTAAAAAGCACATTCGGAGACGAAATACTTGAAATAACACTCACAGAGACAGGACAGGTATTCACGATAATGACCGAAAACGGTGCTCTAGAAGACATAAAAAAAGGCTCAGACCTCGAAGCCACAATGAAGCTCAAAGTCAACGAGACAATATTAGAAAACCTTGAATCCCTCGAATCCTCAAATAA
>WTCA01000068.1 GCA_013138805.1 archaeon | reverse complement strand
AATCTATCTTGTATGCTCTGGTGGCTCAGGGGTAGAGCGCTGCCTTGGTACAACCGCGAAGATTTTTTTATTTCCGGTTTTCAAATAGGCAGAGATCGTGCGTTCGAATCGCATCCAGGGCTTTTTTGATTCTTATTTTATCTCAGTTCAAAAGCATTGATGTATCCTCAATCAATTCCCAATAGTAGCCGACTATTATGAAACCTGTGCAGTTCCATCCCTCATCTCTTATTGTTTTCATATATCTGATTACCTGTTTTTGTGCTTTCTTTACATTATTATTAAGATACTTTCCTTTAACTTCCCCTACATATATATAATCATTTTCTGTTATTGCACAGATGTCTGGCAGTTTGTCTGAATCAATTCCAAATATTTCCCGGAGGCTCTGTTCTGTATATACTTCAATAATCTGTGGGACATCGCAGAAATACTGAAGAGATTGCCGTAATATGTGAGGTTCAGAATAGTCTTTCACAAGTTTTTCATGCTTGCTTGTCATAAGAATCAACAGAATGTCTTTGATATTACTGATTTTTTATTCTTGTAATAACTTTATATTTTTTATCATTGTTGAGGGTTAAATTATATTTTATAGAAATAGAAAAACATTTTGACATAACCTATTTAAACATTATATCATCAATTATCTGTATGACATTCGATCCGTGGGGAGCTACAAAGATAACTGATTATGAGCATGCGTTCAAGAAGTTCGGCCTGGAAAAGTTTGACAAGGCTAAATTCCCTATTGACCATTATCTTTTCAGGAGAAATCTTATCATCGCACATCGCGATTTTGGCAAGTACTATGACAGGATAAAGTCAAAAAAGACATTTCTGCAGCTGACAGGCATCGCGTCTTCGGGAAATCTGCATTTTGGGCATAAGGTGGATATTGATCTTTTTCGGGTGTTTAAGGATCTGGGCGCTAAAGGGTATTTTTGCGTCTGCGACCTTGATGCATACACAAGCAGGCCTGATAAGAAGATACCGGATCTTAAGACAGCCAAAGAGTATGCTGTCAAGAATACGGCTCATCTTATCGCTTTCGGGTTCACTTCAAAAGATATCTATGTGCAGTCGCGAAAAAGCAGCAGGTATTACGAGTTTGTATTTGAGATTTCAAAGAAGATAACAAGCAATATGTTTGAGGCTGTATATGGGCACAAGGATCTGGGTAAAGTGTCTGCCGTTCTTTTGCAGCTGGCTGATATCATTCATGTCCAGCTTCCTGAGTTCTTCGGCAAGAACCCGTCTCTTACAGGTATCGGCCTTGACCAGGATCCGCATGCGAAGATTACAAGAGATGTGGCTAAAAGGCTGCCTTATGATATTGAAACTCCTTCTTTTATCTATTTTCTGCATCAGTCGGGCCTTAAGGAAGGGAGCAAGATGAGCTCGTCTGAGCCGGCTACTGCGATATTCCTCGATGACAGCCCTGATGTTGTCAAGAAGAAGATAAACAGGACATTTACCGGCGGAAAGGATTCTGTTGAGGAGCAGAGGGAAAAAGGAGGCAATCCTGATATCTGCAAGGTGTATGAGTTTTTTAGGTTTCATCATCCTGATGATTCATATCTGGTGAATCTTGGTAAGGAGTGTCGGTCAGGTAAGATACTGTGCGGTGAGTGTAAGGGCAATTGCGTAAAATTCATAAATGATTTTCTTGAAGGGCACCAGAAGAAGTATAAGAAAGCTTTGCCTGAGGCAAAGAAGATTGTTTATGGGTGATTTATTTCTTCATCAACGGGTATGCTATTACTGTTCCTATTAATATCAGGATTCCGTTTAGCAGGAACAGCGCGCTTATGCCATACATCTCGACGATAAAACCGCTTGCAATGAAGCTTATCAGAGAGCCTATCTTGGCTATTGATATATAAGTGCCTATGATTTCTCCTTCTGTCTTCGTTCTCTCGCCTATGTTTGACATCAGTGTCCATGCTGAGACATTCCACATGCTGTTGCCTATACCTTTAAGGAAGAGGATGGCAAGAAGCAGAGGGTATGCAGCTGCCTGTGACAGCAGGGCGAGAAACGCGCCTGATATGAATGTGCCGGCAAGGACTATTCTGTAAGCTTTCCTGTCAGACCATCTGCCGAATACGAACTGGAGTATGTGCGTCGCGCCGATGGCGAAGTATGCGTATCCTACATATACATAGCTGAGTCCCATGCTTTCTGTTATCAGGAGCGGTAGAAATATCATAATTGCCGGGAATGTTGCGTGCATCACAATGCCGAGTATTGCCATGCCTCTAAGTTCCCTGTAACTCAGAAATGTTCTTATAGCTCCTGCAAGATCAAGCTCTCTTTTTCGGATATCTTTTCTTGCTATCTTCTTTTTCGGGATGAATAGGATAAGTCCTGTCAGAATCAATATGGCTGCAAGGAATGGTGCCTGGACGAAAATCATGTCTGCGAGCAGGCCGCCTATGACAGGTCCTGCAAGACGGCCTATGTATTCTATGCTGAGGCTTGCGCCTGCGTATCTGCCTCTTGTCTTGTCATTGACGCAGTCCTCAATCTTTGCCAGTGCGGCCATGCTGACTGCTGTGGCGGCTACAGCGTCTATCATTCTTGCTATTATTATGGCTGCGCTTCCTGTACCGAACATATACAGGCAGATTGCCACAATCTCTGCAAGCACACCTGCAAGGATTACATTCTTCCGTCCTATGTTATCTGATATGCGGCCTATTATCGGTGATGAGAATATTATCATGAAAGGCATGACTGCGAAAATAAGACTTAGCTGAATGTTGTCAAAACCGAGGCTTTTTATGTACGGGGCAAGGACAGGGCTGAGCATAGATATGGAGAATATGAAAATTACATTGATTCCTGTCGCTTTCGTGTATTCGCTCAAATGCATGATATTTTTTGTTTAGGATAGCTTTTATTGATTTTGGTTTTTTATCATCTGTTCTTCTCCTGTCGCTGTTAGCAAATCTATATAAACCACAGGCAATAAATAATGAACATGGTGTTGAAATCTAAAGCAATCATAGTCTTTATTGCATTATCTTTTCTTTTGACAGTGTCTAATTGTGCGTTTGCGCAGGAACCGTTTTCACTTAAAGTCCTTACAGAAAAGCAGTCTGTCTATGTCGGCAATTCGGCAGATTATGTGCTTGAGGTTACAAATGATTTAAAGGATACAAAAGAAGTGCAGCTTGTGCCTACAATATCTTACAACAGCTGGTTTGCTACACAGGAGAACGGTACAATCACAGTAGGACCTAATGAGACTAAGAATATACCTATCAGGATAGTGCCTCCTCAGGGAACCTCAAGCGGTAATCTTGCGATAACTGTCAGTGTGTGCGAGGTCAGGAGCAATATATGTTCTGATACTTTTATCAATATCCAGGTCATAGACAAGTCACAGCTTAAGATTCTGAGTTTTGCTTCCGAGAAGCCTGAGTATGCTACAGGCGACAGTGCAGAGTTTCAGTTTAGGCTGGAGAACCTGGGCGAGTCAAACATTGTGACTTACAAGCTTCAGATAGATGCTTTTGATGAGGATGGCAATACTGTGTCCAACAGGACTGTGGATCTTGACAAGATTGCGCCTCATTCATTGTATCCGAGAGATGGATATGCTTCTGCTGTACTTGTATTTGATTCTATCGGCCATTATGATATTTCGGCAAAGATAATAGACAGCACCGGCGGTGTGGTCCAGACTGAGATGTCTGAGATAACTATCACTCTTCCTCCAAAGGTTCAGACTGAGATTATAAATACAGTTGTTGTGCCTGGCATCTTTGTTGAGACGACGACATATTCTGTGCAGAACAGGAACTCCAAGCAGAATGCTGTTGAAATAGAGTATCCAATATCTGTATCACAATTTATATATTCTGTTTCTGAAGAGCCTGAGATAGTGTCTTATAATGGTGGGAAAACATTCCTGTGGATATGTGACCTTGCACCCCAGGGTGATGCCGGAGACAGCTGTGAGATAACTATTACTGCAAACTACTGGATACTGTATCTTCTTGTACTTGTTCTTATCCTTTTGGCTGTCTATGTATATCTTGAGGCTGAGAAGCCCAGGGTAAAGAAGGCGCATATTAATAAGGGGGAAATTCATTCTATACATATCCATGTGAAGAACAACAGTTCAAAGCCGCTTGAAGATTTTACAGTCAAGGACACTGTTCCATCAATACTTAGCGTTTCCGGTGATTTTACAGTCAAGCCGACGACAATGAAAAAGAAGCATAATGCTGTGGAGATTACATGGAATCTTGGAAAGCTTAAGGGTAAGGAAGAAAGGATACTGACTTATAATGCAAAGCCTGTGGTTGAGGTTGAAGGCGGTATAAGCCTGCCTCCTGTGGAGATTACTGCAGTCACTTCAAGAGGTCGCAAGGAAAAGGTCAGGTCGAAATCAATAGTTATGTCTTAGATTTCTGTTTTTGACCATTAGCTTTAAAAAAGTTTTCTGTTCATATTTACTTGTTGGTTTTTATTTTATCCCGCCTTAGCTCAACCTGGAGGGCAAAGTTTTTGCCCGGGGATTAGAGCACTCGGCTGTAGTCGAATACACAAGCGTGTTTTCGTCAGTTAGCCTGTGTTCGTATAGTGACCGAGGTGTTCCCAGTTCAAATGAGGGGACTCCCTCAACCGAGGCGACTGCCTCGAGGCGTGCATGACGTTCATCCCTGCGGGATGAAGTCATTGTTCATTATTGAATTTAATGTGCGCAAAAGAGGGTTTCTTTTCTGGAAGTCTGGGAGGCGGGATTTTTTTTATTTTTCAAGGGGACTCCCTTGAGGCGTGAGCGGCGTTCATCCTATGGATGAAGCCGGCTGTCTTTGTCTATTTGATAACTTGTCTCACCCGAACGAAGTGAGTGATGTCATAGATACTCAGGCTTTTTAACGTTTAATCATGACTTCAATCCGTAGGATTGAATGTCATATAGATGCTCTGGCTTTCTGAAGCCAGCTATACAAGATGTTTCAGTAATGCTGTCTTATCATCATCAATAAAGATATCTTTTTCTACGTATTCTATTCCCTCTTCAATGTTTATATCCTCTTTTATGATCATGTAAACCGGTCTGTTGCCTGTCTCTTCTGACGGTTTGAAAGCTATCGCTTTTATATATTCTCTTGTGTCTCCTTTCTGGTATCCGAATTCCAAGATACTGTATGTTGCTGTGAATGCAGGATCGTTCTCGAAAGGGTATAGAGGCCTTGTGTCTAATGAATTGACAATATCGCTGATTGCCGGGTCTATGCGCCTGTCCTTAATGATGTGTTTTATGTATATATCTTCAGGTTTGCCGTATTCTTTCTCTGCTGCGTCTCTGAAAAGGAAAAAGAAATCATTGCCTTCATCATCTCTTATGAAACGTGACATGCCGTCTATGAGTTTCTCAAGCTCTTCAGGGCTGACTTTCCTGTTTGATGTTAAGGTCTTTTCAGATCCCAGTTTTTTTCCTTCACCATTAGAATAATATATCTGTGTCTTTGTTGTCCCCATCATAGAATCGCTGTACCATTCGTTAGTTATCCCTATATCTTGTGTGATATTTCCTTTAGTCTCAGTTCTTATCTCTCGCGACAGGTCCCATCTTATGTTGTCTTTTCGGTTTATTGTCTCATTTATCACTAATTTTTCTTTGGGTAACATATCTGAGTAATTGCATATCTCCTGCGTGTTCTGCCCTTCGTCCAGGAGAGTTATGATATCTATATATGGATAGCTGCGTATGGTCAGGGTTAATAATCTTTTGTCTGTCACTTCCTGTACCAGCTCTTTGCCTATCCAGAGCTTTGAGGAATAGTCTGATGCAATCTTATTCTGGACAAGTGTCTTCCTTTCCGACAGGTGTGCTGAAATCGGTGTCATTTTTATCACATCTTGTTTTTTTATCTCTAAAAAGTATGGAATCATAATCTTTAAATTATTAGCGTAATATAATAAATAATTATAAATTGGAGATTTTTGCGTAATATATCGTATCCTGCGCAAAAAAACGTTTATAAAGTTATCTCAAACAAACAGATAGATATATAAAAGTTATTGTATTATAGTTAAAAGTTGGCGGCCATAGCGGAGGGGCTCACCCGTTCCCATCTCGAACACGGAAGTTAAGCCCTCCAGCGACTTGAGCTGTACTGTCTTTCGACGGAAACCTCATGACGCTGCCACTTTTTATATTCAATAATGCTCTGGTAGTGTAGTCGGCCTATCATCTGAGACTGTCACTCTCAGAACCCGGGTTCAAAATTCGCAAAAGAATAATATTTTTGGAAAATATATGAGTCATGTCTGATATTCAATATGCGCCTACCCAGACATATATATTTTTTGCGTTTGAAAATCCCGGCCAGGGCGTTATCTGGTAAAATATAATATAAAGGATAAGGGATTAAATCATGCGTATCTTTGAAAGACAATATTTCTGATATGTATACAGTATAATCAGAACTATAATCTTTTGGGATTGCAAAAATGGGCTCGTAGCTCAGTCTGGCTAGAGCACCGGACTCTTAATCCGGGTGTCGAGGGTTCAAAATGAGGGGACTCCCTCAAGGCGTGAGCGACATTCACACTAAGGTGTGAAGTCACTTGTTCATTATTAAATTTAATATGCGCAATGGGGTCTGTTCAGGAATTTCCCTTCGGGCTCATTCATAGTGAAATGGGATAATTAAGGATGCATCAATTGCGGGGCGATATATTTGAAAGATGAAGAAATAATAGATCATGTGCTTGTTCCAAAGCATAAGATTCTTGATAAGAAAGAGATTGAAACCGTATGCAAGAAATATGGTATAACTGTCAAGGACCTTCCAAAGATATTGAAGGATGACCCTGCTGTCAAGATGCTTGGTGCGAAGCCTGGCGATGTTGTCAGCATAGAAAGGATATCTTCCACATCGGGGATATCTGTATATTATAGGACTGTAATTTAGGTGATATGATGATAAGCTCTTTTTTGGAATACTACAGAGATAACGGGCGTTTTATATCGCATCAGATTGAATCATTCAATGATTTTATAGAAAACCGTCTCCAGCAGATTATTGATGATATAGGTGAAGTGAATATTGACCTGCCTACACAGGAGAACCTTGTCATACGTTTTGGCAAGGTGATGATAGGACCTCCGGAGATAAAGGAAAGCGACGGTTCCACAAAAACCCTGATACCTATGGAAGCGAGGCTGAGGAAGCTTACATATTCTTCTACATTATATATAGAGATGACTCCTGTCTTTGAGGATGTGGAGCATGAGACTACATTTGTGAACATTGGCGATTTTCCGGTAATGGTCAAGTCCAATCTGTGCCCTCTCGCAGGCCTGTCTAAGGATGAGATGGTCTCTGCCGGTGAGGATCAGCATGATATGGGCGGATATTTTATAATCAACGGAGTTGAAAGAGTACTTATCCTTTTTGAGGATATCGCGCCAAACAGGCTTATCTTCCAGAAGAAGAAGGATGAGATAAACGCGAGGATAGATTCCAAAAACAGAGGATATACACAGAGGCATGTTTTTGAGAGGAAGGAAGATGGGATGATTGTGTCCCGGTTTGCAAACATAACTACTACACCTATACCTGTTGTGGCTCTTATCAAGGCGCTCGGCATTGAGTCTGACAAGGATATGATAGAAGCTATCTTCAAAGGTGGTGAACCTACAGAGAACACTCTCATAAATCTTTACATGGCTGAGATTTCCGGTAGGGATGATGCAATAGAATATATAGGCAAAATACTTAAGATTGCAAAGAAAGAGCAGGTTGTAGAACGTGTGGAGCATCTTTTGGATAATTATCTTCTGCCTCATCTTGGTCAGGATGCGTCAAGCAGAGTACTTAAGGCAAGATATCTTGCAAATGTCATGGCAAAGATGGATCTTCTTTATGAAGGCAAGATAAATGATGATATAGACCATTACGGTAACAAGAGATTGAGGCTTGCAGGAGATCTTCTGGAATCTGTCCTGAGATCTACTATACTTGGCAGGTGGGGTCTTGTGGCAAGGTTACAGTATAATTATCAGAAAATGATTAAAAGAGGCAGAAGACTTCCAAGCCTGCAGAGTATAGTTATAACTGGTGTTCTGACAAAGCAGATTATGCGTGCTATGGCTGTGGGTGATTTCGCAAACCAGACAGGTGTCAGCCAGAGGCTTGAGCGAAGCAATTTTATAAGGGCGCTGGGACATCTTAGAGGTGTTGTATCTCCCCTGTCTGCTACACAGGAGCATTACGAAGCCAGAGAACTGCATGCGACCCATTGGGGTCGGCTGTGTGCTGTGAGGACTCCTGAAGGGCAGAATATAGGCCTTAGGAAATTTCTTGCCTTAGGAGCGCAGGTGACGACATCTTCAGATGATGATGAGAAGAAAAAGGTATTGTCTGCATTGAACGGATTGGGTGTTAAGAATGAGTGAAGTATATGTCAACGGTTATTTTGTAGGCGAGCATGACAGCCCTTTAGAGCTTATTAAGGCTCTGCTTGAGAAGAGAAGAAAAAATCAGCTTCCAAGCACAATGAATGTCGCATATCATGAGGACAAGGATGAGGTCCAGGTAAATATTGATGCGGGACGTGTCAGGCGCCCTCTTATTGTTGTGGAGAACGGAAAACCTCTCATGACTGAAGAGATGGAAAGCAAACTCGAAAAAAGAGAGATGTCATGGGATGAAGTGCTGAAAAAGAATATTGTTGAGTATCTGGATGCTGATGAGGAAGAGAATGCATATATAGCTGTCTCGAGAAAAGAGGTCACGCCTGAGCATACACATATTGAACTTGATTCGTCTCTTATACTTGGTGTTGCAGCTTCTGTTTTAGTGTTTCCTGAAAAGAACCGTGGAGACCGTCTGAATTACGGATCCCGTATGGCTGTGCAGGCAATAGGGATACCATTGCAGAATTTCCTCCAGAGGGATGATACTACTTATAATGTGCTGGTATATCCGCAGGTACCTCTTGTGAAGACTGACAGTATGGAAGCTGTAGGTCTTGAATCGCATCCTTCTGGGCATAATCTTGTGGTCGCAGTGTCCACTTTTTACGGCTATAATGTGGAAGATGCTTTGATAATCAATAAGGCATCCCTTGATAGAGGGCTTGGCCGTTCTGTCGCTTACAGGTCTTTTGTGACTGAGTTTAGGAGATACTGGGGTGGTCAGGAAGATATGGCATGCATACCTGATCCAAGTGTCAAAGGTTACAGGAGTGAGGAAGATTATGATATGCTTGATGAGCAGGGCATTATCGAAGTCGAGTCTTCAGTGCCTGAACAGGGAGTCATTGTCGGCAAGATATCACCATTAAGATTTTTAGGCATATCAAAAGAGATTAAGATGGGCCTTCAGAACTTCCGTGACAATTCGCTCACTATATCAAGCGGCAATTCTGGTATTGTGGAGAAAGTCATACTTACATCTGATGCTGAAGGCAATAAGATTGTCTCTGCTGTCGTGCGTGACACTAAGACGCCGGAAGTAGGAGATAAGATGGCTACAAGGCATGGCCAGAAAGGTGTCATAGGCCTTGTGGTTCCTGAAGAGGACATGCCTTTTACAGCTGACGGTATCGTCCCTGATATAATTGTCAATCCGCATGCTATCCCATCACGTATGACAGTAGGTCAGCTTCTTGAAATAATTGCCGGCAAAGTTGGTGCTCTTGCAGCAAAGAGAATAAACGGTACTGTGTTCAAAGGCGAGGAAGAGAAGATAAGGGCTGCACTTAAGTATATGGGTTTTAGAGATGATGGTAAGGAAACTCTTTACAATGGTGTGACCGGCGAGAAGATGGAAGCGCCTATACTTACAGGAATAACATATTATTACAGGCTTTATCATCTGGTGTCAAAGAAGATACATGCAAGATCAAAAGGTCCTGTTGCTCTCATGACAAAGCAGCCGACAGAAGGACGTTCAAAAGAGGGTGGCCTGAGGCTTGGAGAGATGGAGAAAGACTGCTTCATCGCTCACGGCGCTCCTATAACATTGAAGGAGCGTTTCGGCTCTGATAAGGTATCAATACCTGTCTGCAAGGATTGTGGAGTCATCGCTATTGAAGATCATATAAAGAACAGGACATACTGTCCGTTATGCAAGAATGATGTGATTGTCAATGTGGAGATGTCATATGCGTTCAAGCTGATGCTTGACGAGCTGAGGAGTCTGCTGATATATCCGCAGATTGTTCCGGAGAGTTCATAATAGGAGAAAGGTGTGTGATTAGATATGGTTATGATTGATAAGATTAAGTTCAAGCTGCTTTCGCCAAAGATGATACAGAACATGTCTGCGATTTCCATAACGACATCAGATGTGTATGATGCTGATGCCTATCCTGTCGAGGGCGGTGTTATGGATACGCGCATGGGTGTTATAGATCCGGGCATAAGGTGCAAGACATGCGGTGGAAGATCCGGCGAGTGTCAGGGGCATTTTGGAGATATTGAGCTTGCAAAACCTGTCTATAATATTATATATATAAAGTACATAAAGACTTTCCTTACATATACGTGCAATTCCTGTGGTGCAATGCTTGTCGATAAAGATAAGATCGGTACTGAAAAATCTATCAGCAAGCTTGCAGTACCTAAGACATGTCCGTCATGCAGTGAGCCTGTAGAGAAGATAAAATTTGAGAGGCCGATGTCTTTCAAGAAAGGCAATCATGTGATAACTCCTGAAGAGGCAAGAGAGCAGTTTGAGAAGATTCCTGATGAAGATGTCAAGGCTCTCGGCTTTTCCGGCGGCAGGCCTGAATGGATGATACTTACCATACTTCCTGTACCTTCTATAACTACAAGGCCTTCCATAACACTTACAAGCGGTGAGAGAAGTGAGGATGATCTTACTCATAAGCTTGTGGATATAGTCAGGATAAACCAGAGGCTTCTCAATAATCTTGAGATAGGCGCACCTGAGTTTATACTTGATGACCTTTGGGAGCTTTTGCAGTATCATGTATCTACATATTTCAATAATGAGCTCAGCGGTGTTCCGCCGGCAAGGCACAGGTCAGGCAGGCAGCTTAAGACACTGTCACAGAGGCTTAAGTCAAAAGACGGGAGATTCAGGCATAATCTTACTGGTAAAAGGGTAAATTTTTCGGCAAGGACAGTCATATCTCCTGATCCTATGATCAGTGTCAACGAGGTAGGGATACCTGAAGCTATCGCAAGAGAGCTTACTATTCCTATAAGGGCTACGAAGGACAATATAGATGATCTTAAGGCATGCATAATGAAAGGGCCTGATGTCAAGGACGGTGCCAATTATGTCATAAGGCCGGACGGTCTTAAGAAGAAGATAATAGATCTCAACAAAGAGTATATAATGAATGAGTTCTCGGAAGGATACATAATTGAGAAGCATATAAGCGATGGTGATATTGTCCTTTTCAACAGGCAGCCGTCTCTTCATAAGATGTCGCTGATGGCGCATAGGGTGAAGGTTCTGCCATATAAGACATTCAGGCTTAATCTTACTGTATGTACTCCATATAATGCGGATTTTGATGGCGATGAGATGAATGTCCATGTGCCGCAGACTGCAGAGGCGAGGGCAGAGGCAGAACAGCTTATGCTTGTTGAACAGAACATAAGGTCTCCGCGTTTCGGCGGGCCTATCATAGGCGGCGTGCAGGATTTTATATCCGGCGGCTATCTTATCACAAAGGAAGGCACTGTGGTGTCAAAAGAGCTTGCGTCCCAGCTCCTGTTTAAGGTGGGCGTCATGCCTGAACTTAAAAAAGAGTCATATACAGGCAAGGAGCTTTTTAGTTTCATATTGCCTAAAGGGCTTGATGTTGAATACCAGTCAAATGTATGCAGGAAATGCAACAAGTGCAAGAAAGAGAAATGTGATAATGATGCTTATGTCAAGGTGGTAGACGGCCAGTTCATTTCAGGTGTCATCGACAAGAATGCTATAGCTCCTTTTAAGGGAGAGATACTTGATAAGATAGATCTTGATTACGGCCATAGGGAAGCAGTCATTTTCCTTGAGCGCGTGACAAGGCTTGCTACAGAGTACCTGATGTATCGCGGCTTTACAATATCTGTAAGCGAGGAAGATATATCTGATGCTGTGAAGAAAGAGATAAATAAGTTTGTTGATGAGCATTTTATGAAAGTCTATGCGTTGATAGATGATTTCAAAAATGGCAAGATTGAGGTTCAGCCAGGGCTTACTCCGGATGAGACTCTTGAAGGCCTTATACTTGGTGAGCTTTATGAAGTTGTCAATAAGAGCCAGAACCTGATTGCAAAAGAGGCCAAGGAGAATGATGCGCTCATAATGGCAAAGACCGGTGCGAGAGGAAGCATACAGAACCTTACTTTCATGGCAGGTATCATAGGGCCTGAGACTGTACAGGGACACAGGATATTTAGGGGCTATAAGGGGAGAACTTTACCTCATTACAAGAAAGGTGACCTGTCAGCTGAAGCTCATGGTTTTGTAAGGTCATGCTACAAGAAAGGGCTGTCGCCTACAGAGTTCTTCTTTGAGGCTATGAAAGGCCGTGAAGGTATAATGGACTCTTCGCTTAAGACAAGGATATCCGGCTATATGCAGAGGCGTCTTGTAAATGCGCTGCAGGATATAATAGTGGCAAAAGATCACAGCGCAAGAGACAGTATAGGTGGAGTTATTCAGTTTGTTGCAGGTGAGGATGGTATAGATCCTGCAAAAAGCGATGGGGGCAAATTGCTCAATATTTGAGGTTGGTGTGATTATTATGGATGAATCTGTTATTCAGAATGTTTTGGGGCTCTATGAAGAAAAAATAGACAGCCTGGATATTAGTCCAAAGGAAAAGACAGCTTTGAAGCTGTCCCTAAAGGACAGATATGCGAAGATGCGTTATGATCCTGGTGATGCTGTAGGCGTCGTCGCTGCCCAGTCTATATCAGAGCCTGCTACTCAGACAACTCTTAGATCGTATCATAGGGCTGCCGGTGCCGGTCTTAACATAACTCAGGGTCTTCCGAGAATACTTGAGATATTTGATGCAAGAAAGGTGCCTGTGACACCTTCTATGAAGATATATCTTAAGAAGGAATATAATAATAAGGATAAAGCAGTTGAGATTGCATCAAGCATCAAGGAGACAGACCTGAAACATATTATGGTCATGGATTCGCTTGATCTTGCTAACATGGCTCTTGAGGTTGAGCTTGATAAGGGCATTATAAAACAATTTAATATAATTCCTGATAAGATTATCTCTGCAGTGAAGAGGAAAGTCAAGAATGTCAATGCCTCTGTTGATGGCAATAAGCTTATCTTTGAAATAAAGAAGGATAAAGTTACGATAAAGGATTTGCAGGCTTTGAGATTTAAGCTGAGAGATGTTCATGTGAAAGGCATAAAAGGCATAACTCATTGCATCGTTGAGAGAGTGGGCGATGAATATGTGCTGTATACTCTTGGCTCTAATCTTATGAAAGTGTCAAAGATAGAGGGGATAGATACATCCAGATTATGTTCCAACAATATGTTTGAAATTGCTGAAGTTCTTGGCATAGAGGCTGCAAGGAATACTCTTGTCATGGAAATTATAGAGACACTACGGGCGCAGGGTGTGGACACTGATGTGAGGCATCTTCTGCTTGTCGCAGACGCGATGACACAGTCCGGTGAGATACAGCCTATAGGACGATATGGTCTTAGCGGTTCAAAATCATCTGTTCTTGCAAGAGCGAATTTTGAAGAGACGATAAGGCATCTGACTGACGCGGCCGTGTATGGTCTTTCGGATGATCTTAACGGTATAGTAGAAAATGTCATGATAGGCAAGACTGCGAAAGTCGGGACAGGCCTTGTTGATATTGCGATGAAGACACAGAAAAAGGAAAAACCTAAAAAAGTGGCTGAAACAAAAGAATGATGGTGATATTTATGGACATTACAGTAAAAATAAAGAAAGCAGAAGTAGATGGATTGCTTGTTATAGGAGCTAAAAGCGTTGTTTCAAGGATTCGTCTTGGCGGACTTGACAGTGTGATAGTGTCATCTAACTGTCCTGCATCGCTTAAAGATGATATTTTGCATTCATCTAAGCTTTCAGAGATTCCGGTGATTGATTTTGAAGACGACAGCAGCGGTCTTGGTGAATTGTGCAAGAAACCTTTTACTATCGCTGTGCTGGGCATCCTGAAAAAGGATGCATAAGATGTTCATAATATTTTGTTGGGATAAGATGAGACCACTTGACACGCAGACCATAAGAGATATCGTGCAGTTTGAGAAGCTTTCAAATTGTCAGGTGTTTGACAGCATATTTGATGAAGATACACTTTATCTTGTCGTGAGGTCACAGAATATATATAACCTTATCGGAAAAGATGGAGAGAACATAAAGCGTATAAGCGGCCAGGTGGGAAAAAGCCTTAAAGTGTTCCAGCATTCCAATGATCCTGTAAGGTTCGCGGCTAATATGCTTCAGAGAAGGTCAAGAAAGATAGAGATTCAGGAAACAGATGGTGTCAAGGTGCTTAAGGTATGGGTGCTTCCTAAAGATAAGCGTTTTGTGCTTGGCAGGAAAGGAAACAATATAAAGATTATGGGCGAATTCCTTAAAAGACATTTTAAGATTACAAAAATTGATATTATCGACTCTCGATAGACAGGTTTTAAAAAAGAATATGATAAAGGTGTTAAGATGCCAGGATTATACAGTTCACGAAATTTGGAAGCCAAGAGAAAGAAATCCAGATGGCAGGATATAAAATACAAGCGAAGAGTGCTTGGATTGAAGGTAAAGAAAGACCCTCTTAAAGGTAGTCCTCAGGCTAAAGCCATAGTACTTGAGAAAAGACAGATGGAAGCTAAGCAGCCTAATTCGGCTATGAGGAAATGCGTACGTATCCAGCTCATAAAGAACGGGAAGCAGATTACAGCATTTGTTCCGGGCAATGGTGCTATAAACCATATCAAAGAGCATGATGAAGTTACAGTTGAAGGCATAGGCGGCGCACAGGGCGGACCTTATGGAGATATCCCGTGCGTTAAATGGAGAGTGTGCAAGGTGAACGGACTTTCGCTTATCGGCCTTCTTTCAGGTAAGGTAAAGAGACAGCAGTAAGGTAATTGTTATGGATGATATAAAGCTTTTTGACAGATGGCAGACAGAAGGAATCAAGGTGAATGATTCAGGTCTGGTCAGTTATATAAATCTTGATCCTGTGATAGTGCCACGTTCAGGTGGGCGTCATGCAAAGCATCAGTTCCATAAGTCAAAGCTTAACATTGTTGAGAGGCTTATTAACAGGCTGTTTGTGGCTGGTCATAAGGGAAGGAAGCATAAGTTCAGTTCCGGCCAGAATGTTGGCAAGACTTTTGGCATCTCAAAGATTGTTGTTGATGCTTTCGGTATTATTGAGGAGAAGACAAAGACAAATCCTGTTGAGGTCTTTGTACGCGCTATAGAGAATTCTTCGCCTATTGAAGAGGTTACCACATTCAGGAAAGGCGGCATGACATCAAGAGAAGGTGTTGTTACATCGCCGCAGAGAAGGGTTGACCTTGCTTTGAGGCATATTGCCCAAGGGACCTATGCAAGCTCTGTCAAGAGCAGGAAGCCTGCAGCTGCATGCCTTGCTGATGAGATACTTTTAGCTTTCAAAGGCGATATGAAGAGCAAGGCTGTGAGCGAGAAGCACAGGCGAGAGAAAGAGGCTCACGGGTCCAGATAGATTCGTGGTTTTTTTTAATTGTTTTTTGATATAATTTCATCTATCTTTTCTTTTAATTCTTCTTTTTTTTCAGGTGTGTAATGGTCTTCAATTTTGCCTAAAAGTTTTCCGTCTTTGAAAAATAGTAAGGCCGGAAGATCTGCTATCTTATATCTTTTTAATAGATGAGTATCTTCTTTTATCCGGAGTTTGTGTGAAGATATAAGTAGGGAGATATGTAATTTATTATATGCTGAATTATGGTGATGTCTGATGTCAGGCTATGAATCTGTTTCAAAAGTGTATGATTCTGTTACTAATGATAGTGCGAAGCTTTTTGTGCCTTTTATCCTGAATTCTATAAAAAAATATCGGTCAGAGTCGCAATCATTGCTTGAGCTTGGGTGCGGCACTGGCAATATTCTTGTTGAACTTTCAAAGAAATATGAAACCTATGGTCTTGATCTGTCGCCTGAGATGCTTGAGATTGCCGGAAAGAAGGATAAGAAGTCTGTGTATAAGCATAGGGATATGACTGATTTTGATTTTGGCAGGAAGTTTGATGCTATCTGTTGCATGTATGATTCTATTAATCATCTTACTTCACTTAATCATTGGAAGAGGATGTTTGACTGCTGTTTTCGGCATCTGGTTGACGGCGGGCTTCTGATATTTGACTTTAATACATTGTATAAATTCTCTTTGCTTGATATGAAGGGTCCTACATATTTTAAGGCTGGAAAGGATTTTGTTCTTCTTGAGAATTCTGCAAAGAAAGATAGGTGTACTTGGCATTTTAATATATTCAAAAAAGAGAAAGATGTGTACAAGTTATTTTCTGAGGATATAATAGAGAGGTCTTATGAGTTTTCAAAGATAAAGGAGAAACTTAAAGATTTCAAGATTATTGAGTTTGTTGATGAAGGCGGAAAGAAGCCTTCTTCGAAGACGACAAGGGTTTTTGCGGTTTGCCGGAAATGAGTTTTCCCTAAACCTTTTCACTTTTTTCTTCCCGTAGCCTGTTGAGCCATGCGTTTATGCACAATATGCATTTGCTGTAATAAAGTATTACTGAATTGATATCATCTTCTTTTTCAAATACATTCTGGTAATATTTCTTGTCTACCATTAAGCATCCGTGCTTAGGGTTCTTTTCATTACCTCTTCTTATATTGAACAGGCGTTTCATCTTTCTGGGATTTGTCATGGTCTGCTTTGATTTTAGGATAATTGTTATTTTTACTCCCTGCCTGCTTTTTAATTCAAGAGATGTGAATAGCTCTTCAAGAAGGGTGCTTGAGAAATAGATAATCATGATGTCTGATCTTGATGCAGCTATCCAGTTCTGTATTGTCTTTAAGACTTTTTCTTTG
>WTCA01000022.1 GCA_013138805.1 archaeon | reverse complement strand
TTATGAAATAAGTGCCTGAAGCACCGACACTAAGCGTATCCCACATATAGACAGCCCATCCTGTAGAGTTCGTGATATTGGAGCCGATATATGTGGAATTATAATAGAACGATATATTCTGCCATTCAAGAGCATCACTTGTGGAATTAAGAAGCCTTGCGCTGAGATTGACAACATCGCCCACATTAGGACTGCTCTCATCTGTAAGCACTGGATTGATGCTTGTAACACCATAGACTGTGAAATATTCTGTTACTTCTGACGCATTCATATTTCCTTCTGTATCATTACAGGAGAAAGTCACATTATGGCTACCAATTGTCATGGTCGAATTCTCTTTATACCATGTTGTACCGCTCCCGTCCATAGTCACATTAGCTGCACCGTCCAAAGAATAGCCGCACCATGAACCTGTCTCACCCAGAGTTACATTAAACCAGACAGATGCAGTATTGTATGTATCATTATCCGGAGAATCGATTGTGATTGATGGTGGACCTGTATCTATTGTGAAATTAAACGTAGCATTCAGCCATGTGCCGTCAACATTTTTAAGTACATCATCGCTCTCGTCAGTCACTGCGGCATAGACCCTATATGTACCGCTTCCGTAAGTTGCGTTTGCAGTCGTATCCCATTTGCCGTTGAACAGGCTGTCAAGCTTGATAAGTTCACCTGCAGATATATTTCTTGTAACCTCATCATCAACAACTGTATCATCATCAACCCACTGGCTTGAGGTTTCATTGTAATACTGGACTTTCATCAGGACATATATTCTTGCATCCAGTGAACCTGTCTTATTGTTGTCTATCTTTGACTGGTTCGCTTCAGCAGCCTCATATTCTGAGAATTCGGTTACGTCAAATTCCAAGAGGCCTGTCTGTGTATCCCAGGTTATGTTCTGGCAGATTGCAGACGGGCAGTCTGCACCGTCTTTCAGTATCTTTACGCCGCCAAAGTTAAGTTCTCTCATCACAAGATGGGCTGACTTGTTCAGAGCAGGATACATAGTAGTGTTTACAAAAATTTTGTTGTCTGTTATGTCAATTGCTGTGTCAAGATCATATGTTTTGTTTATAGTTACATTCACAGTCCAATTGATCAGGCCATAAGATGTGTCAAGTATTATATTCGAGACATTTGCATCTTCCGATATGAAGTTAAGATTTGATGTCGAGCCGTAAGTATCAAATTCATCATAAGTGATTCCGCCATAAACACTGAATGTATATGTATCTGACTGGTTGCATAAGCCGCCTTCATCACAGACACTGAAGTTCCAGTTGTATATGCCGACAGATAAGGGAATGGATGTATTTTTAGGCAGTTGGGTATATGAAATATTTGTCAGTGTATATGTGTCTGATGAGTTCCAATAATAGACAGTCATATTTGTGTTTTCGCTTGTTGTGATATTGAAGCTGAATTCAGCAGGCTCGTAGAATATTGAGTTGTTTGATGGATTGATTGTTGTGTATATTGGATATATGCTATCTATTGTTAAGTACTCTGTTATAGCCGAAGCATTCATGTTCCCTGCCGTATCATTGCAGGAGAAAGTCACATTATGCGAACCTTCAGCCATGGTTGAATTTTCTTTATACCAGGTCGTACCGCTTCCATCCATAGTCACGTTTGAAGCGCCGTCAAGAGAATAGCCGCACCATGAACCTGTTTTATCCAGAGTTACATTGAACCAGATAGATATAGTGCTATAGGTATCATTATCTGGAGAGTTTATTGTAATATTTGGTTCTGTTTGACCAAAAACTGTCATAAAGTTCACAGTCGGGAAACTCCCGTCCTCAATAGTAGACATCCACTGATGAATAGTATTGTAGTCTCCTTGAGTAAATGCGAGGATATAATTAACCTCGTCTGTTGTTGTTGCGCTGGTTGTATTATACCTTATCCTTAAGCCTGCTGTGCTGTAGGTTGTATCATTCCACAGGCCTACATCCAGATACGTGATATTCTCTGTCTCGTTGAAGCGGATCCATGCGATAACATTATCATCAACCGAATCTGACGATGTGAAGTTATCGTAGATGATAGAGTAGTTTGAGCTCGTCTGGATATAGTCATTCCACTGGGAGGATGTCAGATCAGTTATCAGACCATCAGTTCCATTTTCAAGGTGGTACCTGTCATCTAATACTGAAGAACCCATTGTTCCTGCGATGTCAGACCAGCTGTCACTAATATTATAGATATTAGAATCGAAGTTGTATAATTTATAAAGCAGGTAGTCAACATCCTCATCAAGCATAGAAATTGTGGAGTTAAAAGATGATATGATTGTATTTTCGAGTGGAAGCGTTACATCTACTTTGATGTAATCTGTATGAGAATGTGTTGGACCTCCCGTTCTATGATATATATGGATATATCCATCTGAATCTATTGCATTTATTAAATCGGTACCGCTTAATTCAAGAGTATATAAGCGATTATTACCGCCATACATACCACGCTTAACAAAACCATCCGTCCAATCAGTTCCGTTCCAATATCTCAAACCGGAAATATCTCCCGGAGTTGCAAAATTATCATCATAGCCGACATACCAAACTTCAAGCGAATCTATACTGGTTTCACTCTCATTAATCTTTATATTAAATGCTAGTTGACGATAGTTATTCAGATTATATAGAAGAAAGTTTTGGTCTGTTTGATTGATTTTTTGATATTGTGAGTCACTTAATTCATCGGAAGCATCCACATCAGTGCACCACGCATCAGAACAATAATCACTGCTATCTGAAGAATTTGTAGCATTGCTCATTGTACTCGGATTCTCTATCCCTTTAAAATCATAAGTATTTCCAGGAAGAGTTATGTGGGTGTCGTAGACTTCATGGGTAGTTCCTAACAGCTTTGCTTGGAATATCACACCACCTGTTGAATTTATATAACT
This sequence comes from archaeon, assembly GCA_013138805.1. Taxonomy (GTDB): domain Archaea; phylum EX4484-52; class EX4484-52; order EX4484-52; family GLR71; genus GLR71. The sequence goes on along the minus strand of WTCA01000022.1, from coordinate 6,581 downwards.
GGAATTAAGTGATTTTGAAGTCGTTCTTGGGTCGCCGCTATCAGTATCATAAATATAGTCAAATGTACTGGTATCCCAATTCCATAGATAACCTTCACCGTCAGGTCCCGCCCCCCCTCCAATACAATGTGTAGCGAAAAACGTGGCATCATCTACCCCGTCAGGTAAATCGAAAGTATAGTTGACATGACCCGCTGCAACATCTGCATGCGTTGTAGTGTCATTATAACCAAAATCAGTAGCATTCTCTGGACTATTAACAGTTCCATCTGTTGTCCAGTTCACCGGTCTCTTATACTGTAATGTATCCACAGACTCTCCATAACTCTCACTCAGATTGACCTTAAATTTGTAATCAACATCATCCAGATTCTCTCCCTCTGAAGTGAATAAAAAAGAATAATACTTTTTATCGGTTTCATCATCTGTTGTTATTCCTCCGCTATTGGTTGCATTTCCATCTAAAATTGTCCCGAATGTATATGAAATGTTAGTGTCCTTCTGCTCAAGATAAAGGATTAATTCATCTGCATCATCAGTTTCATTGAACACCACAATCAAATGCTTGTTCTCCATTATAGATTCATTAACTCCGTCGTCATTATAATCCATATGGTAGGCAGAGACATTTTCTCCGGAATACAGATGGAATGTATTGTTGCTTATCTTGGAGCTATATGGATTAGTCACATTAACATCTGTAGTATAAACGTCCGGATTATCAGATGAATCTGATGTCCAGTTACCTCTATAAAGGCTTGAGCCGTCACCAGTATGAGTTAAGTTTACAGTATCTACCACATCATCAGTGCTATTTAGTATATCTGCTGTGACATTAGCATCTGTTAGATTGCCCCCTGTTAAATCTGTAATATTAGCCTCTATATAGATTACATCATTTATCGTGAAGAATTTATCTGTATCAGAGTAACCGGAATTTCTGTAGGTTTTTATAATTACATCAGAAGGTACATTCGAGTTTACTGTAAAATTCCTCGTATCGCTCCAGTCTCCATAAATATTCACTCCTGACGGGTCTTTGCCCCTTACTCTCCAATAATAAGTTCCTTCAGATAGTTCATCTGCTGCCTGGACAGTACAGCTTATTTTCTGTCCTGAAGTGAAAGGATGAGTGTCTCCGCCGTCTACTGTGTTGAGAAAACCTGCATCGTCAACGGAGCTTTTATCAAGAAGAGGATATCCTACTAAATCATATTCATCAACAGTATCGCCATCAAGTCCCACCGTATACATCTTAGTTCCATCCGACTTAAAGAAGAGACCTGTCGGCCAATGCTCTTTAACACTTATGTCAAACTCATGAGAATATTCAGCGGTGGAAACGTTCCAGGCTGTTGATAAATCATATTCATCAACAGTTCTGCCGTATCCCATCGTATACATCTTTAATCCGTCTGGCTTAAAGAAAAGACCTGTTGAAGATGTTTCTCTAGCGCTTACATTAAGCTCCTGAGAATAAACGGCGGTGGAAACATTCCAAGCAATTGATAAATTATATTCATCCACAGTATCGCCATCATATCCCATCGTATACATCTTTAATCCATCTGGCTTGAAAAATAAGCCTCGTGGAGAAAGTTCTTTGGCGCTTACATCAAACTCCTGAGAATAAACGGCGGTGAAAACATTCCAGGCGGTTGATAAATCATATTCATCAACAGTTCTGCTGTATCCTATCGTATACATCTTTAATCCGTCTGGCTTAAAGAAGAAATCTGTTGGAGCTGTTTCTTTAGCACTTATGTTAAACATCTGGGAATAAACAGCGGTGGAAACATTCCAGGCTGTTGATAAATTGTATTCATAAACACTATCACCATCCCATCCTATCATATACATCTTTAATCCGTCTGGCTTGAAGAAGAGACCTGATGAATCATTTTCTTGAGCGACTACACTAAACTCCTGAGAATAAACAGCGGTGGAAACATCCCAAACAACCGAATTAAATGTATCAACCGCATCCACCTGCACCTGATATTCAATATCATCGCTGTCAGGGTCAGTACCTGTGAATTCCAATGTAGGGGTGATATCTAAAACTTCTTCCGCATCTTCCGGGCTGTTGAGAACAACTGCCGCCGGGGGATTGTTCGCTCTTATCGCAACCTGTGCCGTCGCCCATCCGTCGCCAGTGCCTGACATTGTGAAATTAACGCCAACCCCCAAATCGTATTCATCAACAGTATCGCCGGAATATCCTATCGTATACATCTTTAAGCCGTCTGACTTGAAGAAGATACCATTTGGACCACCTTCTTTAGCGCCTACGTAAAACTCCTGAACATAAACAGCCGTAGAAACATTCCAGGCTATTGATAAATTATATTCATCAACAGTATCACCATCATCTCCTATCGTATACATCTTTAATCCATCTGGCTTGAAGAAGAGGTCTCGTGAACCCGTTTCTTTAGCGCCTACGTAAAACTCCTGAACATAGACAGCCGTGGAAACATCCCAGGCTATTGATAAGTTGTATTCGTCAACAGCGTCGCCCTCCATTCCTATCGTGTACATCTTTAATCCATCTGGCTTAAAAAAGAGGTCTCGTGAAAAAAGTTCTTTAGCGGCTATGCTGAACTCCTGGAAATAAGCAGCAGTAGAAACGTTCCAAGCTGTTGATAAATTATATTCATCAACAGTATCACCATCAGACCCTATCGTATACATCTTTAATCCATCTGGCTTAAAGAAGAGACCCTGTGGAACAGTTTCTTTAGCACTTATATTTAATTCCTGAATATAAACTGCGGTGGAAACATTCCAGGCTGTAGAAAGATCATATTCATCAACAGTATCGCCATCATCCCCTATCGTATACATCTTTAATCCATCCGGCTTAAAGAAGAGGCCTCGTGAAATAGCTTCTTTATCACCTACATAAAACTCCTGAGAATAAACAGCAGTGGAAACATCCCAGTCGTTACCAGTAAACCCAGCTATTGCCTTCACTTTTCTGGCAATAATAATGCCTGCTGTAGTTACCGATGTATTCAAGTCTGTAGTCCAACCGTCAGTTACAAGCGAATACGGCACATCATTATCATCCATACCAGTAACAGCAAAAACCAACGTGTTATTCGTTACAGTTGTTATAGACGGAGCATGCGGCGTAGCGCTTGTTCCCGTTGCCCCAGTCGTATCTACAACATCAATAGGTGTGTCCGGGTCAAATCCAGTAATGCGATACATCCTGCCGACATAATCCTCATCATCGCCCGTGAAAGTTACATAGCCGCGAGCTATGTCAGTAGCATTCGCTATTTTGTGCCAGCACCAAACAGAGTTGCTGGCTGCGAGTTGGATGCCAAAAGAATTGGTAAAGCCATGGCTAGACGCCATGGCATCATCGTTGTCTTTGGCTATAATAGCCAGAAGCAAATCACCCGCCACAGTTCCTGAAGGCAAATTAACATCAAATGTTGCTTCTGATAATACGGCTATGTCTGTATAACTTTCAATTACTGGCGCTGAGTCTGGATCAACAGCAATATACCAAGGTCGCGCCTCTGTAAACGTCTGTAAATCATTATCTATCTCAAGAGGACCCAGAGCATAAAGATAAGGCCACACATGCGGAACAGAATAAGAATAACTGACAGATGCCTTGTTATCAGCAAGAGTCAGATCCCATGTCAAAACTTTCGCATCACCTACAATCTCAACGCCTGCATCTGTAATAACCTCAAACGCCACAGGAACAAACTCCTTCACAACAAGCGAATCAGCCCCAACAAAACTCTCAATATCAATCCTCACATCAAACCAGTCCTGTTTCGTCGGGTCTATACTGCTGTCAGCAGTTCTGATTATATCAAACCCATAATCTTCCAACACAAGGAAATGCGTGCTAAAAGAGATATCAATACCGTCAATCAAAGCTGTGATATCTATTGTATAGTTTCCTTCAGCATCTGCCATATAATTTGCATTATATATACCACATTCAGAACCGGAGATTATTGTCTCGTCTGCCGTAGAATAATATATATCATCTATATCTGAATGCTTTATCATCATCGACATCTCTACATTACAGAGAGGATTTCCATTTCTATCCAAAGTAATAATTACAAGTTCTGCTGTCTCACCCGGCCTGTAAATGCTTTTCTTGGAATTCAACGACACAAGACCCCATTCAAATTTCTGTTCCTGCATAGATACATCTGTTCTTGTTTTTTGGATTCCAAAATTATGGTTGCCTTCATCTATCTCTTCTGTTTCTATAAAATCATAATTACTCTCATCTGTCTCTTCTGTTTCTGCCGGGATATCTGCTGGTTTCTCATCAACTGTGGCTTTTGCCATAAATTCATTCAGGAAAGATGAAAGTTCCGCAAAATCCGGCGGATCTGTCAGGTTCACATATTCATTCGCCCCGTAAGCATCCTTTAATGTCCTTACCTGTATCGTCATGTTGACATACATGTCAAAGGAATGGCCTGATGAGGTGTTTAGGTTACCTGATGTGTCGTTTGCATATATCTTGTAGGTATAGGTTCCGTTTTCCCAATTGGTGTAGTTATACTGGTAAACATCGCCTGTGATATTTGTCATTGTGTAGTTTGTTGGGGACTGTCCGGGAGGAGTTATTTCTACCAAGACTATGTCTACCTCGTTTGTGTCGGTTACTGTTGCGTTTATTGTTATGTTTGTGCCGAAACCTTTTGGGGAATTGTCGGAAACATCTGTGATTATTGGCGGGGTTGAGTCCAGTGTCAACTGAATATCCCTGTTTGTTGACATATTAACACTTTCAGAGTCAATATACGTCCCGTCAGTAACATTGACTGTATAGTTTGAGTGATAGATAAAGTATCCTTCGTGTTCTGCTGAGCTGTCGCTCCAGATCTCTACTTCTGTCAGGTTTAGTCTTATGAATCCGTTATTGTCTGTGTTGGCTGAATAGATTAAAGCATTTGTTGTGTTGTAGCCGTAGACTGTTGTATCTGTAACTGCTGTGCTGTTGGAGTAGTTTACCTGAACATCTGCATACCATTTTACATTCAGTTGGCAGATGTCTCCTGTGTCTTCGCAGTCTTTAAATGTTATATTATCGTATCTGAATGTTGAATTGATTAGTGTATCGTTTATTGTGCTACCTATAAAATCCATTCCATTAATATAAATATCTGATATATTGGATTGGTTAAATATAGAATTGACGAAAGTGTTGCCATATGAATTGAAGAAAAGATATAGAGAATAATTGTTTTGAGTTATGTCTGCATCTAAGACGCGGTTATCATTTGAGTCATCTAAAAATTGAATTCCTTTGTTATTGTATTTTACAGTAATTGATGTGATGTTATTGTTGCAGGAGTCTGAAGCTAATAGGATACCATCACCGGGGTTGTAGTTTAAGGTGATTGAAGTGAGGTTGTTGTTGGAGCTTGAATCTAACTGGATGCCGCTACCAGAATTGTGGTTTGAGGTAATTGAGGTGAGGTTATTGTTGGAGCCAAAATGTAGGTAGATGCCTCGAATGTTGTAGTTTGAAGTGATTGAGGTGAGGCTATTGTTGGAGCTTGAAGATAATTTAATGCCGTTATCAGAATTGTAGTTTGAGGTGATTAAGGTGAGGTTGTTGTTGGAGCCAGCTAGATAGATACCGTCATCAGAGTTGTTGCTTGTTTCTATATCATTTAAGATATTGAAATTTGAATTTTCTAATCCTACAGCAATTCTTGTGTTGTTTACTGTCATGTTATTTATTTGGGAATTGTCTGTGAATGAGAAATATATTCCGTCGTAATTGTCTATAATCCCGTTTTTGACCGTTACATTATCACAGCCGGCTAACTGTATATGGCTTACATTGTCCAGATACGGGCTTTGGGACAGGTCTATTATCTGGTCGTCAGGGCATGCTGTCTGGCTGTTTCCGAAATAATGAATTTTTATATCGTTTATGTAGAATTCTGTGAAGTTGTTTGTTGAATAATAAGACAAAGAACCTCCGGAAACATACAACCCCTGCTGTCCTGTGGATTTAGTTATATTTGCTGAATTTATTGTGTTGTTGGAGCTTGAGCGTAGGTAGATGCCGTATTGAGAGTTGTAGTTTGAAGTGATTGAGGTAAGGTTGTTGTTGGAGCTTGTATATAGGTAGATGCCGTATAGAGAGTTGTAGTTTGAGGTGATATTGTTGAGAGTGTTGTTGTTGGAGCTTGAGTGTAGGTAGATGCCGAATCGAGAGTTGTAGTTTGAGGTGATTTCTGTAAGGTTGTTGTTGGAGCTTAAAAATATGTAGATACCGTGATCAGAGTTGTAGTTTGAGGTGATTGATGTGAGATTGTTATTGGAACTTGAATCTAGGTAGATACCATAATAAAAATTACTGATATTGCAGTTCCTTATCGTCGTATTAGTTGAACCGCCGTTTGCATCGCTCAAATATATACCATAAGTGCTTGCGGTATCAGTCCCGTTAATATAATTATCCTGGCAGTCAAATGTCACATTATCTTTGCCGTCAAAGTCTATGCATGTTGAGCTTTGGCCTGTTATATTTTCTGTGAGTTTTATTGTGTCTCCTGCTGTTGATGAGACAATCT
>WTCA01000031.1 GCA_013138805.1 archaeon | reverse complement strand
AAAGACCATTATTCTCAGTTGATGAATTTTGAGCTTTATTATACTTTTCATCTGAATCTTTTGAATCCTTAAAATCTTTCTGATGATTCCGACATAATACTTTCCCATATTTCTCCAAAGAATACTTATATTCTTCAGGGGTGATTGTCTCTTTGCATAAAGAACAAAAATAACTCATTATTTCTATTGTTTAATAACGTATTTAAGCGTATTCATCAACCCCCTCCCACCCAAATATAAATCTCCCTAAACAAAGACTCAACCATGAACCAAAAACCCCAAAAATTCAAAAAGAACACATTCATCATATGGATATCAGTAGTCCTGATAATATTAATCACCTACTACTTAAACCCAAACCTCTTCGACATCACCCTAATAAAGACATTCACAGACAACAACCACCTCCTGGTAATTGTCTCATACCTCCTGCTCCTATCAATCTTAGGCCTGTTCTTCATACCGTCAACACCTTTTGCAATAGCAGGGCTCCTGCTATTCACCCCCGCAGAAGCCTACCTCCTCAACATGATAGGAATAATCACATCATCAACTATAGTCTATTACTACGCAAGATTTTTAGGCCTGGACAATGCCTTTGAATCCAGGTATCCAAAAAAGATAATGAAACTAAAAAATGCATTACATAACAAAGAATTTCCGATAATAGCAGGATGGAGCTTTTTCCCGTTAGTCCCGACAGACCTTATAATCTATGTGTCAAGCACCTTAAGAATCCCGTTATGGAAATGCATTCTAGGAGTGATAATCGGTGAAGGTACCCTAAACGCCCTGTACATCTTCTCAATATACAGTATCATTTGATCTTTTATCAGCCCTTTAGGTATTTAACCCTAATACCCCTTCCTGATGATCTCATCAAGACAGGTCTTCTGCTCACGCAGGCAGAACATGACAAAATCATACATGCTCTCATCCCGTCCCAATTCAATGGCCTTGAAATATTCATTCCTCTTCTCAGGCTCAAAAACAAATAATGGATAACTGGCTTTAAGAAGTATCCAGGAATGGAGCAGCCTTGCCATCCTTCCGTTCCCGTCAACAAACGGATGGATGCTCACAAAAATGAAATGACATATTGGGCCAAGAACAAGAGGGCCAACATCCTTCTTGCAGAAATTCAGCAGTGCATGCATACAGGTACATATTACCAGTTTAGATGCAGGAAATGTAGTCTTAGATCCCATTATCCTTTTTGTCCCGTAATGAAATTCACCAGGTTTTTCAACAAGATTATTCATCAGAACTTTATGTAGGCTCTTGATATGATCAATAGATATATTCTCTTTTGATATTGAAAATAGATTATTCACCGCACTATGCATATTAAGTATCTCAGTGACTTCCCTTGGTGTAAGCCCTACAGGATAATCACCGAAAATCTTTTCCACATCTTCTTCCGTTGCTGTATTGCCCTCTGCAACAGTACTAGAGCGGACATGAAGCCTTACAGTTGCATCTATAAGCTTTTTTGAATATATTTTTGGAATAGCTATGCCGCCAAACTGTTTTTCAAACACTTCAGATGACAGGTCAAGGAAATTTGCATAAAAAAACGAGAGATCATTCAGGTTGGCCTTTAACACAAGCGGCTTTTTTTTAACAGTAGATATAAGACCGTTCTCTTCAAGCACCTTCAAATATTTAAATGCAGTAGGTCTTGAAACCCCTGTTTTCATGACAACATCCTGCAGGTTCATAGAATTCGCTTCAGACAAGGTTTTATATATCTCCCGCACTCTTTCTTCAAGAAGCATATTATAATTTTTACCTCTCATCTTTGCCCAGAAAAGAAACGCAAGCAAATCATAAGATTTATTATTTTCATAATTGATATTCATTCCCTTTACAAGCTTATCCTTCCTTAACTCAGCCAGTTTTTTGGAAATTGATCTTTCAGAAACATCTTTAAAAAGTAGATTCATCTGTAAGAATCTGGCAAGTTCTTTTTTTTCAGGTTTTTCTATCTGCGAAAGATAAAAAAACACATCATATTTTGTCAAAGTGACCATATAATAAAAAATATAGGTATTTATCTATATAAATCTATCTATTTTTACCTTATTTTTTAACTATAGGTATATATAGTAAAAATTTAGTGCTCAATAACAACTTCCCAATGCCCGCCTTTATCAGGGCCTATGCGCTTAATCAGACCTTTTTCTTTCAGCTTCCTGATGTTTTCTTTTATTTTTCTTTCCGAAATATCTACAATACCGGCCAATTCAACCACAGTAATATGTGGATTGGTTGCGACGGATTCAAGAATCTTTATCTGGTTTTCAGTGACCTTTTCAGTGACATTTTCAGTGACCTTTTCATCAAATACTGAAATATTCTTCCTCTTAAAAACAGCCACAAACATACCAAAAACATCCTTGAATTCTGTTTCAGGCTCTTTTGATAGAATCCTTTCTATATCTCAAAATACCACTATAAATAGGCACAGAATCATTCTTTCTCTTACTGTATCTCTATAAACTATACATAATTTAGTGACCACTGGCTGTGGTTTATCTTAAACGCCCTATACATCTTTTCGGTATACAGGATATTTTGATTTCTTGGTTTAAAATCCCTATGCTCAAAAAGTAGCCACTCTAAAAGGTTTCATTCCAATCTATCCGGCAACCCTAACGCATCTTTATCAAACTTTGAGAATGCAAACTACTTCTTTCCTAAATCCTTTAATGATGCGCCAATATGATATGCATCTTTATCATCAATTATCATAAATCTGTCATGAGATTTCTTAAATTCTTTAATCGCAACTGCAGGATATTGAGAATTATGCTTCATCAAATCCAACCTTAATTGTTTTGTAATTGTTTTTGTATAGATTACAACACGCACATCATCTTTTCTTTTTAAGAACAATGTCAAGACAGAATCATCAACAAAATTATCAATCAGCACAATTGATTCTTTTGCACTCCTAATCAGATCAGAAACAAAATTATAAGCATCAAAAATCTGCCCGTCAAAAAAGATTCCTTGTTTCTTAACAAATTCTTTATCCTCGATTGCTTCAAAAACTTTCTCAAAATTTTTATCGGTTTTAATTTGACATTCCAATTGTTTTCTTTCAACAGTATCTAACCGTCTAAATATCTCAGCATTTTTTGAAATAAATTTACGCATGGAAACAAATGCCCTCATAATTTGAATATTTATCTCAATTGCTTTATCACTATTAAGAACACTCGATAGATTTGCAATTCCTTGCTCTGTAAATACATAAGGGAAGGCACCGCCTAAATGCCTTCTGGAAGGTATCACATTTTGTGATACCATAATATCAACTTCATTTTCTGTCAGAATAAACATAAAATCTAATGGAAATCTTTTTTTGTTTCTGTTTACAGCTTGTTTCAAAGCTCGTGTTTCAATACTATAAAGCTCTGCTAAATCTCTATCTAATATTACCTGAACTCCTCTGATTGTATATATCTTGTTTTTAAGATCTTCTTGATTCAATACTACAATAGGATTTCTTTCATCTTTTGCTTTATCACTTGGCTTTAAAGCATAAGTTTTTCGTTTATTCATTTATTCCTCTCCAAAACACATTTATCAAAACCCTCATTTGTTTCCAATCTATCCAACAACTCAAACGCATCTTTATCAAACTTTGAGAACGCAAACCATCTCTTTCCTAAATCCTTTAATGATGCGCCGAAATGATACACATATTTATCATCAATTATCATAAATCTGTCATGAGACTTCTTAAATTCTTTAATCACAACAGCAGGATACTGAAAATTATGCTTCGCCAAATCCAACCTTAATTGTTTTGTAATTGTTTTTGTATAAATCACAACACTCACATCCTCTCTTCTTTTACAAAACAATGTTAAGACAGAATCATCAACATAATTATCAATCAACACAATTGATTCTTTTGCACTTCGAATCAGATCAGAAACAAAATTATACGCATCAAAGATCTGTCCGTCAAAAAAGATTCCCTGTTTTTTGACAAAATCTTTATCCTCAATTGCTTCAAAAACTATCTCAAAATTTTTATCATGTTCTAATTGTTTTCTTTCAACAGTATCCAACCTTCTAAATATTTCTGCATTTTTTGAAATGAATCTACGCATAGAAACAAATGCATTTATTATCTTAATGCTTACTTTAATAGCAATATCGCTCCTTAAAACACCCGAAAGCATGGCAACGCCCTGTTCTGTAAATACATAAGGGAGTGAACCGCCCAGATACTGTTTTGAAGGTATCGCATTTTGCGATACCATAAAATTTACCTCTTCTTCTGTGAGTCGAAACATGAAATCAGAAGGAAATCGTTTAATGTTTCTTTTTACCTGCTCTCTTAATCTGATAGTTTTGACATCATAAAAAATAGATAAATCCTTATCTAGCAACACTGGTACATCTCGAATAGTATATATTTTACTTCGAACATCCTCCAGTTTTAATATTTCGTTATTCATTTTGAAACCTCATATTATTTTGAATAAAACCTAATCTCTGTTCAGTAAACACATACGGGTGCCTCCTTAACCCCATTTTATCCTCATTGGACATCACAATCTGTGATATCCAATTTGAAAATTCTTCATCATTAAGCTGAAAGCAATATTCCTCCGGAAAACGTTCACTGTTTCGTTTTACAGCTTGATTAAGAATTCTGGTTTCAACATCATAAAGTGATGCTAAATCCCTATCAGTCATGACTTGTAACCCACGAATTGTATAAATCCTGTTTCGAATTTCTTCAGATATTATTAAGTCCTTTTCAATCATACTATTTTCTCCTCTTTAATCTTTTCACACTTGGAAAATATGGTGAATTTATAATTCCTTAAAATTTGTGTCAATTTACAACCGCCTTTTTAATCATCGCAAATGCCTGTATTGTATGTTATTTCTATAGGCTATACATAATCTAGTGACCCCTTGCTGTGGTTGTCTGATTGATTTTAACCAATCCCAAAACCCTTTTAAAATTCACTTTATCAATAAATCTATGGTAGACATTGATATCGTATTAGACATATATGAAAACACCATAGATGAAGACTTTCATCTGGACAACAGGACAACCTACGCAAGAGAGCCAATCTCAAACATACTGAAGGGTAAAAGTAAAGAAAATATCAAAAAGCCATATTTCCTTAAGTATTACACGATAGCTGACAAGGGTGCTCCAGAACCCAAAGACCCAGATCCACAATACAGTTTTGCATATTACTTGGACAAAATGATAAATGACGGAAATATAAACCCCCAGTCTGGAGTCGGCTTTCTCGTAGAATCCCTGAAATTCAGGTTCAACACTCTCATCTTATGGGGCAGTATGCCAGCACCTCATGTCCCGTATCCTTATGCTTTCATGCATCTGGAAGGAGAATGGAAAGAGGTTGAGCCAAGTAAAGAAGGATTGAAATGCCTTTACGAGTCAGACATATTCCTTTTTGAGGACAGCCTCAGAAGAGAGCTTATCGATTCAAAAAAAGAGAGGTCGGACTGGGAAACATATCTTACAGACACAAATGTAAGATATATTCTTTGATTTCTTGCAAAACACCTAAAAAAACACCAATATTTATAAAATTAACCTTGATTATAAAACCCATGGCACAAGTACATGTCCTAAGAGAAGGCAGCCTTGAATATGTTGATGGTTCTTCAGTCATAAAGCCGGCGACAGTCACACTGGTGAAGTATAGAGATTTTGATTATCATGATAAGTATCTTCTGGTCGACGCAGGCGGCAGCTGCGATACTTTAGATGACCTTGAGGGCTGGCTGGATCCATACAATATTACTTCCAAAGATATCCATAAAATTATCCTGACCCACAATCATCCTGGCCACAAAGCACTGATAAGACACATCGGCAGCCCTGAAGGTGCGATGATATATGGTCCAGACTATACCTATTGTAGTTGCTTCGGGCACGAATATCATGCAAGAGAAGATCAAGGCTACATAGTTCCAGGTGTGATGCTGCTTGATACTCCCGGCCATGAGGGCTCAGGTGATAGAAGTGTATTGGTAAATACACCGGAAGGTCTTGTAGGCATTGTAGGCGACCTGATGTTCAATAGTGAAGCATATAAGAATCCTAACTCTACGAGAAAACAGTATCCGATAAATAGGAAAGATATAATCAGCTCACGGAATATGGTAATTAATGATTATCCTGATATGGTTAAAATAATCCCCGGCCACGGTCAGGAATTCAAGATTGAAGACATCTTAAGGGAACAGAAAATTATTTCTTAGAAAGCCCCCAAAAAACCAAAAATATTTAAAATTCACCATAATTATACACATCATGGCAGAAGTCTACGTATTGAGGGAAGGGGATCTTCAGGTTAGAGAGGATGATACTATTTTTGCACCCGCAACAGTCACACTGGTAAAATATAATGCTCTGGATTCAGATGAAGACAGATATTTATTGGTTGATGCAGGTGGATTAGAGGATACTGTAGAAGACCTTGATCGTTGGCTAAATCCTTACAAAATAACTCATGAAGATATCTATGAGGTCATACTTACACACAACCATCCTGACCACACAGGACTCGTAAGATTTATCGGTGGTGAAGATGGTGCAATGATATATGGCCCTGATTCAACATATAACAACAGAAATGCTATATATTCAGAAAGGAAACCTGAAGGTCAATTCGGTGTTGACGTATATCTTCTTGATACCCCTGGTCACGAGAGTTCTAATGACAGGTCTGTATTTGTAGGTACAGAGAATGGCCGTGTTGCTATTGTAGGCGACCTGATGCTGAATGAAGCAGAGTTCAGAAATATCAAAGATTTTAGTCAATGGCCTCCCGAAAATAAAATAGCCACACGTTTATCAAGACTGCATATACATTCAGAACTTCCAGACATATATGAAATAGTTCCAGGTCATGGACCTTCTTTTAAGCCAATGGTTCTTTTAAATGGTTAAAAAACCCAGGCCTCTGGAAAGCTCATCTATCTGACCGAAATCAACGTTTTGACTAATTAGATTTTTAAAGTTGTTTCCAAACAGTCAAATCTATGATCAAAGAAAACCTATCCAATAGCTGCTGCGACAGATGGATACGATTACACAGCCCGGAAAAAAGACAGCTGAGTGCTAAAGACTTAAACAAAATTATCCAGAAAAGCCCAACACCCAAAACACAGGCAATATACTGGAAAGATATGGAAATCTATGGGTCTTCTTACGAATCAATCAGAGAACCGCTGTCAAATGCTTATGAAGAGATATTATCACACATATTTTCAGAATACATAAAAAAATCTGATACTGCACTTGAAATCGGCTGCGGACCTCATGCATCATTTTACAACTTTCTCCCAGAAAAATATAAGAATGGATGGCTTATGTTTGACATCAATGATGTTTCTGTACATCAGTCAAAAAATGAGCATGATGAAGGAAAATTCTTAGTGGCGGATTATCATCAGATACCTTTCAAAGATGAGTCGTTTGACATTGTAGCCGGATTCAACGCATTTGAGACTACAAGACACCTGAATGCTGCTGTTTCAGAAGCATATAAAATACTAAAACCACAAGGATGCCTGCTTTCGATACAGGATGTAATCCCGAGCGATTTTGCATTGATTGCAGAAGAAGATGGAACAGATGAAAAAGATACCACTATAGAAACTATATTTATGAAAGGAAATATACCTATCCTTATTGATGCAGGATGCGGAAATATTGACATAAGATCATATCATATAGGAAAACTGCAGAGAATTGCAGAAAATTCAGGGCTTGAGATAATATTCAACGGAATAATTGAATCTGATGGAATTTATCCGAGAACAGAAAAGCATGACATTGAAACGCTCAGGAAATCATCAGACCCCGAAAAAATTAACAGTTTCATTGATCTTGTTGCCCGGCCGGAAAACACATATGATTCCAGCATACCTGACGGATATGTACGGGAATGTGTCGCGGTAAATGTCCTGATCGCAAAAAGACCAGCAACAACCTAAGGCAAAGTCTTGTACTTCGTCACCCCCCAGCACCCATTCTACAAGAAGTATGAAGACTGCTACAAGAAGAAGTAATATGTTCATTTTAAATTTGATTGCCTCAAAAAACCCAGCCTCTCGTGAACTCCTTCCCCGAAAGCTCAAACGCATCAAACCTCTTACCGTCAAGAGAGTTCCTGTAAGATTCTACAGTCTCAGCAATATCCACATCCCCGACAGCCCGAAGATCCAGGCGCACGCAGTCAAAGACACCTGAAAAGTTATTCATCTGCTTAATAAGAGAAAGAACCTTGCAGTTAAGAATCTGCATCCTGCATCCATTTAAACCTTTCACAGGAAACCTCATCCCGAGACGATCAGAAACAGAATACCCTTTCTCGCACTGCCGCGAACACTTTTTTGAGAAGATGCAATATTCAGATGTCATCACAGGAAGCCTGCCGTGCACCACGCACTCAACCTCATTATCTAAAAATAGAGACATCTTCTTCATCTTCTCAAAATCAAGCTCGACAGATGCGCAGACACGGTGTATCCTCTTGTCAAGGGATACCAGGGCTTTCGCACTATGCGTATTATACACATTCAAAGGATAATCTATACATATTTCCGATTCAATATCAGAAGAATCGATCAATGCCTTCAAAAGCCCGGGATTAGACACAAGAACCTTGTCCGGTTTAAGCCGCATAACAAGCCCAAGCGTATCATTCACCTCAGCATCCGTAAGTATGGCAGGTGCAGCAAGCACAAGAGTCTTTCCTGACTCCTTAACAAGCTCAGATGCTTCAGCAATATCCATATCCTCTTTGGAATTGAAGCCGTTCCCGATAATAATCTCATCCGCACAAGATCCAATAACATCCTTCAGCGCACCCATATAGCCCACATGGACAGATATCTTTGTGCGCTTCTTCCTGGCGCCCGAAACACTCAGCGCAAGTTCCTTAACTCTTTCAGAAAATACTGCATCATCCATCTTCCTTAAAACAGAAGCTCGCATCTCCTCAAGCTTCCTTACAACATCCTTTCGCACCTTTCCAATCTCACTCAGAGGTATCATAAGCCCGTCATCGACATCAAACACAAATTTCTCAATAGAAAAAGGAGTGTTCCCCAGCCGTGAAAGCTGCTCTTTGAGCTTCTCAGGAGTCATCGCATGCTTAACAGCCTTCTCTGCAGAAACAGATGATTCTAAAAATACAGAATTCACACCGTCAGACACATCCAAAGAAAGCTTTTCACCTTCCTTCAGCCTAACCTTGACATCAACAGGAACCTTTTGTATCTCCTTTCCCTTAAGATAAGTAGCTTTCGCCCATGCATCAGACTTCTTGTCAAATGTCTTGTAGATGCAGGAATCCTTGACAACTGTCTTGTCAACCTTCAAAGACACAGTATCGCCTTTCTCAGCATCTTTCACTCTTTCATTTGAACAGTATATCGATTTGACCTTGCAGCCTATCTCATCATCACCTGAATCAATGCGCAGTCCGTCACCGACTGATAGCCCCTCCTCAAGCCGTATCCGCATAAGTCTTAACTTCCCGTCGTACGATATGCATTTGCCTATAAAAAGCCCCTGATTGTTCTGGCGGACAGTATTCATAAGATTGCATAAATCACCCAGAACAAATCCTCCTGTAAATCCCCTGTTGAAAACCTTTGAAAGATTGCTCATATTCTCAACTTTTCCTGAATCAATACCTTCCCTATAAGCAGAAGTGACACAGGCCACATATTCAGGGCTTCTCATCCGCCCCTCTATCTTAAAAGAGATAATGCCCGAATCCTTGACTTTGCCAATATTTCCTGCAGTGCACAGGTCTTTAGGCGACAGCAGATACGATGCTTCAGAAGATGTCGCACCCTGGGACAGCGAATATTTCATCCTGCACGGCTGCGCGCACACACCCTTATTGCCGCTGCGCCTGAACATGAAACTGCTCATAAGGCACTGCCCGGAATATGATATGCATATTGCTCCGTGGCAAAACATTTCAACCGGAATCTTTGCTTTATCTGTCATAGTCCTGATATTATTTAGTGGCATCTCGCGTGATACAATGATTCTGTCAAAGCCCATATCCTTCAAGAGCACAGCACCGTAACAATTATGAACAGTCATCTGCGTACTGGCATGGAGAGAAAGATCAGGAAATATCTTATGTAGAGAATTAAAAAGGCCCATATCCTGCACAATAACAGCATCAATACCCAAAAGATAAAGCTCTTTCACATATTTGATAGCATCTAAGAACTCCCCGTCAGAAACAAGCGTGTTGACAGCCGCATACACCCGTACATCCCTAATATGGCAGTAATCAATCGCCTTCTTCATTTCAGGCAAAGAAAAATTATCAGCATTTATCCTCGCATTGAAATCCCGCCCGCCAAGATATACAGCATCAGCACCGTTCTGCACAGCCGCAATCAAAGACTCAAAAGACCCGGCAGGGGATAAAAGCTCAACATTTTCTTTTCTCAAAAGAACACCTTTCATAATCTTTGTAAAAGATAGCTTTTTATTGTTTGCATTCATATCTTTGCAAATAACATACATTATTAAAGATATATAATCAATAATATAGATAGGTGTATTGGTATGAAAAAAATAATTATATCATTCCTGTTAATCCTGCTTCTGTCAGCATCATCTGCATATGCAGACGCAGGCGACATGATGGGATTCAACATGATGGATGGCACAGGTATGTTAGGCTTCGGACTCATAGGTCTTTTCTATCTGATACTGGTCTTCTTCATCTTTTCCGCAGTCTTCTGGCTAACATATAAATGG
>WTCA01000063.1 GCA_013138805.1 archaeon | reverse complement strand
ATTGGGAAATCAAGCTTTTCGGTCAGATTTTCTAAATCATCTTTTGTTGAAGCGATAACTGTTTCCGGTATCTTCAGGCCGAATTTTCTCAGATTGTGCAGATAAAGTTTAGATGTCATTTTCAGGCATTTTAAAGACGGGACCAATATGTCAATGCCTATTCTCTTCAGGTCTTTTTCATATCTGCTGAAAAAATATATCTCATTGTCGCAACAGGGAATTATTACTGTCATGCCTGTCTCTTTTTTTATTTTTTTTATGTCTTCCATAAATTGTTCAACATCTTCTGTACCTAAAGACCTGACTGTGTAGACATGATCAAAATGAGGGCTGCAGATTGCGGGAGTCAATGGTGTCTCATCAATGCCCACCACTTTATATCCGCAAGACTTAAGGCATCTTGCTACACCTAAACCGGTCTGGGGACTGTTTATTGTCTTCAATCCTGTGACACCGACACAAATATCTTTATTCTTCATCTTAACTTATCCAACTGTATTATATCTTCTACTGTCTCTTTTCTTCTGGACAGAACAATTTTTCCGTCTTCTCTTATGCTGACAACTGCAGGCCTTAATCTTGAGAACTGCATGGAATGAGACAGATCATAGGCGCCTGTATTATGGATCAATAAGATGTCTTTTTCTTTTACTTTTGGCAGGATTACACCTGCTTCCAGCAAGTCAACATTCATGCAGAGCGGTCCGTATATATCTGTCAGCTCTTTTTCTTTATGACCTGTGAATGTGTCTATCTTATGTTTCCTGTAATATGCGGAAGGCAGTATGTTTACACCTGCATCTACAAATATTGACCTTATCCCTCTTATTGATTTTACTGCTATGACTGATGCTGCAAGAGATACTGCCTCATCAACCAAGTATCTTCCGGGTTCCAGAATCAATCTTGGTTTTTCATTATCGTTGCTATAAAAATCATTCAATGGCCCGCATATTGCTTCTGCATATTCTTCTATGTCCGGAACATTCCAGTCTTTCATATCATAGTCTGCAGGGCATGCATCTCTTGTCGGGTAGCCGCCACCCATATCTATGTAATCTATTTTTATGCCTAATTCATCCTTTATCTTTTTGATAAGGTCAAGAATTACCAGGACTGATTTTCGGTACAGGTCAGGTTGTGTTATGTTTGTACCTATATGGATATGGATGCCTTTCAGATTGATGTTAGCGAATTTGTATTTGATTGCTTTAGTTGCATTGAACGCTTCTTCGTTTTCAACATTGAAACCGAATCTATACCATGGCAATTTTCCTATTTTGGCATTGATCCTTATGCCGACATCAACTGTCTTTTCCTGTTTTTTCGCGATGTCATCTATCTTCTCTAACTCTTCAAGGTTATCTACATTTATGATACAGCTGTCTGCTATCATCTGTACTAATTCTTCTTCAGGCTTATACGGGCCGTTTACAATTATCTTTTTTCCTTCAATGCCGAGGGACTTTGCTATCTGATATTCAAAACCTGAGATGACTTCAGCAAGACCGCCCTGCCTGTTGATCAGATTACATATATCCAGAAGATAATTCGCCTTGTATGCGTATGCGATTTCTGTTTTGGGGTATAACTGTGAAAATTTATTTTTGATGAGACTGTATTGGGATATTATCTTTTGCTCATTTACAATAAAAAGAGGGGAACCATATTTTTTTGTCAGTTCTTTAATATCCAACATGAGATTCTACGCCTCTAAAAGTTTAGAGAAATGTGTTACAGCAGGATAATTTATTCATTGACAGAAAATATAAACTCTTTGCAACTTTAATCGTAACAAAGGTGACAGATTTAGAGAGGGTTGATAAAAGATATACTTGAAAAGAAGGGTGTGGTATGAGATATTATGGTTTGTGTATGGAGTTAATAACGGGATTTTATGAAAACGAAAGATTTAAATACTTAAATGTTATATATATTTAACATAATGTTATAATTATGTAACTTTAAGAGGTAAGTGAGATGAAAATAAGAAAAGACAAAGATGTTTTATCATTTATGGGAATGGGTTTGATTGTTATCTTACTTGGAAGTGTTGTGTTGTTTTTTCAAACAGGTTCCAAGACAATAATGGTTCTTGGAGGAATATTAATTCTTGTTGGCATAATGACGTTTATTATGGGATTAATTGCCTCGACAAAACCTAAAACTGAATTAATAAATGATGAAAGAGTTACAAGAATTAATGAAAAGGCAGGCTACCATGCTGGTTGGATGATTATGCTATCAGTAATAATTTTGTTTCAGGCAAACAAAATTTGGTCGTTGGGTGTAAAACTTGAAGATATGTATTACACAGTTCTTTTTGTTGGAATGATTTCATGGAGTATACTCAGATGGGTTTATAATAAAAGAAGTGAAATTTAGATGAAAACCAAAATCAAGGAGCTCCGTGCGAGACATGACCTTACACAGGAAGAGCTTGCATCAAAAGTCGGGGTTCGAAGGGAAACAATTGTATTTTTAGAGAAAGGGAAATACAATCCCTCTCTAAAATTAGCTCATGATATCGCCAAGGTCTTGAAAATAAGAATTGATGAATTATTTATCTTTGATGATGATTAACTTCTTTAAAGACAGGTGTAGTGCAATTTCATTTAACATTGTTTTTAAATGAATGTGCAGATGTATAGAAAGAACCTAAGACATCTTATCTGAAAAGAACCTGTTCTGCTACAGAAGGCTTTGATGCAGTCTTTTTTTTGTCTTGCATGTAACTTGGCAGCTTATGAGACACACATTTTCCGATTGCGATTTCCATCAGGATTTCGTCTTTTTGCCTGTTTTCCATATGATTATATTGCGTCTGTTGATATTTATAGGTTTGGATTATACCAAAAGATATAAGCTCTTGGAGATATAAAATATAAGTAGGGCGATAAAGATGGATTTTAGACATGGTATTGCTGTATCTTTTGTATTTATTTTATTATTTCTGCCCACTGTTTATGCATCTTCGGATACATGCGCGGTCTATTTTACAGGCATAGGGTGCTCGCACTGTGCGCGTGCTGATCCTGTCGTGCTTGATACTGCACCTAAGACAACAAACCTTGCAGTGATTGAGTATGAGGTGTACAGGTCTTCAGGCAACAGCAGGATCATGAAAGATTATGATGATGCGTATGGCGGAGGGTTTGGTATTCCTCTGATAATATTTGGAAAAGATGATATCATAATCGGAGATAATCCGATAATTACAGCAGTTTCTAAGATAGGCAATGATAATAAATGCCCGCTTATGGACGGCTCATCTGTGAGCTTTGAAGATATGGACATAACTGCGCTTCCCGGCGAGCCAAAGATATGGAAAGATGAGAAGATACTTATTCATTCGGGCGGCGACGGGGATGCTGAACTGATCAGGAATCTTCTTGTATCTGATGATTTTTTATCTGTGCTTAAAGATGCAAAATATGAAGTTATTGATCCTGTGGAAGTGCCGCTCTCAGGTGACAAGGTGTTGTTTGACAATGCTGTGAAAGTTCAGGGATGGATATTTCAGTGGAATGGCGAAGGTGTTGAGGATTCGGGGGATGATATATCAATTAATGATACTTCTGCCGATACAAGTTCGGGAAGGAATGAAATAAGCCTGACCACTCTTGGTCTTATCGCTCTTGCAGATACTGTCAATCCGTGTGCTCTTGCTGTGTTCATACTTATGCTTATAGGGATTACCACTTATGATCCAGGCAACAGGAAGGCCAAGGTCATACATGCAGGGCTTGCCTTTGTTGCTGCTGTCTTTGTGATGTATTTCATCTACGGTCTCATAATAATAAGGTCTTTCCAGCTGGTTGAGTCTATAACGAATATCCGGCCTATACTTTACAATCTGTTGGGTTATGTTGCAATACTTCTCGGGCTTCTGCATCTTAAAGGATATTTCTGGTACAAGCCGGGCGGCCTTCTTACTGAGATGCCTATGAGATGGAGACCAAGGGTCAAGAAGATGATGACAAGCATCACTTCGCCAAAAGGTGCGTTTTTCATGGGAGCTTTTGTTACACTGTTCCTTATACCCTGCACTATGGGACCTTACTTCATCGCAGGAGGCATACTGTCAACACTTGAACTTATTGAGACGATACCGTGGCTTCTGATATATAATCTTATATTTATCCTGCCTCTGCTGGGAATCACATTTGTCATACATTTCGGGTTCAAGAAAGTGGATGATGTTTCCGGGTGGAAAGAGAAGAATATCAAAAATCTTCATCTGATTATCGGCATAATTATGCTAGGTATAGGTCTTGGAATCTTTATGGGTCTTGTTTAGGTGTAATGTATGGATCTAAGGTTCAAGGAAATGCACAGGATTGAGAAGAACCTCAAAAAAGTTCCTAAATCGCTTAAGATGCTGTCTCTGGCATTCCTGATATATACATTATCCTGGGGTATAATACTACCTTTCTTCTCAATATACATACACAGCATAATTCCCAGCTATTCTCAGGTAGGATTCATCATATCTCTGATGTCAATCGCTGCCGCTGTCGTCTCTGTTGTCATGGGAGACTTAATAGACAAGGTGGGAAGGAAGAAAATCATCCTTTTCTCTTTTGCCAACTATCTTATTATCGGGCCACTTTATGCGATGACGCACAGCATTAACATGCTGATACTTGCAAGGATATACAACGGTATCGCTGCTGTTGGTATCTGGGTGCCGTCTATAACTTATGTGAGAGACATATCCCCGCGCAACAGAAGGGCTGAATATATCGGATATTTCTATACGGCAAGCTCTATATCTTACTGTGTCGGGCCTTTGATCGGTGCTGTCCTTGTCAGCATGATTGATATCAAGTACATGTTCTATATGCTTGGGGTCGGGGCTTTTGCGGCGTCCCTGATAATAATGAAGATTCCTGACAGCGTGAAGCCTAAAAGGTCTATGATGCAGGGGATGAAGGATGTCTTTTTCAAGGACAGGCTTATGGGAAAGGGGATCAAGGATTACATGAAAGAGAAAAGCCTTGGTGTCAAGATTACTTTTGTGTCATTTTTATCCAAGATGTCGTCAGCTCTTCTTGTGATGATACTTGCGCTTTACATCAACTCTATTGGCGGCAGCCTGTGGCAGATAGGTATCGTATATTTTGTCGTGTACCTGCCTTTCGTGTTCCAGTTCGCTTTCGGCGAGATTGCAGACCATGTGGGCGCAAAGAAAATGCTTGCCCTCGGATCTGTCCTGTCATCTGTGTTCTTTGCCGCGCTTTTCTTTTCAACAAACATTGTGTCTATACTTATTTTCGCATTCCTTGTAGGTGTGGGCTTTGCAATAATATCTCCTGTGATATCAATATATATTTCCAAGATGGCAGGGAGGAACAGGGGTGAGATTACAGGCATTTATGGTGCTATAGATGAGATTGCCGCATTTACAGGGCCTATCCTGGCAGGGCTTATTGCTGACATGTATGGGCTGAACTTTGCTTTTGTGTTAGCTGCTATTGCTATGTCTGTTGTTGTGATGATCTCGGCTAAGGTATAAGGTGCTAGACTATAGTTTATTCTTTTGAGTATACCAAGTATTCTGTGGGAACCGTTTTATAAATAAGATACAAGCTTTACAGTTTCATATATGTTTTGAAAAAGGAGAGAAAAAATAAAAGAAAGAGTCAAGCTTATCTTACTTATCGAGTCTTAACATTTCCCTGACCCTTAATGTAATTTTCTGCCCGGCATCAGACATTTTCTTAAGCATCGTATTCGTATTTGTCTTACCTGCTTCAGTCCCGTCGCCAGCACCAATAGCTTCTTTATCCATTTCAGCAGACTGGATCATCTTTTCATGATTCACCATTGCCTTTTCCATAGCTTGAATATTGTTTTCTGCAGCCATCATATTGGCCTCTTTCAGCCTTTCGTCAGCTATCTGAAGCTTCTTTTCAGCCCTTTTCTCCTTGTTGAATGTAAACATAAGGCCTATATTGTCCATAGCCACATCAATCCCATAAAATGGAGAATCTGGAGTTATACCGGCAATAGAAGCATCTCTGTTTTCAGCAACAGTACTGAGTTCAGGGGCATCATTATTTCCAGAACCTGCGGCAACACCCTCCGCAAAAGCTGTAGGCACTGCCATACAGATTATGACTGTCGCAAATACAAGCAGTCTTGATATCGTTTTATTCATATAGATTACCACCATGTTGTTTAAATTTAAGTTAGGCAAATATATTGCACCCTATAAAAAAGGTGTACATATAAATCGGGACTGCTTCAATCCTTTGTATATATCATGTATTCTACTGCCAGCAGGAACATTGGGAACAAGACACTTAATACAATCTGGGTGTCCGGACCTATCGTGCTTACTCCGGCCATAATGTTCAATGACCTGAATATCAGATATATTATTGCGATTAATGTCAGGGTCTGAAGAGTTCCGAATATCCAGAATAGTTTTTTGTCATCCATGGATATATTTGGGAGTTTTGGGTTTATATGGCTTTTGTTTTATTCGGG
>WTCA01000096.1 GCA_013138805.1 archaeon | reverse complement strand
ATAACAGATAATGATGCGATATATTTAAAACTGATATTGCCAGACATAGTCCCAACCTTGTATATGTAATTGTAATAAAAGTTTCTCTAAAAATACTTAAATAGTTATCTGTTCAGGCCGGGGATTTTTGAGGCAAGAGTCTTAAATATACTGTCTTTCTGCTCTTCAAGACCGCAGAGCTTTCTTGAAAGAGATGTTATCTCTACAGAAGGAGGAGATGTACTCTTGTAGTCGAGAACTGATTTTCCTAGTACTATAGACTGCTTAACATCGTCATGGTATGGTATCTTTGAGATTATGTTTTCCCCGAGAAACTTTATGATATCCATATCTGACAGCTCCAGATACTCGCCTCTTGACATGTTAACAACAATGCCTTTGACTGGCTTTCCCAGATTTGATGCGAGGCGTTTGACGAGAGCTGCATTGGATACTGCGGGTATTTCCGGGTTTGTGACTATAAGTACGGAATCTGATGCAGCTATTGCCTCCTTGACCTCGTTGTCTGCGCCTGCTGCTGTATCTATTAGGATAAAGTCAAAATGGCCTACAAGACCTGAAATTACGTCTTTGAAGCCGCGCATGTTTTCGCTAGCCATATTTAGGGATGCAGGTATGACATGGAAGCCGCTCGCGTGAGAGTATATTGCATTGGCAATCTCTGACTTTCCGGAAAGGACTGAGTTCAGGTCTGCTTCAGGATTGAGAATGTTCATGTGCAGCCCGAGATTAGCTCCAGATATGTTGGCGTCTATCACCAGGACAGACTTATGCTGCTTTGTCAGGGCGTCTGCAAGGTTTGCTGTGAGTGTGGTCTTGCCTACCCCACCTTTTCCTGATATTACAGATATCACTTCGGTCATCATATCCACATCTGCCTGTGTTGTATTTTGGTCTTTGGGGTATAAATAGTTTTGCCGGGGTATAAAGATGAAAAAGGTTTTTAAAGTTAAACATCAGTGTATCTTCTGTCGGATGTGATTCAATATGGGCGCAGGAATATTATCAAAGATTAATACACAAGATGATATAAGGTCAATACAACGGAACAGGCAAAGGGTTGTCAACAGGTTCCTTGAAAAAAGAATGAAAGATTGTGGTCTGATCTGCGAGCCTTATTTCTTTCTTGTGATTCTTGACAGGGACCTGAGGGCATATGAGCCGGAGTATGATATATTCTATAGGCTCAAGCAGGCAGGACCTGATGACAAAAACAATTATAAAGAAGGAGATTATGTGCTTTTCAGTAAGGTTGGTGAAGATTACAGGCCTGAGCTGAAAGATGATGGGATTGAGCCAGAAGTATATATATTACAGGATGTAGAGGATGGAACTGAACTGAAAGCGCATATGTTTTTCAGTGATACTGTATATAGTTCTCTTGTGCAGACATACAAAGACAAGATAATATATGCAAGAATGCTTATGAGAGAGATGAGAGATAAAATGAATTCTGATAGTGAAATATATGCGGATGCGTCAATATTGCAGATAGTATAGTGACTTTAAGACAGCCATTTCAACAACACAGGATTAACCTATTTATACACACAATCACAAAATAAGACACATGCCAGACATAGTTATCGGCAGGGAAGATGCCGACGAAAAGAAGTATATGCTCAAGAACAGGGATGTCGTCGTGCGCCAGCCTGTAAACCGCGTGACATGGGAAAAATGGGACGGGTTCTGGAAGCCGCCGGTCAAGTTCATTGACAATTATTCTGTTACTATAAACGGAACAAGGCTTGACGAAAAGAAGATGGACAGGTTTGTCCTGAAGTCATGGGCAGGGATACACCTGTTCAAGATATCAAAGTTTGATATAGAAGAAGTATGTTTTGCCCCGGAAAATCATGGCGGTTTCGTGTCAGTGCTCAGGATTACGAACAATTCTGAGCGCACTGAAGATGTGTCTGTCTCGCTTGAGGCAAAGATAGACATGCATGAAGAGTTTGAGTCTGTGCACGGCAGGGGATATGCAGCTGAATATGACAGTGTCAGGAGCGCAAATGTTGTCACGACTGAAGGCAAAGGATGGCAAGTGTGCTATGGCATTGGAAAGATGCATTCTGCAAAGGCTGTATCTTCAGGCAAAGAGACATATGAGAAGATTCCAGGAAAAGAGATGTTTGTCCCGAAAAGGATATCTGTGTCTGTTGAGGTGCATTCAGGTGAAGAGGTCATGGTGCCTCTCATATTCTGCGCGGAGACTGACAGCAAAAAGAATATCAAGACATGTTTTGATAATATATCTTCGCGGTGGGACACATTGCTTTGCGAGAAAGAGAAGATATATGACGGACTCAGGATAGAGCCGAACCCTATGATACGGTCTGTGGGACTCAGGACACCAAATGAAAATATAAACAAGGCATTCTACTGGGCGCTTGCAAACATTGCAGACATAGGCAGGCAGGGGCACCCGGCATCAAGCGAAATAGATATCAAGAGGCTTCTTTGGAGCGTTCTTGGTCTTGTCGATGCGGGTAAATTTGCAAAGGCGCGGGAAGTGCTTGATGATATCGCATCATTTTCGGAAGTACATATACCTTCAAAGATTACTTCTGACAATACAGTGCTTTTTGACTCGGAAGATGTCAACCCGCTTTTCCTTATCGCTCTTGAAAGATATGTGAGGCACAGTGGAGACAGGGCATTTGAGGATGGGTTGAGGGGTCAGATAATAAGCATCATACGGAAGCTAAAGCTTACAGACGGGCTTGCCAAACCTATGATGAAGGTCAGCATACTTGACCCTGCGTATTATGATGATACAAGGATAGAGATGCAGTCTTTATGGATTGAGGCATTGAAGACTTACCATCCATCTAAATATTCCATGATGAGCCAGGCACTTGACACATATTTCTGGGACATGCGGGAAAGGTTTCTCAATGACAGCCTGAGAGATGATGCGGTGAAAAGCTCAAATGTGCTTGTGCCTCTATTCTTTGACCAGATACGCGAGTTCAAGAGAGATAATGTATTGAAGAAGATAAGGCAGGAATACATAAGTGAGCATGGCGTGCGTACGCGTGGTATATTTGATCCTGAGTACAGGGCAGGTGATGCCGGTTTCGGTGCGGCCAGATCTTTTGCCACAGCCCTTGCGGCGACTGCATACTTCAACAGCCAGGACTCAAAGACAGGCCTGAAGCTGCTGAAGATACTTTCAAGACATATGTTCAACTATGATCTGGGATTGTTCCAGGATATTGTGAACTCAGCAGACGGTGTACCTATCAGCTATCAAAGCTCTTCGGATTCAGCATCTCTTTTTGTGCATGCTGTGGATGAGGGGATATTCGGCATACGGCCTGACATGGCAAAAGGCGAGATTAATTTTTCTCCAAAGTTTGTGGATGAATGGCATCATTATGAAAGGTTCGGCAAGGCTGTCGGCGAGCATTCTGTTCATGTCAAGGTGAACAGGAGCCATGAGAGGTTTGCTGACATAACGATTGATTTTGATGCCCGGCCTGAGGTTCGGATTAATCTGAATCTTCCGGAGAATATTGAATGGATGGAGATAAACAGGGTCAAGTATGAGGGGAACAAGGCAAGCATACATCCCGGGAAGAACAACAAGATCTGGGCGTATTATAAGAAAGATGATGTGAAGGCAAAAGAGGTCTGATATGCCGT
This sequence comes from archaeon, assembly GCA_013138805.1. Lineage (GTDB taxonomy): Archaea > EX4484-52 > EX4484-52 > EX4484-52 > GLR71 > GLR71. Next base: position 184 of record WTCA01000096.1, on the reverse strand, counting down.
TCACACCGTTTCATCTTGGACCTGCGCTTTTTTTGGGGCTTGTGTTTTTCAGGTATCTTAATCTTCCGGCTTTTCTTATTGCAAATGTTATTGTTGATGTTGAGCCTTTTGTTGTTCTGCTTTTTGGGCTTGACTATCCTTTGCACGGATTTTTCCATTCTTTTTTAGGCGGGTCTTTGATTGC
>WTCA01000101.1 GCA_013138805.1 archaeon | reverse complement strand
AACAAAAACCTCTAGAAAAAGGACAGGGCAACAATGCCAATCAAAATAAAAGATATTGCGAGATACTGCTGGATATTGATAGTCTCCTTGTATACATACTTACCATAGATTGTGGCAATCAAAGGATTGGCCATGGCAAGAGCTGCGACAATGCTGACTTCGGCGACCATGATTCCATAATTGAAGAAAGCACCGCCTATCGCTGTAAATATTGAGAGCAATAATATGTATGTCATTGTATTTCTATCGGGCATATTAATCTTTTTACCAGCTTTCAAGATATGGAACAATGAGATGACAAATATACCAATCTCTATGATCAATGCTGTCAAGATAGGACCTATGGCCATGACAGGTATCTTGTACAATGCGAACATAAGACCCCATAATATACAAGTGATCAAGGCATAAGGTATACCGCTTGACATCTTGAAGATATGGGAATTTTTTATGTCTTTAAAATTTATTGAGACAAGTATGATGCCAAGTGCGATCAGCAATATAGAGCCTGACTGGACAGCATTCAATGATTCATTAAAGAACAGGATTGAAAACAGGACAGTGAATATTATTGAAGAGTTTGCTATAGGTGATATTATCCCTAATTTTCCAATGCTCAAAGCTTTCAAAAATGTTGACATGGGGATGAATGCCAGAACTGATATGGCAAAAGCTATCAGGATATATTTTGATGAGAATGTTGTGCCTGACAAGAAAAAGGGCAGCAACAGAATAAATATCAGGCACATGAAAATGCCTCTGAAAAAAAGAAGATCTCTGGAGCTCATCCTCTTTGCAGGAACCGGGGACAAAGAACTGCTCAACCCGAAGCCTACCATTGCTATGAGACCGAAGATGATGCCTGATGAAAGTTCCATATCAATTTCTTAAGGAGATTGTTTATATATCTTGGCTTGAATTTGTTATTATAGCAAACCAGTAAAGGAATTTCTGTTTTAATTTATCAGCACACCTATAGGTTTTATGTTACATATTTCACAAAAAGGTCAAAACAACACTTATAGAAAGGCATTTAAGATTGAAAACCATAATTTCATACAGAATCGTGTCATTTTCATGTGTAAAAACTTCTGAGCTGTTATTTATGAAAGAGATTATGGTCATTGTGGGTTATGAATGCAATAATATGTGCCTGTTCTGCAGTGTCGGCGATCAGGACAGGTTATTCAACAGGACATATGATGACATAGTGCAAAACATGGCTGATGATTACAAGAATGGATTTAAGAGCATACAGTTTCTTGGCGGCGAAGCGACGATAAGGAAAGATATTATAAAGATTGTTAAAAAGGCAAAGGAAATAGGCTATGAAAAAATCTCATTTGAAACTAATGGCAGAATGTTCTGCAATGAAATGTTTACAAAAAGAATAATAGAAGCGGGACTTACGCATGTGACATTTTCAATACATGGGCATACTGCAGAGATACATGATACATTGACACAGGCTCCCGGAAGTTTTGAACAGGCTGTAAGAGGGATTCAGGAAGTTAAAAAATATGAGGGTGTAGTCGTTGCTATAAATCATGTCGTTACCAGGGTCAACTATAAAAATCTTTCAGACTTCTTAGGATTTATAGAGCAGTTTGGTATCTCATGGATATTGTTCATATTTATAAATCCTATAGCGAATGCACGAAAGAATTACAGGATACTTGTGCCAAAACTATCTGAGACTATGAAGTTCATGAGAGATGCGATAATTAGTTCCAATGGATACAAGACAAGGATTTCAATACAGAATATACCTTTATGCATTTTAGGGGAGTATGATGAATTATCAACCACTATTGATGACCAGAGAGATGTGACTGTTAATTTTGAAGATGAGAAGAAGCCGCAACTGTCTGATAAGATAGAAGAGCTAAAGATAAGGCCTGATAAATGTTATTCCTGCAAAAAGAATGGGATTTGCGAGGGTGTGTGGAAAGGGTATTATGAATTATTCGGGGACGATGAGTTAAAACCTGTTACCTGAATGGAATTATAAAAAATAATCCTAATCATAAGTTGTTTGATTCAGGTTATGGTTCCTGCTCAGGAATTGTTTCAGGTTCGGGTTGCGGTCAAACAGATCAGTAAGTGAACTCTCTTTGTTTTCTATCTGCTTTAGCTCATCAAGAGTTACCCATCTGTGGTCTTCAGCTTCGTTTGGGTCAAGTTTTGGTTCCTGGTCTGTTTTCACATAAAAATACATGATCAGCCTTGATGTTTCCATCTGCCTTTTGACATGAAACTGCAGGCTCTGGCCAAAACCGATAAATCTTGGATTTTTAAATGTTATTGCGGTCTCTTCCTGCATTTCCCTGATTAATGTCTCTTCCAGCCTTTCCCCGTACTCAGACCTTCCGCCAGGAACTCTCCAAACTTTGAAAGTCGGGCACATCACAATAAGAAATTTATTATCTTTTTCTATGAACGCACTGCAAATGACCTTATGACCTTTAAGTTCTGATTCTACCATATTTAAGTATTAAGGAAAAGAGGTTTAAATAGGGGTGGGTTTTGGGGATTTTTTACCCATACCAGAATTATAAATTTAATCATTCCTCTTAAAGAACAGCCAACACACGGGCTTCAGAAAGGTTGATAATTTAAGCGTATTGACCTAACGGTCAACGCACTGTCCCGGGTGCTAAAATCAGACCCTTATAATTAAAAAACAATCTTTACCTGTAGAAGCATATTCTAATTGTTCTTAATTAAATTTTTTGAAGTTCTTTTGGATTATTGTTGGTACTTTTTATCATGCTACTGAAAGCATTAAACCTATAATAAAAATACGATACAAAAACGCAAATAACCAAATTAATATGCAAGTAATAACGGCTATATTTTTATCTTTAAACATTGTAGAAATTATAATTGATATAAATAAGATACTACTTAATGAAAGTCTTAAAAGTAGAAATATTAAAGTTATTGTAATTATTATTGATTTAATTATTTCTAATAGGGTCTTTGATTCCATAAGAATATCTGCTTTGTTATTATATATAAATGTTTTTTTGATTGAATAGTTAATTATGGTTTAAATTATGAACACAATGAACTATTAAAACACGAATTTTACATAATCCAACTTAATACAACTGCATTATACCCTATAAAAATAGTATATAAACTAACTATTGGTCAATAAATAATTATATTTACAGCACTAAAGATTGCGTCAATTTCATTCTTTCTTCCTGAAAAACAGCCAACTGCCTTTGCCGAATCCGGTCTTTACCAGAACATAATTGCCTTTCATCTTCTTTCCGTCAAGGCGGAAAAGGATCTCTTTTTCGGTAATCTTTTCAGGGATGAAAGTTCCCTTATCCCAGGTCAGAACCTTGCCTGCGCCGTACTGCCCTTCAGGTATTGTACCTTCAAAATCGGCATAATCTATCGGGTGGTCTTCTGTCTGGATGGCAAGGCGTTTTATCCCGGGTATTTCCGGCGGCTCTTTAGGGACTGCCCAGCTTTTCAGGACACTATCTATCTCGAGGCGGAGGTCGTAGTGGAGGTTTCTTGCGTGATGCTCCTGGATTACGAAGATAAGCTCTTTTCTGTCACTTTTCTTCGGCTTGCCTTCAGGCTCTTCTGTCTTTTTAAAATCCCTTTTCTTACCGTATTCTTCAAGCATGATATCACCATTTTCCTTTTGATATGCATAAGTCGTACAATACGCAGTCGTCGCATCTGGGGTTTCTTGCAATGCAGATGCTCCTGCCGTGAGAGATGAGGAGGTTGGTCAATCTGCCCCACTTTTTCTTATCTGTGATTTTCATAAGGTCTTTTTCTATTATTGTTGGATTCCTGCTTTGGGTCAAATCGAGTCGTCCTGAAAGGCGTATCACATGAGTATCCACTGCTATGCCTTCGTTCTTTCCGTAGTATTCTGAGAGGACTATGTTTGCTGTCTTTCTTGCGACGCCGGGAAGCTTTATCAGGTTCTCCATCGTGTAGGGGACTTGTGAATTGAAATCATCTATTATCATCTTTGAAGTGTTTATTATGTTTTTTGCTTTGTTTCTGTAGAAACCTGTAGACTTAATTATTGTTTTGATATCTTCAGGATTGGCTTTTGCAAGAGATGATATGTCAGGATATTTTTTGAAAAGGTCTTCTGTGACAATGTTTACCTGCTTGTCTGTGCACTGGGCGGAGAGGATTGTTGCTATGAGGATCTGGTGTGCTGTATTGTGTATTAAGGCAGTCTTGGGGTCGCCGTATTCCTTTTCAAGGATGGATATTATCAGTCCTGCTTTGTTTTTGAGGTCTTTTTGAGGCATAGAATTAATATGGTTTTTTGTTTTTTTATATTAAGGATAAAGATTTATTAAGTATTTCTTGCCAGGAATAATATGGTGTCCGAATACAGAGAGAAAATATTGGAACGTACAGACAAGTATTATAGGAAGCTGAACGAAAATGATTTCAGCCATAATTTTGATCATATAAAAAGGGTTGAAAGGCTGGCAAAGAGGATAGGTAAAGAAGAAGAAGCTGACATGGATGTTGTTGAGGCTATGTGCCTCCTGTTTGATGTCGCAAGGATGATGGAAGATGAAGGCGAAATAGAGGATCATTCTGAAGCAGGCAGTGAGATTGCAAGACAGATTCTTGATGAGATCGGGTTCCCTAAAGATAAGGCAGAGAATGTATGCCATGCTATCTATGTACATAGGAAAAGCAAGAACAGAGTTCCAAAAACTATTGAAGCCAAGATACTGCAGGATGCAGATTATCTGGATGCAATGGGCGCTATTGATGTTGCACGTGTCATCGCAACTTCTATCCAGACCAAAAGATTCAGAAAACCTCTGTATGTGGATGAGTATGTGGATAAACCTTACAAAGATGGCAAAAGCATATCAACGATACATTATTTGCTTCATAAGCTTGATCACCCGAAACTTCAGCCATCAAATTTTCATACAGCACTTGGAAGGAAACTTGCTGAAGAACGATTCAGGTTCATGAAAGAATTTACAGAAAGGTTTATCGCCGAATGGAAAGGCGAAAGATGAACGACTTTTTTAAGGTCGTAAGTGGACCACGCGCAAACTTACATAAGTTTGATCAATGTTGCCACCGTTCGCTTACGCTCAGGTGGCTGGCTTCATTTGACTTTACGACATCGGACGAGAGTCGTGGCGGGACAGCGAGTAGATCTCGAAGCAC
>WTCA01000081.1 GCA_013138805.1 archaeon | reverse complement strand
ATGCAAAGGATTGTGGACCAGAACAGGATACGCCATGCGCACATGATAGGTATTACAGAAGAGATCATGAAGACAGGCATGTGTGCAGACTATGAAAAAGTGAAAGAGGTCACAAAAAAAGTACACAATGAAATAAAAAATGCAGATATGATCCGTGTCACAACACCAAAAGGAACAGACATCCGGGCAAAGTTCGACAAGAACATAAGATGGTGTGTATTTGACGGCAATATAACAGAAGATATGTGGATGAACCTTCCTGAAGGCGAGGTGTTCACCTGCCCGAAAAACATAGAAGGCATAGCAGTTATTGATGGTGTTCTCGGCGATTACTTTGATGAGAAATACGGCATGATAAAAGAGACTCCTGTCACATTAAAAATCTCAGACGGCCGTGTAAAAGAAATATCATGCAGCAACAGGGACCTCGAGGCAGAGCTTAAAAAATACATAAAGACAGATAAAAATTCAGACAGGATAGGGGAGTTCGCCATAGGGACAAACACCGGCATAAAAAAAATGATAGGCAACATGCTTCAGGATGAGAAGTTTCCCGGCGTCCACATAGCGATGGGCAACAGCTTTCCTGAAATCACAGGCTCCGGATGGGAATGCCCTACTCATGTTGACGGTGTAATGCTCAACTGCACAATAACTATAGACGGAAAAAGAACAATAATGAAAAACGGAAAGTTCCTTATCTAAATAAATCCTTTCTTCTTCATCACAGCAAGCATCTCTTCAACAGAATGTGCAGCCCTTGTAAGCCCCATGCTCCGCGGATCCGTATCTGTCCCTGCAAGATAAAGTCCAAAAAAAGGCGAGCAAGGTCCGCAGAAAAAAGAGTCCATAGTTATCGCCGCCTTCTCAGGTATAGTCACCTGCTCATGCTTCATATCCACAAGATCCTCAATATCAGGAAACACGGAAACAATAGTCTCCCATGCATCTTTCTTTGTCTTTTCAACAGTATCCCTCACAACAAATGTGAAAGCAATAAGCTGTTTTCCAGACGGAGCAAGAGAAGCATCATAGTTGGATACAGGTATTGCCCAGTAAGGTTCGCCGGATTCATACCATACTTCCGAGCCGATATAGTCCATCTCAGCAAGCTTCTCTTTAAGTCCCAGCCATAATGTGTAGCTTTTTGCCTGCTTTATCTTCTTGATATTGTCTGAAAATGAAGACGGAAGCTTTTCAGTCACAACTTTTCCAAGATCCTTCACAAAACCTGTATATATTACAGTCTTTGACTTGTAAATAACCCCGTCACATTCAACCCCGACAGCTTTCCCGTCCTCAATCAATATCTTGTCAACACCGGAATCCATCCTGACCTCAACCATATCTTCTGGAAACTCTTCAATGACTGTCTCAATTATCTTCCCAAGGCCTCCGACAGGATACCACTGTCTTGAACCGGTCTTATGGCTTATTAAAAATCTTTTGAGTCCATACAAAGAATCGATGGCATTCATCTTTTTAATGCTTTCAATTCCGAATCCTGCAAACATCCTTTTTGAGGGTGTCTCTTTCATAGACTTGCCGCTCAGTAAATAGCAGAGTGTATCAATAAGCTTCAATGCATCTTCAGAAAGCTTGCAGTCTTTGACAACATCATATACTGATCTCTCAGATTTGTCTATCATTATTGATTCTTTAATCATCTCTGCCAGTATAAGGCTTGAGAACACAAACTTGTCCATGTGTGATATCGCATTAAAGCCTGCCCAGTCTTTTACAGTTGCAGGCACTGGCGCAAGCCCTTTGCAAGTCCTGAAATAGTAATGCCCGTGAGGCAAAAGCTCAGGAAGCCCGTCTGTATATTTTTTAAAGAGCCTTGCAATAGGTCCGACAGGTACGCCTGTTATTGCATGCGGCCCGGTATCTACCTTATACCCGTCTACCTCATAGCTCCGCGCGTTCCCGCCGATAAAGCTGCTCTTCTCAAATACAAGAACATTTTTCCCTTCCTTTGACAGAGTTAATGCAGACAGAAGCCCGCTTATACCTGCACCTACAACTATTGCATCGTAATCCATATGTATCAGTCTTAGAACTTGATTTGCTTAGGGGTCTTCAACCCTTTCTCAGTTATTATCTTTGTGATATGCTTGTATGGCACAACATCAAAAGCATAATTCTTTATCTTCACATTCTTAGGCGCATCTTTCCATACCTCTGCAGAATCCCTCACTTCAATATCTATCTTATCAATTATTTTAAGCGTCGATGCAGCCACATACACAGGCCTCTTGTAATCAAAAGCAATCTCAGCAATCATATTTGATCCTATCTTATTCACGACACCGTCTTTTGTTATCGCATCAGACCCGATAATGACAAGATCTACCTGCTTCATGACATCAGCCACTGCATCATCCAGTATAAGCTCTGTCTCTATCCCTGCCGAAGAAAGCTCTTTTGCCGTAAGCCTTCCCTGGAACCTCGGCCGCGTCTCTGTGGCAAAGACTTTCACAGGGTCAGCTTTCCTTAAGATGTTGACAACATTATGGCTGTGACAGTGCGTCAGCACTATAGAATTTTTAGGTATGACAGAGACGCCGATTTCCTCAATCTTTCGCATATTTGTCTTTATCCGCAGGACCTCTTCCTTGCAGTGCATGAACAGCTCTTTCTTGAGCTTGAGTATCTCGGATGACTTGGATTTTTTCATCTTTGACATGGCTGAATTCACGCAGTTCAGAAGAGCAGGCTCTGTAGGACGCGCCCCCTTGAGCTTCATCGCATGAATCTCAAGCTCTTCAATGAAATCATCTCTTGTCTTGCTCCTGAGACGGTTCCCGTAAGAGTTAAGGTCAATTACAGCAGCCTTGGCAATCTCGCTTGCACCCTGTATCTTCAGGTTCTTTATGTCATTGACAACACTCATGATAAACACTTGACCAATAACATTAATATCTGTTTTGCTTCAGTCAGAGACACTTACAGTAACCTTCGCCTTGGAACCTGCCTTTTTCAGATGCTCAACAATCCT
>WTCA01000084.1 GCA_013138805.1 archaeon | reverse complement strand
GATTTAATCCTTTCTGAAAACCCAGATTTCGTAATCAAATTCCTGATTCTCTTCCACTTTAAATTCCCTGTAGCTTCTTTCACATACAGGCTCAAAGAATTCAGATATAATGCTTTTGATATTGTCTATAAGCACTTTTCTTGTTATCGGGCCTTCCGGATAACCTTCCTGGTCTATTATGTTGGCCATTACAAGGTGGCTGCCTTGTTTTTGTACTTTATGGAGCTGCTCGATACAGTTATATATGTCTACAGGAGTGATCAATGCATTCAGGTAGGGTATAGATTCGCTCCAGAATGTCAGGTCTGAAGAATTTTCAGGTAGGCTGTATATCTCTTCAGTTATGTCTCCTTCTGTTAGTTCTATTCTTCCTTCTTTTATGTATGCTTCCAGTCTTTTTTCTGCTCTTTCTAAAGCACTATGAGATATCTCTATTCCTGTTATATGCGCGTTTTTGAATTCATCTGCAAGCATTTCTGTATATACGCCTTCAGCGCAGCTAATCTCTAATACCTTCTTTGGGTCTGGCATGTATTTTTTTGAGACCTTTATCTGTCGTCCGTATTTTGTCTGTTCATATTTTGAAGTTCCAAAGCTCCAGGGATCCTCTGTTTTAAAATCCTCTTCGAAAAGAGCATGGTATGTATCAGGGTCTATTCCTTTTTCAAAAGGATTACTGCTGTCTTCTGCCATTTATTTTCACCTTTTTAAAAATAAAAGAGGGAAGTTTATTGAATACCCCATTTAGTGTATGGATTATCTGTTATATAGTTATATTCAATAATTCCTGTAACCTTAAGCGCATGGCCGTATGGTGGTGTCATCCCTGCTTTTCTGCCGATTACGGTGCCTAATGCGATTTGCAGGCCTTCCAGGTTTTCCGGGCGTGTCTCTATTACTTCATCTTCTATCTGTTGAGCAGTTTCTATACCGCCAGGTATTTTTTCAAGCGCTTCTAAATCCCAGTGCTGATAAAGATTCCCAACTGATGTGTCTCCGCCACCTGCACCGACAGTCCGTTTTCCGTCTTTGAGTATTGTTATAATCACTGTACTGTTTGCCCTGTTGAATGGTTTTGTATAGAGTGGTTTTCCTGTTCCTGGATATTCATCAATACTTCCGCTTGATGATATTTTTCCTAAAGACCATTCGAGACCATTGTATTCTTTAAGCCCTAGCCAGCTTGCTTCATCTATTGTTTCATAGCCTGTTATCTCTTTCAGTGCTTTTTTCTTTGAGGATTCATCAAAAGCCCGCTCATAAGCTTCAGGGTATAATATTGTGAGATGCTCTCCTTTCTCTGGAATTCTTGCTTTTCTCATCTGTCTTGGAGTGAATGATTCTTCTTCGATAAGGTTTCCGTTTTCATCGTAGGATGTGTTGAATATTGCTCTTCCGGCTTTTCTTCTGTTGTGCTGGTCCAGCATTCCGAACTGGTCCGGATGGCCGCCTGAGTCAATCCTGAAAAAGTCTTTGACTGTTTTGCCGCTGTCTTTTTCTTTTGTAGGATCTGTTGAATAAGATTCCCTGACTATTGTGTTCATGTTCTGTTCAATTGATCTGTAAGAGTCTGGTATATGTGCCCAGGTCTTAAGTTCAGGTATATACCTGAAATCACCGGGTTTTATAGCCTGAGTTCCTGAATCTTTGTCGCCAATGAAAGCATTACAAAACAACTTATATGCCTCTTCGTCCGGTCTTCTTCCACGAAGGCAAACATCTGGTTTCGGGATACCTGTGCTGAACCTGTAGCCTCCTGTTGAAATCGTACCTTTTCCGTATTCAATACCTAAACATTCTTCCAGTGGGTTTGTTCTTTCCATGATAATCACCATATTGTTTGACTTTTAATTGGTCTGAACTCTATTTTAGTCATATATATTGTTTATTGTTATCTTTTTAAAACTTTATTAAAAATAGTTTAATAAATTGTTTTTAGTGATTTATAGAAAAAGTTATAAATTGGATGTTTTTTGATTACAAACCAGTTTTTGAAATCGGAATCATTGTTTCTGTTAATTTCGCATTATTATCTTCGCTTTCAATGATATTGCTGTTATCTTTTGTCATTTTTTATCACTTTTTTCTATACTGTTATCTATTTTTAGATAATTGCTAAATTCATCTTCAATCAGATTTTCAATTACTCCAAAATCTCTTATGTTATTAATTACAAGCAGAAGGTTTTGTATTTTATTGTCATCATTTTTTAAGACTTCTGCAGACTTTTCTATAAGCGGCCTGTACATGTCTTCAAGAAATTCGTCTTTGCGAAGCAGCCTTTCGAATTCGTATGGTAAAGATACTATTCCTCTTGCAATTCTTTTTGTTACTGGTCTCCCTTTTTTTTCATAAAATTCATTGCTTAGATGATCTCCCGCATATTTATGCAAAGGATATGCAACGGGAAAAAGCACAAGATTGTGTATTCCAAATACTGCAGGCGTTATAATATTTTCAAGGATTGATTCTTTTTTCCTGATTTCAATTTTTTCTTGAGGTATAGTTCTATCATAATCAAATATTGTGAATTGCTTAGTTGATCTTTTTGTCGCCATAGCATATGCAATTGTATAAGGTATAGTCATGCAACCGCTTAATCTGCTGATAATTTTTGAATATAGTGGTGTTGTAGAATTATCATATATTGAACTTATTATCATGTCCGGTTTTAAATCATTTAGTATATTATACGCTTCATCTGACTCTTTATTTGTATAAAAATCAAAATTTGCGAAAACACTGAGGTTTTTTCCATTTTCTAAATGATGTGTTTTTTCCATTTTTAATTCACCTTATCTTTTTGAAAAGATTAAAGGTTCCCCTTTTTACAGGGGAACTGTCTGTTTTTCTGCTGGTTTGAAGAGTTTTGTGTTCCTTAAGGGTCCAATGAGTTTTCGTTGAACTGCTGGATAATATCTTCATATTCTCCCATTTTGGTTTCGAACTCTTCTCTTAGAGTGTTTATATAATTCTCAACGCTTTTCACAAGAACAGAGCCTTTTTCTCTTGCAATATATTTGAGAAGTTTCATCCTTTCTTCGTTTTTCTCTATCTGTGGGGCATATACAGAATTCCAATAACTTATGTTTGGTTCATCATGATTCCATGAGTATGTCATTGCATCGTTTAGTTTTTCTGTTTCTTCATAGAGCTTATGATGTTCTCCCTGTATGAATGACACAAGATGCGTTTCACCATCTTTATATCCTTCAATATCTCTGAATTTGAGACTTTCGGCATTATCACTTGTCATATTTTTCACATCCGTTAAATTTCAGGTACTCAAAAATTCCCTTGATTTTTTGGGAATCTCTTAGACTTTGTACTCACTGATACGTGTGAACTTTATAAAACTTTATTAAAAACTGTTTAGTAAATCGTTTTTAGTTATTTATAGAAAAAGTTGTAAATCAAGGGGGTTGGGGTATGTTCTTAATTGTGTTTAATGCCAGGGAGCTTGCGGCCCCTCGGGCAGTTCATTTATTGCAGAAGATCAATCTCGTCGGTTTTTTTACCTAATAAATTTTCAAGTGTATAGTCCGGTATGTTCCATCCGATTTCATATATTTCTTTTAGATTAACTTCCCTTTTTTCTCCGCCATCATATCTATCTCTTTCAGCTATAACTGCTGTAGATTTCACTGGGTCAATCTGGCCATTTTCTTCTATCAGTTCAGTTAATGCATACATCATGCCTGTTGTCGGCCACGGTGCACCGAAAACGGTTCCTGTATCAACTCCAACAACCCGGCCGTCTTTTATGTACAGGTTAAGTCCTTTATCTCTGATTTTAACTGATTCTTCTGAAACATCTATTCCAAATAATACTTGATATCCTTCACCCTGTCCTTTATCAGGGTCGCATGTATAGACCTTTCCTATTTTTTCTCCCATATTTTTTCATCTCCTTTAAAATTCAGGTACTCAAGAGTTCCTTTGATTTTTAGGGAATCTCTTAAATCCTGTATTCACTGGTGTGTGTTAATTTTTAAAACTTTATTAAAAACTGTTTAATAAATTGTTTTTAGTTATTTATAGAATAAGTTGTAAATCAAGTATTTCTTTTAGATGCTCATACCTTTCTGGCATAGGCGCTGCACCAGTCTCTTTGCCTTTTGCCTTGTCTTTCGTTTAACAGTTCTATGATTTCGAATCCGTTGCTTTCAAGCATATCTCTTACCTCTTCGCTTGTTAGGTTCTGTCCGTATCTGCTGTTTAGATCTTCTCCGCGCTGTTCCAGCTCCATGAAACCGTTTTCGCCGTCTGCGACACTATGAACCCTGAGATAGATTACTCCTCCATCTTCCAGGATGCGGTGTGTTTCCCGGATGGTCAGGTTCACTGGGCTGTCATTACCATAATATGGCAGATGGTAAAGTGATGCGTCCATCTTTACACAGCCGAGACTTGCGTCATCAAACTGGTGCATGTCTGTCATTGAGCCTACGATAAATCTGGATATGTCGTTATCTGTTATACCTGTGTCGGGTTCGTAAAGAGTTCTTGCTCTCTCGATAAGTGGTTCTGAAATGTCCAGTCCAAAAGCTTCAAAACCATGCTGTTCAAACCATATGACATCGTGCCCGTAACCGCAGCCGATATCAAGGATACTTTCAGTAACATTATTTTCTTTGACTAACTGTATCAATTTATTGAGATTTTTGATTTCCCAGCCGGACGGGTCTCTTACTCTTTTACCTATCTTGAGATATCCTTCTACTATTTTTGGTCGTTCGTAATAGTTCTTTACTTCTTTTTCTATCTCACTGCTCACTTTTTCTATCTTATGCCTGATTTCCGGTTCATGATCCTGATATCTGTCTGCTCCAGTATCATATAGTAATTGACGCAATATGTTGAATTTCTTCTCAAGAGGTCTAATCTTTTCTACATCTGTGAGCAAATCAGCTATTTTTGCAGTATTCATGCGCATACTAAAAGAGAATATTTTTATTAATCTTTGTTTTTTGATATATTGGCGTTTTTTTATCGTATACTTACAGAATCATAAAGTTATAAAATTTGGTATGATAAATATGATAAGGAATGATACTTGTGGGAGCTGAATATAATAGTAGATATCATAAGCTTGTTTATCTTATAGCAAGGCTCTCTACAGGAAATGAGCAGGAGCTTCCGCTCAGGCATGTGGAAAATTCTGTTGTTATACTTGAAAAGATGAATAAGGATCTTTTTCCGTATTATCCAAGTATAATTGGTAATAGTTTATATTTACCTGATTTTCTGGATGATATTGTTCATTTGTATGACTTTGGTTATCTAACGGTTACTTCGCGAAGAAATGAAGGCGAGTGGTTTGATTATTTCATAAAAATCGCGGATAAAGAACTGATTATCAATACTTTAAGCGGTATTTCACCTGAGATTGATGAATTTATTGAAGGTAAATATCTGCCTGAATGATTGAGATCTAAAGACTTTTGCAAGCTTCTGGAACTGACTTAAGCTGTCTGATGTTTTTTATCCGTATCCCTACATAAACATAAAGTTTATAAAACTTGGCAGCATAAGAATTGATACTCTTGATAAAGATATAATAATCGATTTTCTTTGAAAAGACGGAGGATGAAAGATATGAACGGACAGATTGGCGGACAGCCTATAATTGTTGTGCCTGAAGGCACTTTCAGGGAGAGCGGAAGGAACGCTCAGATGTCAAACATTGCGGCAGCAAGAGTTGTGGCTGATGCTGTAAGGACCACTCTTGGTCCTAAAGGTATGGATAAGATGCTTACTGATTCTCTTGGAGAAGTTGTCATTACAAATGACGGTGTTACAATACTTGAAGAGATGGAGATACAGCACCCGGCTGCAAAGATGGTTGTAGAGGTCGCAAAGGCGCAGGATGAAGAAGTGGGCGACGGAACGACAACTGCTGCAGTTCTTACGGGTGAACTCCTTAAGCAGGCAGAAGGTCTTTTGGAACAGAAGATACACCCTACAAGCATAGCTCAGGGATACAGGCTTGCGAAAGAGAAGGCGCTTGAGATAATCAATAAGATAGGCATTGATGTCAGTATAAAAGATAAGGAGCTTTTGATAAAGATTGCTCTTACATCTATGACAGGCAAATCCAGCGAGTCTGCTAAAGATTTCCTTGCAAAGATTGCTGTTGAGGCGATAAGTCAGGTGGCAGTAGAGGATGATGGCAAGATCGTGATTGACCTTGACCAGGTAAAGCTTGAGAAAAAGGCAGGCGGATCCACTGATGAGACAACGCTTATCAGCGGGCTTATAATTGATAAGGAAATTGTGCATTCAGGTATGCCGCGTAAAGTTGAGAACGCGAATATATTGCTTCTGAACAGCGCAATTGAGGTCAAGGAGCTTGAGAGAGATGCGCAGATAAGGATTACTGACCCGTCCCAGATGAATGCATTTATTGAGCAGGAAGAGAAGATGCTGAAAAGTATGGTGGATAAGATTATAGCTTCAAAGGCAAATGTTGTTTTCTGCCAGAAAGGCGTTGATGATATGGCGCAGCATTATCTTGCAAAGGCTGGTATAATGGTTACAAGAAGGGTCAAGAAATCAGATATGGATGCACTTTCCAAGGCAACGGGCGGAAGCGTGATATCTAATCTTGATGAGATGGCTGCATCAGATTTTGGCAGTTCCGGCATTGTTGAAGAGAAAAAGATTTCCGGCAGCGAGATGATATTTGTCAGGAAATGCAAAGAGCCAAAATCTGTATCTATCCTTGTCCGTGGCGGCACAGAACATGTAGTCGATGAGATAGAGAGGGCTATGAAAGATGCTCTTGGCGGTGTTGCTGCATCTATTGAAGTCGGAAAGATTGTTGCCGGCGGCGGCGCTCCTGAAGCTGAGATTGCAAAAGATCTCAGAAAATACAGTGAGTCTGTCGGTGGAAGAGAACAGCTTGCCATATCTGCTTTTGCTAATGCTATGGATATCATCCCTAAGACCCTTGCAGAGAATGCAGGTATTGATCCTATAGATATCCTTGTGGAACTCAGGTCACAGCATGACAAGGGCGTAAAATGGGCAGGGATTGATGTATTTAAGAATAAAGTTCAGGATATGCTTAAGCAGGGTGTTGTAGAGCCGATAAAGATTAAGACGCAGGCTATAAAATCCGCTTCTGAGGCTGCTGAGATGATATTGAGGATTGATGATGTCATATCTGCTTCAAAGCTTGGTGGCGGTGGCGGAATGCCTGAAGGGATGCCTCCAATGGGCGGCGGCGGAATGCCTCCTATGATGTAAGGCATTATAGCCTTTTTTCTTTTTTTCTTTCTTATTTCTCTTATCTGCTGTCAATTTTTTTGTTTGATAACCATAATCTATATATACTAACTTCTACTAAACTTTAAATCAGAAACAACTATCTATAGTTCGGTGAAAACATGTCAAAGAAAGATGATTATGAACAGATAGGCGAAGAAGAGGATTATGAAGTAGTTCCTCTTACACCTATCAGGCGTCTTGAGAAACGGATGGGCCAGATGGAGTCATCCAAGTCTTTCTCTAATCTTGAGCGGATGATGGACAAGATACTTGACATGGTTGAGCTTAACCAGAGGATTGTCGATGAGATGGTCAAGGCAAATACATCTCTTCGCGGTGATCTTGCTACACTTATCGGTAAAATGGATTCTCTTCAGAGTAAGCTTACAAGCTTTGTTGATATTGTTGAAGAGGCAGGCAAGGAAGATGTGAATGAGTCTGAAGCTGTGACTGCGCTGAAGGGTATGGTGTCTCCTCTTGTCAAGAGCATAACAGACTCTAATGAAAAGATGCTGAGAAGCAATGAGAGTATTGCAGAGAATCTGGCTACAATCGATAAGAGGCTTAAGAGGTCAGGAACTGCATCTTCTATGGCCGTATCTTCACAGCAGACATCTTCACCATTTCCAACACAGCAGGCAACACCGCAACAGAAGCCGAATTACGGAGGTATGTGATTTATGAGATTAGGGACTGAAATGCTTGAAAATTTTTTGGTAATATGTATTATGCTTATGACAATCTCAGCATTTTTGATACTTGGGGGAGGTATGCTCAATTCAAGCCTTCTGGCAGTGAGCATAACAAATATGCTTCTTCTCCTTGTTGTCGGTGCGCTGTATTTCAATGCGATAATATTGTTGAGGGTCTATAAGGTATTAAGTAATAAAAAGAGGTAATAATTATGGTAAAAACAAATGTTAGGAGAAAAGGTATTACTCCTGTAATTGCAATAGTACTATTGCTTATGATGACTGTCGCTGCAGCCGGTCTTGCATATGAGTTCATAATGAACATGAGTGAGAAGCAGACAGAAGCTATCGGTGAGCAGGTAGATGCTCAATCTAATAAGATGCGGACTGAGTTTAGGATTATTCAGGTGAAGGGTGCTGCCGCTGCTGCTGGTGATGTTGATTATTATATTAAAAATGTAGGATCACTTGAAATTCCAGAGTTTGATGGTACTAAATTAAGTGTTAAAGAAGATGGGGATTTAAGATTTGATGCAACTTTTGCTGGAACATGTACTAGTGTAGGTACGATTGAAGTTGGTGATGTATGTGTTTTGGAAGTCACAGATCTTATAAATCCTTTAGCTCTTCCGGGTGATTCAGTAACAACTGTAACTTATGAATTAATTTTAGATTCAGGTGTTACAGTATCTTATGGCTGCAATCTGGCTAATGCGGCAGATACTTTCTGTTAGGCTTTTTCCTTTTTCCCCCTTTCTTTTTTTCTTATCTCTTTTTTATTTCTATTTTATTCTCTTGATTTCCTTTCTTTTCCGTAAAAACTATATATTCTACAAAGACACAAATTATCAATAACTATAGTCTGATAATATATTGATGTTTCAGAGGTGTTTTTATGGGTAAATGTTTCTATGGAAGAAAGGCGCAGGTTCAGATAGTCTCTATGATCCTGCTTACAGGAATTACAATCGCTGCGGTCTCCGGTGCTTTGTGGTGGGGTCTTCCTATGCTGGACAAGAGCAAATCCAATTCGGAGATAACACAGGCAGTATCTATAATGCAGGAAATAAAAAAGGCAACAGATGAGGTCTCTATGTCCGGCGGGTCAAGAGTGGTGAACATTAATCTAAGGGGTGAAATGGTCATTGAAGGTGCATCTATGGAAAAACAGGCAGACGGGAGCATAAAAGTGAATGTTCCGCCTGACAGGAAAAATTCAGTAACATATACTATTATTACGAGCGGTGTCGCATCGGCTACAGGACTGTGGATTCCGCTTGACGGGTTCAACCCGATTTCGCAGGGGATGTATAGTGGAGGAAATGGGGATGATGTGCTTTTGCCTCCTTCAAATACCTGCACAATTTCAAATTTATGTCCAGGTTCAAGTGTAGTTGACTTAACCTGTACAGAGGGACCGACTGTGGGTGGTGTTGGTGAGGGATATATCCTTAATTCAGAATATAAGATAGAGTATATAGACTGTACGGCAGGTAGCGAATATGTCACTATAGCCGGGCCTGAAAAGCCTGTCACAGGTTTCTCAGGTGTCAATAATGCAGGTGTCATCGTGGTGAGGACAGTGCCGCACGGTGACAAGTATAAAGTCATATTCAAACTTGTCTACAGAGAGCTTGATGATCTGGATGACAGCAGAGGTAAAGGGAATCTTGTCCAGATTACAAAAAAAGGAAATACTCTCGCCGGGGCGCTTGATTTTGGCCAGTCTAAGACATCAATAACAATAACAGGGCTTGACCGTTTTGTGGAAAGTACTCAACCTGCAGAGAAGACAGGTGGGCCTCTTACAGTGACTCCCGTAACAATGTCTTTCGGCAGTTAGTGATATGATGCGACTTTTTGTGAAAAAGCGCAAAGGACAGAATATTGTGCTTGAAGAGATACTCTTTGTCGCTTTGAGCATTGTTGTGCTTACTGGTGTGTCAGCGACGTTCAACAGCATAAACAATCGTGTATCAGATGATTTTGAAGACCAGAATGTTGCACAGATATCTAATTTCATATTGTCTGCAATTGACAGGCTCGTGTTCGCAAATGTGACGTCAGGCTATGTTGTGCTTGACATACCAAGTGAAGTCAGCAGGGACAATTACATAATATCCGGCTTTAATCCTCCCAGAAAGCAGTTCATGATAAAGATGGGCGATAACAGAATGATTACAGATACTCCTGTTTTTGTGTCGGGTATTGTGTCAAGCTCGGGTAGGTCAATCAAGATAGAATATGATGGGTCTTCAATATTTTTGAGAGGTGGGATGTATTAAGAAGTTCAATCTCAGAAAAGTAACAAGGACATTTGCAAAAAAATACAAACATTCTGCAAGGCGCAGGTCTCTTGACAGGACACGCGCAGAAAATACTGATAGATTAGTCTCTAAAATTAAAAATCTTGGTTTACATTCTTCTTCATCTTCAGAAGGCAAGTCTTCTCCTATTGTTATAATTGAGGAGAATGCACCATCTTCCGGCTATTTTCCTAGCATGTATCCCGGGCAGCCGCAATCAGGTTCAATACCTAAATCTGGTTCGATATCCGGTTCTGGTTCGATATCCGGTTCCGGTTCGATATCCGGTTCTGGTGGTAATGTCCAGCCCTTATCTCAACAAGAGAATATATCTTCTGTTAAGGCAGAACAGATAGACTCTTCAGGAAATGTGAACTTTGCTCCTGCCCGTATAGGAGCAGTTATTCCTTACATCGCGACACCAGTCGGCGGGTCTTACTTTAACAATGATGCACCAGAAGATAATTCTAAGAATAAAGAAAATCAGCTTAAGGATGATATAAAAAGTGTTGATCTCAAAAATCTTGAAGTAAAAACAGTCAGGGTGCGAAAAGATCTTACTGCTGATGATTTTCTGAAGACTGATATAAAATATCCGTTGACACCTCCATCTCCTAAACGTGGTGAGAAAGTGTATGCCTGGGCAAATGTTGTCTGGGATAATAAGGCAAACAGCCTGGTATACAAAGTTGTTGAGCCTGTGCAGTCTGCTCAGGACAAGAGCCGTATATTACAGATAAAGACAGTTATTGAAGATGAAATTGATGTTGATTTCAAATCTTTCAGCAAGGAGTCTTCTGAAGAGTATATAGTATCTATGATGGACAAGATACTGAAGCGTTTTAAGTTTAATATAGATGCAAGCAAGCTTGATATATATAAGTATTATATACTCCGTGATTTTATAGGTCTTGGCCGTATGCAGCCGCTGCTGAATGATCCGCAGGTTGAGGATATAAGCTGTGACGGTATGGGCATACCTGTCTATGTGTATCACAGGGATCCAAAGCTTGGCTCACTGCAGACAGATGTCGTTTTTGAGACACATGAGGTGCTGGATAAGCTTGTCATGAGGATATCGCAGAAGACCGGAAGGGCGATATCTATGGCAGAACCGATACTTCAGGGCGCTCTGCCTGACGGTTCGAGAGTCCAGGCCACCCTTGCTACAGATATCGCTTCAAGAGGCTCAAACATAACAATAAGGCGATTTCTTAAGGAACCTTTGACACCTGTGCATATGATGAATTTCGGAAGTATTGATTCCCGTATGCTTGCATATCTATGGCTTAATATCGAGCATGGTAAATCTATCTTGATTGTGGGTGCTACAGCTTCAGGGAAAACTTCTGTCCTGAACGCTCTTTCAATGTTCATAAAGCCTACAGCTAAAATAGTGTCAATAGAAGACACACCTGAGCTTAAGCTGCCTCATGAGCACTGGGTGCCTGAAGTCTCAAGATCTGGTTTCGGGGAGGCAGATACTACAGGTAAGCATCGTGGTGAGGTCAGCATGTTTGACCTTCTGAAAAGCTCTCTGCGTCAGAGACCTGATTATATTGTTGTGGGCGAGATACGTGGTGTTGAGGCATCTGTCCTTTTCCAGCAGATAGCGACAGGGCATCCCGGACTTTCTACTTTCCATGCAGACTCGTTTGAAAAAGTGATAGACAGGCTGGTCACAAGGCCTATAAATCTCTCCAAATCCCTTATCGAGACACTGGATATGCTTGTCTTTGTGAAAAGAATCAAGCTCAAGAACGGATATGTGAGACGGGTAACCCAGATACAAGAGATAAAAGGATATGATTCAGAAAAAGATGAAATCATAACAAACAAGCCATTTGAATGGAACCCTTTTAATGACACATTCTCTGTCATCTCTGACAGCTATCTTTTAGGCAAGATATCTGCTGAGACAGGCATAAGCGTAAATCAGCTCAAAGACCAGCTACGCCAAAGGATGAAGGTGCTTGAGTGGATGTCTGATAAGTATATCACCAATTTTATGCGGGTCAATGAAGTCATAAAGGCATACTACAATGACACCAGAACACTTATGGATCTTATAGGGGAGGATTATGACGTTGAAGACTTCTGAACCTCCAAAAAATACTGAAGATACACATGAAAAATTTGATTATGCCAGGTTTGCATCAAATCTTGCAGTGCCTCATATTCAGCCTTATTTCATTTATTTCCAGAGCCTTAAGGTTTCCCTGAAAAAAGCAGATATAAATATGTCTTTAGAAGACTATATCTCTGTCGCTGCTGTCACATCTGCTGCTGTTTTTTTTTTCATGGCACTGCCACTATCTATATTAGTACTTCTGATAACAGGTAGCCTGTTCATGTCACTGTTCCTCTCAGTTTTCGGTGCAGTTTTCTTTTCTGTCCTTATATTTGCTTTTTTCTACGTATATCCCGGGATATGCATGGGCGAGAGAGAGAAAAAGATAGACGGCCTTGTGCCTTATGCTACTCTTTACCTTGCGACTATATCCGGTGGCGGTACGCCTCCTATAGCTATGTTCAGGACTCTTGCTAAGTTTGATGATTATGGTGAGATATCCAAAGAAGCGAGGAAGATTGTTGAGGAAGTGGATGTTCTTGGTATAGATATGCTGAGTGCGCTTAAGAATGCGGCAGAGAGAACACCGTCAAACCAGTTTGTTGATCTTTTGTGGGGTATGAGGACTGTGGAAATGGCAGGGGGTGATCTTAGGATATATCTTCATGAAAAGTCAAAAGCGGCTCTTGCGCGTTATAAGATGACACTCAAGGCGTTCCAGCAGAAGCTTTCAATGATTGTTGAAATGTATCTTACAGTCGTGATGATCGGCTCTATCATGTTCATGGTCATAACAGCTATAATGGGTTCAATGGGAGGCACTGACCTTTCAGGGATGATTGTAGGCTCTCAGATGGCTTTGATATTTTTTATCATACCAATCGTGTCTGCAGGTATAATAATATTTATAAAAGGAATAACACCGGAGATGAAATAGAGATGGCTTTTGACATAAAATTATTTTTCAGGCCGGAGAATGAGAAACTTATCAAGCTGGGCTCTCTTGTCTTAGGTATCTTATTCATCATCTTTGGATTCACTCTTGCATTTGATCCTCTTCTGCAGTCTGTTGGTATTATTGTACTGTTTATTGGGGCAATAATGTCTATTATTCCATCATCATTATATGCGTATCTCAACTTTTCTAAATATAGTAAGATGGAGGATCATTTTCCAAGATTCCTGAGGGATTTTGCTGAAGCCAAGAAGAGCGGCATGACTTTTCAGGATGCGTTGAAGAGCCGTCAGAATACAGACTATGGTGAACTTAATCAGGAGATATCCAGAGCAGTACATCAGCTTTCATGGGGTATGCCTTTTATGCAGGTCATGTCATCTCTTGCTGACAGGCTTAAGTACAGCACTATAATGAAGCGTTCATTCACCATAATTCTTGAAGCGTTCAATGCGGGAGGTGATGTCACTGAAGTGATGGATGACCTTTCCACAGATATAAAGACAATAAAAGGGCTTGGTGATGAAAGGAAATCAGATATGTCGCAGCAGGTCATCATGATGTATTTTATCTCTGTACTTTTCCTTGTGATTGCTCTTATGATGTATAATATTCTTATACCTCTTCTATCTTCAGGGCTTGTGGAAGTTAACCTTTTCGGGTCATCCAGCTCATCATCAGGAGATGTAGATTACTGCACTATGGTTCCCTTTGTGTGCTCCATATGTGTGCCTTTCGGTTTTGGTGAAGGTCAGCTGTGCTATTTTGAAGCCCTGTTCTTTATAATGGCTATGGTGCAGGCGATAACAAGCGGCCTTATGGCAGGTGAAATCAGCGAGGGCTCTGCGGCTGCCGGCGTAAAGCATGCAATTGTCCTGTCTGTGGTCGCATTTGTGGTGTTCTTGGTCTTCGGGTAGATACTATGTTTTATTCCACCTCTTGCGAAAACAATACTTCCTTGCGTAAAGGCCAGCTAAACATAGATTATCTCTTCGCTTTCTTTCTTCTTGCGCTTTCCATAGTTTATGCTTCAACTACTGCATTAGATTCTATCGGCCCGTTCTACAGTTCAATAGACCGCAACAATCTCCGTGCTGAGGCATGGATATTTTCTGAAAGATTCATGAATATGATAGAGACAGAAGATCATGTCATAAATGAGGTACAGATTTATAGCTATGCTGAGAACAAGACTGAACTCCGCGATTCCATAGATGAGAATTATAGGTACAGGCAGAAGATTGAGATTGACCAGTACCCTGTCATCCTCACTAGAGATATGGACGGCTATGACCATACTGGCAGCGCTGTATTCAACAAGACGTATAATCCTTTTACTGTAAATCTTACAGTTAAGAATACGACATCCTTAACCTATACCACTGTTGATGTAGAAGCAGATGCATTGTCTTTGGGCCTCTATGAAAGTGATACACTGTTAATATCCGGCATGAATTATACACTATCAAGGATTGATCCTGACGGAAATTTTGTTATCTTTGAAAGGACAATACTGTCATATGGTTGGGGCAGTGTGGAAAGGAATATGGTTACTGTGAACAGGTATTCTGTTCTTGACGGGTTTATTGCAAGGATAAAAATAATGTTTTTTTGAATGAAATCATGTTGATTGTTATGGTATTTTGCGGTTATGGAAAAGCAATGTGCTTGAATGCTGTATCGTCGCGCAGGCGACGTGACGGGTTCATACATAGTCTTGAGGCTGTCATAGCTATCATGATTCTTCTGAGCTATTCGGCAAGGGTGATTGATGTTGTACCTGATGGGAATGACTGGCGCATCTCAAGACTTTCCCAGGAGTCGCGTGAGATTGCGGAAGTTATGAGCCGTTTGGGCTATACAGATATGCTTGTTGCAGATAGCCAGGATTCTTTTTTGGCTCTTGCGATGTATATGTCCGATTTTCAGAATATGGGCGTGGCCATATCTACGTACAATCTTATAAATCCGCTTCTGCGTGTAGGAGTCCTGACATATGATAATGATGTATATCTTTGCTATAGCACTAACATATCCCAGAATTTTTTCGGTCAGGATGAATCTGTTATCATAAACGGAAGAGAGACACGTTTTGAGGTGCGCAATACTACCTGGACTGGTGACTGGAGACATTTTGATGTCCTGCTTATTCCTTTTGAAGGGCCTTATGTTGATATGCTCGGGAACATAACGCTTATGAATTCAGCTTATCATCAAAAACTTTCAACTTTTCTTCTGTCTGGTAAGGGAATAATACAGGTGTCTAATCTTAGCAATGAGTCGCTTGTGAATCTTGATGTCCAAAAAGATATATTCGGCCTTAAGTGGAACAGCACGACAGTGCTGCCTTCAGGTGCAGAGGGATCTTATATATCTTATGCCCGCCCTTCTGAGGATATATATAACCTGCATAAGTATTTTTATGCATTTCCTTTTTATCTTAGTACTGAGAGTTCTGTTAGATTCAATCTCTCAGTTGAAAATTCGTGGAACATGACTGCCGGGACTGTTGATGTATACCTGGGTGAAACTAACCATACAATAGGTATGGCCAAATGCACAGTAAATAATCCATCACCTTGTTCCGGCGATAATAGTGGTACGTTGAATTATTCAGAAGTTATCAATTCAACGAACGGCATATATGGCTTTAATATAGTGTCTTTAAAACATAAGGATTATGGGGTGATTGTTATCAATTCTTCAGGCATTGATTACGATCTTGTCTATATTGATGAGAACCAGGACCGTAATTTTACCAATGACGGAAATTTTTCAGGTCTTTCTGCCGGAGATATGCTGTTTTTGGATGGGAACAATTATACAATTGTTGAGATTGATTCAAGAGGAAATTATATAAAATTCAGTATTGAGATGCCGCATAATTTTTCTGTTCTGAATATGGATAATGAAGTGTATCATGTCGATGGTTTTGACAGCAATCTTGAGAACAGGTCACGATTTGTTGTTATGGAGTCTGAACTTTTGACAAGCTATGGGGCGAATCTTCCTGTGTCTATTGTCAATTACGGTAAGTTTACAGGCAGGACTGCCTGGTTTACAGATAATATCGTATCCAGGGATGATTGGCATTTCCTTCGCAGCCTTGTGCTTTGGGTGTCTCCGAAAACATATATGGTATCTGAGGTATCTGACAATGCGATGAATGTGATGTCTGAAGAGTTTGTGCTGCTTGCGAATAAGGATATGTCGCAGCCATATATTATGAAATTGAAAACGTGGTATTATGACTGAATGCTGCTGTGCGAAAGCAAAGGCAAGAAAAGGACAGTTCTTTGTGATAGGCATAGTGATTATCCTGTTCTCTCTTACTGTCCTGAATGAGATACTTACGCAGGACCGTGAACTTGATCTATCATATATGCAGAGCGATATGACTGTCTTTTTTATGAGGCAGATAGAATCTGATTTGGATAATATAATCTCTGTGGTTGATCATGAATCTATACCAGATGATATTGAGGAATACCTGATATATGAGCGGGATGTTCTCAGTAAGGTTGGATATTCCCTATATTTTGAAAAAGATGTGACATATATAGGTGTTTATCCGAACAATATATCTATCGATTATATTATAAAATCCGCAAAAGTTAACATACAGCAGGAGATAAGGACAAATGCATGGTGCTTAAGGTATGAATACAATGGTTTTTGTGATCTTGTCGGTCTTGCGACAAACGGTATTGTGACGCAGGTAAGCTGCTGTTCCGATTTTAACATTTGCTGCTGAATTTTTAGTTCTATCTGGGTTTAATACCCCGAAGCTCTGCTCAGTGGGCAGGTGCTGGCACTCTAAAAGGTTTTATTTCTTTTTGTGCATTTTATTTTATGATACTTAAAGTCGCTTATATCGGCAGGAACTTTTGCGGATCGCAGGTACAGCCTAAAGGCAGGACTGTGGAAGGCGAGATCAACTCTGCGCTTAAAAGGCTTGGACTTATAAATCCTGATGCGAATTCTCGTTTTCGGATATTGAGCAGGACTGATAGAGGTGTGTCTGCCTGCGGCAACCTGGCCGTGTTTGAGCCTAAAGGGAATCTTAGCATATCAAGACTTAACCATGAGCTTCCGGAAGACATATTTGTGATCGGGAAATCTGATGGGAAGATAAGATATCCTCTTAAGAAGCATTATGCTTATCTTATATTGAAATATGAGCTTCCTAAGATTGATATAGATTGGCTTGTCCGCTCGGCAAAACTTTTCTCAGGAGAGCATGATTTTTCCAACTTCGCAAGGATTGAGAAAGACAAAGGAAAGTCTCCTGTAAGGAAAATAGATGTCTCTGTTGAGGATGCAGGCAAGTTTGTGATTGTTCATTTTTACGGGACCGGGTTTCTCTGGCAGATGATACGGCGTATTGTCAAGTGCATGACTGACTATTCTTTCGGGAAGCTGTCAGAGGATGATGTCTTAGATCTTATCGAAAGAAGAATCAGTAAAAAATATCAGGCAGCAAAACCAGAAAACCTGATACTTATTGATATTGATGCAGGAATCAGGTTTGAAGCTGACAATAAAGCGAGAAAAGAGATAAATGAGAAAATGGGCTTGCTGGAGAAAGAATCCTTCTTTTTCAGTCAACTATGAACTTTCCTTTCTCCAGCTGTTTTGTGAGGTATGCAACCTCTTTTTGGGCTACTTTTTTGATATCTTCCGATATCTCTTCTTCTATCTTCTCTACTGTGCTGGCAACTTTTTCGGGCAAAGTCGCAATCTTGTTCTGGCTTATTCCAAAGCCATAAGGTGTGCCTGCATCAGGCGTTGTGGGGGGATTCAATGGCTTTCTTGTTTCATTTGGACTGAAACTATAATTTCCTGTACTCTTTTTCCCTGCCGTTCTTGCAACAATTACGCCAGCTATTACTGCTATGGCTGCAAGGGCGAAAATCCACCAATAGTCAAGGATACTCTTTTTTGGTTCAGGTGCATCTATGATATCTGTCCTGTCCGGTTCTGTCACAGCCTCTTTCTTTGCCATGCCTGTGAGAATTATTACCGGCTTTGTGAAACTGTCTATGTCTGACGCTTCAATCTTTATTTCTGTAATGTATTCAACCCTGTGATAGGTGCCAGGTTCTATGCCGGAATTTATTGACAGATATGAATTTCTGTCTATATCGGTGAATATCTCTGCCGATGATTCTGTGAATGCTATATTGCTTATCTCTATCAGTTCCTGCGGCAGGATATCATAGATGGCAAGGCTTTCTATTGTGCTGTCTCCTGTGTAGTATGCGTTTATGCCTATGACTGTCTTTCCTTCTTCATCTGTGTATATGTCTCTTGATATCTCAAAGTCTTTGATTCCTGTCTCTGTCTCTATTGAAATTTCATAGATGTCTTCTTCTGACAGGTCTCCGAAATATTCGCTTAGTATATTGTTGAGACCAGTGTTATCTCTTATCTCTGTTTCTATCTCTTCCCGTGTCTCTGGATATTCGTATATCTTCTGTATTAAGTCTGTGTCTTCTATAGTGTCATTGTCTTGGGGTGGCGGGCTTGGCGGAAAATAGGATGATGGTGGTGATGAACTGCCCGGGCTGCTGCTGCCCCCGGGGGGATTGTAACCAGAGTCTTCCAGTGTCATGCTTGTCGTGTTGTCATATATATCACCGATATTTATGTTGAACTGTGCCGTTGTCTTTGTCACGTATCCTGTCTTTGATATCTCAAGATGAAGTGTTGAGTTGTAGAGTGTGGCATTTACAGGGATAATTGCTCTTCCGTAAGTGTCTGTTGTCATTGTTTCAATGAGCGTGGTAGAGTTCCAGTATAAGTTTACCTGAGCCCCGCCTATAGCTGACCCGCCTGACAGCACTGTCTCGTTGATGTAGGCCATATCAATCTTTTTCAGAAATATTTCCTGCGGCGTGTTTGAGAATCCGGGCTCGGTCGTGTTGAATGTGGTCTCATTGTCTGATGTGTAGTTCAGTCCGCTCGCGTTTATCCTGTATACTCCTTCATACAGCGTTGTGAAGTTGGCGATTCCGTTGCCTGTAATTATGCTGTTTGCGTCTCCTGTCTTATTTTGGGTGATGCCTGTATCATTTGTGAGGCTTATGTTCAGCGTGTTACCTGATATCTCTGTTCTTGATGCATTGTATATGTCTTTTATGTCGTAGGCATGGACTGTGACATTTATTATTCGCTCTATGGCTGTCACTTCTATGTATGTGGTGTTTCCTATTGTCTGGGTGACTGAGATGTTCTGTGGTATGAAATAGTTGCTGCCTGTGAATTCTGTCGCGTTTGTGAAGCTTATCGTGTAGTTTCCTGAGAGTATCTCTGTCTTGTTCAGCCAGCCTGATGAGTCTGTCTTTTCTGAGTATGGTGTCGGGCCGTTGACAGATATGCTTATGTTTTCAAGCGTGCCGCCTGTTTGGTTGATGACTCTTATTGATATCATGCTTTCGTTAAGCATAATATTCTTCTGTATTGTAGTACCTGCGTTGCTGTCGTTTATTTCTATAGATGTTGTGTAATAGCTAAAATATGAACTTGTTAATGTCACGGTGTAATTGCCAGAGACAATCTTGCTGAAGGTTGCCGTATTGTTTTCTATCTCTTTTGAATCTGACATAGTTCCTGTGAGATTTGCTGTCGTGTTGTATATGGGATTGCCTAAATTGCTCGATGCACTTATGTTTATCTTTGTGGTGTTTATTGTGATGGTGACTGAGTTGTATCCTATTAAGTTTATGTTCTGTGTCTTGTAGCCTGAGCCGTATCCAAGTGTCTTTCCGTCTGCTGTTATGTTGTACTGGCCAAGGTTCCAGTCTTCACCGTCTATGAAGAAGTCAACTTTCCCGTTTTCGTTTGTGTAAAATGTTGTCGTATTTCCGTCAATAATTGAGTCTATTGTAACCTTTGCGTTTTCTACTTCTGCGCTGTAGTCGTCAAGAACATATATGTTTATTATTGCCTGATCCTGTTCCAACAGATAATATATCTCGTCTGTGTGCGGCTCTGTATAGCTCTGTGTCGTGTGGTTCTTCGTGTTTGATGTCGGGTCCGAGAATGACAGTTTGTATGGCTGATAGTATGGGTTTACTTTCATGCTGTACTTTCCGTCGTTGTCACTTGTGGTCTTGTATATCTCTGAAACTGTTGCATTGTCTATGTATCTTACGATTATTCCTGATACTGGTCCATTGTCATTATAAGTAAGCAATGTCCCGTCCATTGTTCCTGCCCCTTCAAGCTCTATGTCTGATATTATTGATGCAGGATTTGCAGGCATCGCTTCTTCCACTATGTCTGTTGTGTATCCTATTCTTGATGATCTTATGTCATAGGTGAGCGGGCTTGAGAGGTCTGTTGCGCTTGCTACTACAGGGCTGACATTTATCTGGTATGTCCCGTTGATGTCTGTGTATGTTGTGTATCTTACAGTCTGCGTGCCGTGGAGGATGAACTCTAAAAATACGCTTTCAAGATATCTGAAACTTGGTTGGGCGTTCAATGCAAACTTGTCTATTATTGTTCCTGTCATGTTTATTATACCTGTCAATGATATATCTGTCCTGTTGTTTATTTCATAACCCGGATATATATCCTGGTCATATTGGGCATGGTCATAATATGTACCTTCAATTCCTGATTCTCCATTGTTTAATATGTCATAAGTTCCGTATCCTGCTCCAGTTACTCTTATGAAATATCCATTGTCTACCGCGTCTTCTATCCTGCGTCCGTCTACAGGTATTTCTATGACACCGTCGCTTCCGGTCGTCCCTTTAGAGAAGACAAGCTTTCCGAACCGTATCTGTGTCTTTATTATTCCATATCCCTGCGCTTCTCCATCTATGAGTACATCGTATACTCCAGAGGGCATGTTAGAGATGACTATGATGCCGTTTGCATCTGTTGTCTTGTTGTCTGTAGCTTCATAGTTGTACCAGTATGAGTCGCTGTAGTTGTAGCCTGTTGCGTATATCTTTACTGTTGCGTTATTTACAGGTCCTATCAGACCGCTTGCATTTATTGTGAGTTCGTAAGTTTCGCTGCCGAATATGTCTGTGTAGTATGTATCTTTGAGCGACGGGACTATTGTGTCATTAGGGTCGAGATGGACATATGCGTGCTCTCCTGCTGAAATTGTGATGAGGGTTGAGTTGTAGATCATTGTTCCGCTGACATTCTTTTCAATAGATACATTGTATGTGTTTGGGAGAAGCCTTTTGAATGTTATTGTTCCGTTTGATGCTGTCATGCCGTCCATTGTCTGACCGAGTGCGTTCTGGACAGGGTCTCCAGTAGTTGTGTTTATTTTTACATATGCTGCGTTTATCGGCCCTCCTGTGGCGTTTGTGACATTGACTAGTATTTGTGTGATGTTTAGTATTGTTGTGTTAGGGCCGTTGGTGCCGTTGAGTATAGTGTAATCTGTAAGGTTTATGCTATATCCCTGACCGCTTCCGTCTGTTTCCATCGTGACTGTGTTTCCCGGTGAGGGCTCGTATTGCATCTTCCTGAAAGTTATGTTGTTGGTTGTGATTGTTGTATAATTTATAAGATTTTCTCCAAATGCATCGTCGTATATAATTGAGTCATATGGATCATATAATATGACTGTAACGCCGCCGTCAACCGGGTTTCCTTCCTCGTCTTCAACAATAATCTTGAATGTGTTCTCTTTAAGAAATATGTATATCTTTGTATCTCCTGTGACATTTAATGATATTGCGGTATTGTTATATCCCACTTCACTACCGTTTATCATTATGCTGTATGTCCTGTTCTCAAGATTCCTGAACTCTGCTATGCCGTTTAAGTCTGTTGTCTTTTCTGGCAGTGTGCCTATATCAACTGTGACATTGTATGCAGGCGTGCTGTCATAGCTGCTGTTGACCTGCACTGTCAGCCTGAATTCTTCAAGAACTGCATTTTCAATGTTCTGTGATCCTGCATAGATATTTATCTGCTTTACTGTGTAATTGTAGCCTTCTGCTGATCCGTTTACGGTGAGGTTATATATTCCCGGCGGGAATGTCTGGTTTTCAAAGATTATCTGGCCTGATATGTTTGTGTATCCTGTGAAGTTCATTGTGCCGTCTGTCTTTTTGAGCATTACATAGATGTTTTCCAGAGGTGCGCCATAAGTGTCGTCTACATTCACTGTCATCCTTGTCGTGTCAAGGTCTATCTCAAGGCTGTTGTCTGTGTCTGTTGATATGATGATTGTCTGGTTGTAGAATTCATGAGATGTCTCGTTTATTATCAGGTTG
This sequence comes from archaeon, assembly GCA_013138805.1. Lineage (GTDB taxonomy): Archaea > EX4484-52 > EX4484-52 > EX4484-52 > GLR71 > GLR71. The sequence continues at coordinate 16,446 of WTCA01000084.1, read as the reverse complement.
TATGATGACAGGTTGAACTGTGTGAATGTTATGCTTCCGTTGTTGTCTGTAAGGCCTGTCAGCGGGTTTCCAAGATAATCTGTAAGGATAACACCTGTTGACGGCTCTGTAAGGGATACAGTTGCGTTTTCAAGTATGCCCATATCATCAGTAACATTTATTGTTATTTTTGTGATACTAAGCGTGAAATTGTATGATGTATCACTGTTCGGATAAGTGTATATATCTGTATGGCTCTGGTTCTGGTATCCAAGATCTATCGCGTCTATTGTCATGTTCCAGACAGATTCTATATCTGTAAAATTTGCCCAGCCGTCTGTCGTGCTGAGCTCGTATGAGTCAGTTCCATTTGTGATGTTTACTGTTGCACCTGTTATAGGGTCGTCTGTTGAATTATAGATGTAAATGCTCAGGTTTCCTGGTCTTGGCAGGAGCGTTATGTTGCACCAGTTCACTTCTCCAGGTATTGTCACATTGCAGGCAGCAGTGTTGTTGTAGTGGTCGCTTTCATTTGCTGATATGTTATAGCTTCCAAGGACGACATAGCTGTCGTAGTAATATGTATTGTTGAAGCCCTGCATAGTTATGTTATAGCCTGTCAGGTTTTCGTAGCTGACATTTGCAGGATAGATGGTTTCTGATATCTTGTTTGTCACATGGACCATGATCATTGTCGTGTTCAGCTCTATTGTCGTGTTGTATGCGATGCCGCCCTGTGTCACATTTACAGTAACATTTCTTGTGCTGCATCCGTCCAGTGATCCGTTTGCTTCTACAGTGTAATTGTTTAACGGGACTGTTGAAAATGTTATCACACCTGCTGTAGTGTTTCCTGAGTCATAGTATGAGTCTCCTGTTATTGTGACATTTATGTTGTCAAGGAACATGCCTGAGCAGTTGACAGTGACTGTGACTGTTGTCTCATTGAGCTGTTGAGGATAGTATGTCTCATTGAAATAGTGGTATGCATATATGTCTGCATTTTCCACAGGTGCTCCGTTCTCGCTGTCTGTTATCATCGCCTCGTATTTTGCTATCATCCTGTATTCTTTTTCGAACTGCGTTCCGTTGGCAGCTATCAGTTCATAAATAGGGAAGTAATTGTTCTCATACACTGCAATGTAATACTCCCTGTCTGAGTCGACATATATGTTCTTTTTGCCGTTCAGAGTAATGATGCTGTCATACTTTACTATCCCTGTGTCCTTGTCGAAAAGGCGTATCTTTATGAGATTTACTGGCTGGCTGCTGAAGTCATCAGTCGTGTACAGCGTCATGTTCAGCTCTCCTTCCAGGTTGATGTCTTTGTATATATTGCTGCCTGATATGAATCCGGTCTCTGTCTTTGTTGTGTATCCTGTTTTGGATGCTGTTATGTTGTAGCTGTCTATTGCCATGTCTATGGAGTATTCTCCGCCTGAGGCTGTGAGTATGTATACTGTCTCGTTTTCGTTTTTGAATTCAAGCGTTGTTCCTGATGTTATGTTCTTGTTTACAGCGAATGGGCTATCGTCAAGTACAGATCCTTCAATATGTGTTGTCCCTTTCAGGTATATTGTGCTGTTCGGGCTTTCGCCTGCTGAGATATTATCTTCTGTTGAATTGTAAAGGTTTTTGTTTAGTGATAATGTGTAGTTTATGTCAGAAGAGATGTATATAGAATAGTATCCGTCTGCGTCAGTGGTGGTGGTGTATATCTGAGCAGATGTTGTCTGGTTCTTTATCTCTATTGTTACATTTTCTATCTTCGGCCCTGCTACTCTTCTTGAGCCTTCATTGTCTTCTATATATCCATATATGTGATTTTCTCCTGTAAGGTATATTGTTTCGTAGAGGCCGTCACTGTCTTGAAGGCCTGACTGTGCTGTATACCCTGTCTTGTCAATACCTATACTGAATGAGGTCTCTCCTTTTACATCCATATCGAATGTTCCGTCGATAATAGTTTTTGTATTGTATTCTGTCCCGTCGCCAAGGCTTATGATTATTATGGCATTGTTTATCGGCTGGATGTTTTCCATATCTTTGATTGTTCCGTTTATCTTCTGTGAGCCATATACACATTCTGATATGTTCTGCTGCGCATTTGAAAGTATGGTCGCGCTGTATTCTGTGCCGTTGATTGTTATGTTGTATCCGTTGTATCCAAGGCTTGTGTTCTTTACGAAGAAACTGAAATTGCCGTTGTCTGTATGTATGTGATAGTCAAAACCGCTTCCTGATTTGTCTGTTACATATATGTCCAGTGACAGTCCTGTATCGTTGTTGTTGCAGTCGTAGATGCTTCCGTTTATAAGAAGCTTACCTTCCAGAGATACAGTTATGTTCGTGTTCAGGCTGTCCCAGCCGCCGTCAGGGTTTGGATCGTTATTGTAATTTATCTTGGGTGTCCAGTCTTTGTGCGATGCCTTTATATCGTAGTTGCCTAATGACAGGATGTTTGGTGGGACATATATCTCGTATTTGCCGTCTGTACCTGTGACTGCGCTGTAATTGTATATTCCTGAGATGCTCAGGTTTTCTCCAGAGTATGGGTCTGAATCATGTTTGTATAGCTCTACAAAAGCACTCTCGACAGGCTTTCCATTATATGTATCTATAATACTTCCTGCTATCAGGCCGCTTCCTTTGAGATTTTTTGCATAGTCCCTGTTCTTTCCAAGTTCGCTGAATACATTGAATGTGGCAAGTGTCTCATTCCAGTTGTTATAATATGCGCTTTCTATCGTTATGTTGTATGTTCCTGGGTTGGGGACTATAAGAAGTATGGTTCCATCTGCACCAGTCCTGCATATACCTGCTGTGCATCTGTAGTTGTTTGACTGGTCTATCGGTGGGTCGTTAGGCAGGTTGGACCTGTATAGCGTTACTATGGCATTAGGTATAGGCCTTGAGTTTGCTATGTCTTTCAGAGAGACATTGAGGCTGCTTGTCGCGACAGGGTAGAGCTGGAGCGTGATATTAGTTCCGTTCCCGAAGCACTGGCTGGCGTTGTTGAACTGCTTGTCTGTGTAGCTTGGATTTCCGCTTACATTTATTGAATAGTTGCCCCAGGTGTTGTTGTAGTCCAGCCAGAATGTACCGTCTGCGGGGGTTGTTGTGGTGTTGAATACCTGTGAATTGTTTGTGCAGTTCACTATGTCTATCGTAAGGCCTCCTATCGGGCTGTTTGTATCCAGACTTCTTACTGTGCCTTCGATGTAATCCGGTGCTGCGAATATGTATGGGACTATTATCGCGAGAGCTATGGCTGAAAGGATGATTGCAGTTATGTATCTTTTCATATTCCTTCCACCTCTCTGATAGGTCTGTATACTTTTGCTCTTCCTACATCGATGACTTCCAGCTTGCCTGCAATACGCATAGCTTCAAGAAATCCTGCCAGGAAATCTCTTCTGACTTTTAGATCCGTTGCGAGTTGGGATACAGAATATGGTTTTTCATTAAGTTTTTTGATTATCCGTGACTCTGTGTTGGAACCTATTGTCGACATAATGGTATATTATATTGAGTAGTATATATAGGTTGATGGTGTTTATTATGTGATATTCTATAATATATATTATATTATCTATTTTATTGTTTGTTATGTTGAGTGCTATATTGTAGACAATAGAATATTCTTGATGTCTGGATGTCAGAAAGAGAAATCAATTATATTCTTGAGACTGTCAGAAGTATCTTTTTATATATCTTTTTTCCTGCGGTTTTTCGTTTTTTTCTATAATTTCAAACATAGAAAAGTATTGTTCTGTCTCCGGTATAGTCAGTTTAAATGAATCTGAGACAAGTGTTAGCATGCGTTCTTTGTTTATCTTTTTTTCATTCTTTAGGTCTTTGAGCATGTTCAATATAAGGTCTCTTGCCTTTTCGTGTATCGCTGGTGTTTCGTATTCGTCTTCTGTTTCCGGCCATAATTTTTCAAGAACCTTTTGGAGATCTTTGTAATCCTGTTTTTCTGCCTCTTTAAGATATGATTCAAGATAATATTCTATAGTATCTTTTTCAGTATCTTCAATCATCTTAAAGAGTTTTGAGACGGTGTCTGGAAGTTCGTTGAACATATACTGGGCAAATTCCAGCTCAAAATTAGTATAAAGTATCCAGTATCCTGAATGATGGCCTTTTTCAATCTTCTTTCTGATAATATTTTTTCTTTTCTTTTCAAATTCTTCCTGCAGCAGAGGCTCTAGCATGTCTCTGAGCCTTATTGACTCTTTGTAGTCTATGTAGCTTTTCTCAGGATTGAATTCGCAGGTGCTGTCTGTCCATTCCTCCCACTCGCTCTGTTTTTTGATCTTAATATTATCATATAATTCTTGTGCAAAAATATCTTTTGAAGAGTCTACTATTGTTCTCAATATCCTTGTGGTGTCTTCTGGAATATTTTCTTTTTTGTCTGATTTGTAATTTATGTATCTTATCAGGCGCCAGAATAGGATGTCTGTCTTTCCTATATCACTTTCCCTGAAATGTGTATTCCTGTATATTGACGGTATGCTTGACTTGCATCTTAAGATCTCTGCAAGATTGCCGCTTATCTTTTCTTCTGTGGCATATTCTATAGCTGATATTGTCTCTTCTGTTGTCGGCTTTCGCCTTTTTATATCTTTTTGTGCCATAAGCGTTACCTTGTTTTTGATATTGCTGTTTCTTGAAATGTGTTTACTTTTAGATGATGAATAGGTTTAATATATTTCTGATGAAAAATTAATAAGTGTTTCAGGCCTGAGCTGTTTTTTAATGATATAGGAGTTTCATGAAGCTATTGCAGCTAGAACAAATTTTCAGATATAATAAGAAACTATGAGACAATTCATATCTTTGAGGAGTATAAGGTGGATTATGGGGTGTTTTAGAAAGGAATTTGTGAACTATTTTTTGGTTGTGCAAAGGTCTATCTGAAATAAGATTACTTTATTATGAACTTTTTTATAAATCGTTTTTCCCTGTTTAATAAATTTTTTTTAGTTAAAGTTTATAAAGATTCTTTTGATTAACTTTCTTTGTTAAATGTAGAACTGTTTTTTGCGATATCTTTAAATGGTTGATTTTATGGGTCATGGCAATGATATAATCCTGTCTGTCAATAGATTTGATACATCAGGTTCTATAATATCTGTTACTGGTGAAAAGAAAGTCAGGAGAAAAGGACCTGAGATTGTTAGGGGTTATATTGAAATTCTTGATAAGATGGTAGACTTATATCCTGATGAATGTTTTCCTGATACGCTTAAAGCAACGGGTTGGGAAATTGTCCATTTAAAAGGGCATCAAAATTTTTTCTTAGATTCCTCCAAGTATTTTTTTAAAGGTTTGTCTATAGACGAATCAATTAAAGAAATGGAACAATATGTATATAGAAAAGCAAAATACGGCGATTCCATTGTTATTAGGAGTGAATCTTCTGACTCTTCAGGTAGTTATCCTATCTTTTCTAGTAAAAGGTTAAAAGTCTTTGAGGCTGATAATAACAGAAACGAACAAAGTTCCTGTAAAATCGAATTTGAATTACCTGATATCGGTTCCCCTTTTAATAAAGGTAAAAAGATAATTGAAGCTAATAGTATTTCTGAAGCTCTTGATTCTTCATCTGATGGTGAAATTGAAGAGTATCTCAGCCTTTTTGAATATTTTCGTAAATTTGGATTAAGAACAACTTTAAGTGATTTAAAAGAGTATATCTCTAAAGAATGTACAATTGGAGTAATATATCGCCTTTAGTGATTAGGACTTTGATCGCGATTCATCTTTCTATCAGGAGCGTATAAGCTTTTCCTCTGTGCCATGAATACACCAGAAGGTCTTCTGATATCTTTTTAACCGCGTCCTTTCTTGGATTCGGGTCGTGTACAAGGAAATCTTTGCCGTCGTATCCGTAGACGACAATACCGTGCTGGTCTAGTGTTTTTCTTTCTTTTATCGCATGGCCGTAGAAAGGGCCGACCTTGACGGAAAGGATAGGCGGCATGCCTTGTTTCAACCAGCCGATAAGGTCTTCTTTTTGAGGTATTGACAGGTTGAATTTTCCGCCTTTCTGTATCATTTCGATATCATAATCTATTTCGGGATGATATTGCGGGTCTATATTTTCTTTTTGTTTTTTTAATCTTTCAATCAACTTTTCTCCTTTCAGGCTGGCTATTTCTGCGTCATAGGTGTTATCTAGATTGTAGTTTATATATTCTGTCTTGTATCCCAGGTCAAGCGCTGCGCATGCCATTTGTGCCCACCAGCAGCCCATGTAAGGGTCAAGCTTAGCTATTTTTGTTATTTCATCATAAGAAAGCACTTTATTGTGATATGCAAGGACCATCTGCAAGCAGACAAATCCACATGCCATGTCTTTTGTCTTCTGCTTGAAAAGAGGTACATCCAGTTTTATATTCATAGATGTATTTGGTCTGTTTTTTTAATATAGTTTTATTGGGATATATATCAGATATCACAGATCAATCTTCAATTCTTCAGAAATCTTTGCGTAGGTTTCCGGTGATTTTGTCTTTATCATTCTGAGCATAGGAAGATACTGCCTTGCCACTTTTCTTGAGCAGTGGAGGGCATCGCCAATGTTTTTGAGAGTGGTTTTCTCTTTTCCTCTTGTGAATTTTGTCCTGCCCAGTATTGCTATCTTTGTGGGGAAACGGAAATCCTGTGCTTTATTGTATTTTTCAGTCTTGGCTGTTGCCACACCGCATGAGATGTCCGCTGACTGATAGACCATGTATCTGTAATACTGCTGGCCTGTTATCCGTCCCCTGAATATGTCTGCTCTTGAAAGCATATTGTATCCGTCTGCGATGTCTTCGTTTTTTCCGTACTGTCTCGGCAGGTTCTCTCTTATCCATTCTGACATCTCGTCAAGATCTTTCTCTGAATTGTCAATTGACTCTTTTGCTATCCTGCAGTTTGATGTCTTGAATATTATAGACAATGTATCTTTTGTCTTTCTCTCAAAATCTCGGAATCCTATAGTTTTTGCAGCATCTGTGCCTATTGTCTTGTCTTTGCTGTTGAGGGACTGCAGGTCGTTTATTGCAGCTCTCAGGTCGCCGTCTGCGTTTCTTGATATTATTTTCAGCGCTTTTTCTTCTATCTTTATGCCTTTCTTTTCGCAGACATTTTTTAGTGTGTCACAGAGCTCATCAATATCGAGCTTCTCGAACTTTATCATCTTTGCAGATTTCTTCAGTGCTTTTACTGCGTTTGTGTTTTCCTCAGTCGCCGTCATCACAACAGGGTGCTTTGATGTCTTTATGATGTCTGCAATCTCGCCGGGCGCTCCCCTGTCATACTGTCCTGAGATGCCGTCTATTTCGTCTAAAAGGACAAGCTTGCCTTTGAAGAAAAGCGACTGCTGCTGGAGAGCATGGCCGAAGAAAGATTTCAGCTCTTTCTTGCTGCGCATGTCTGAGGCGTTTGTCTCTACAATGTTGAAATTGAGCTCTTTTGCGAGGATTTCTGCAGCTGTCGTCTTACCGCTGCCTGTAGGACCTATGAGGATTAGCGCTTTGTATCTCTCGTTTTTGAAATTATGCGCCCATCTTGTCATCAGATCTATCGCTTTCCTGTTGCCTCTGAATTCCTTGAAGGTCTTTGGCTTGAGTTCTATTGCCCACATGAGAATTAGTTTGTGGGGAAAGATTATAAGTTTTTGATGTGATGATTGGATTTATAAAATTCATCTGATTTAATATCTTTGCTTTTTTAATTATAAAAGGTAAAATAAGTGATTATTGTGGGACAATATGTTAAGTTGAATTTGCATTCCAAAGATTTTCATGATTTTTTATTGAATCTGAAACGTGCCTATTCACGCGAGGAATTAGAACAGATAATGCAATCCAAGCCTTTAAGCAAAAAAGATGTTGATCTGATACTTGAGAGAAATATAAGGTATGTTACATTTGAAGATAATGGCGCTGATGGAATTATACGTGGTAGATATTATGATTTGAAAAATAATGATTTTGTATATGATGTTGCTTTTAAAGAAATAAGTAGCCTGGATGAATATGCAATAACAGGGGTTCATGAGTTTTTGCATATATTTTACAAATTTACAAGCTACTTTTTAGATGAAAAATCAGATAAGATTGCTGATGAACTTATAGAAAATGAGGCTGTGTTAATCTTTAACGAAAGGCCGGGTCTTGCCAAATATATATTTAATTCGTGCCTGTTTCGGGCTGTTGAACCTGATGTATATTAAGGCCGTTTTTTGATGAAAACTTATCTGTCTTTTGATTTGTACTGTGCAGCAAGCTTTTTAAAGAAAAAAGTAAAACATAAGATAAAAATAAGGACTGTGGAAGATATGAGAATCGGAAAAAGCATCATGATGTCTTGTGCGCATTTTTTGAGAGGTTATAAAGGCAAGTGCGCAAATGTACATGGGCATACCTATAAGATAGAGGTCATGCTTGACGGGGAAGTGAAAGACGGTTTTGTCATGGATTTCTATGACCTTAAAGAGATCATGGAGCAGGAAATCTTTACTCCTTACGACCATAAGCTTTTGAATGAGATTGCACCTTTTGATAAGATAAACCCTACTGCTGAAAATATCGCTTCCGAATTTGCGAGAAGGGTAAAGCTAAAGACAAAGATTGATACGACTGTGCGAGTCTATGAGTCTCCTACTACCTGGGCTGAGGCGAGGGCTGAATAAGATTTATAATTTATAGATGGCTGTGATTGAGATAGACAAGATTGGCGTTATCGGGTATATCACTAAAGATATAATCAAGAAGAAATTTTACGGTACTGTTGAAGAAAAGGTGGGCGGCAAGAGCTATTACTGCAGTCTTGCGCTTGCTAATCTCGGAGTGCAGGCAGTAGTCTTCAATAAGGTGGGTATGGATGACTTTGATTTATTGGATAACCTTAAACATGAGAATATAGAGCTTGTAAATTTCATATCTGACAGGACTCCGGAATTTGAGAATGTTTTTCTTGACAGGGATCTTGAGGAGCGCGAGTATAAGGCAGTGAATGATAGTTTTGTGTATTCTGTTGATATTCTTGAAGAGCATATTGCTAAATTGAAAGAATGTAAATATGTACATCTTGCTCTGGGAAAAAACAATGAGATCCCTTTAGACTCTGTCAGGTACCTGAGAAATAATCTGAGTAATTCTATGATAAGCCTTGATGTGGAGCATCTTCTTTTTGAGAATGTTGACGGTTCTTTAGAATCTTATCTTAATCCTGACCTTTCCGGGATTATTGAGAATGTTGATATATTGCAGGTGTCCAGAAGGCATTTGTCGGATATTGCAGATAATCTTAATATTGCTTATGCTGGTGATATTTGCGATATGGCAGAATCTTTATCTGAGCGTGGTCCTCAGACAGTGATTGTCACCCAGGGGTATAGGGGTTCTATTATCAATTCTGCAGGAAAATTTTATCATATAGAACCATCTTATGTTGAGGATATTGTTGATACTACTGGTGCAGGTGACACTCATATCGCATGCTTTCTGCACGGCATGATGATTTATGGCGACGATGTGAAGCTTGCAGGAAATTATGCAGCATATCTTACTGCAAAGAAGATAGAGAATGGCGGTCCTTTGCCTGCTGGAGATTATTCCTCTTCTTTCAGTCGTAAAATGACATAAGTTTTTAAGTTTTAATGCTTATATCTTTTATATGGAATCCTGGGGTGTAACTGATGCTGGGTATAAGCTTCTTGAGAAAATAGGACTAAAAAGCAAGATTGATAAGTTTTGGTGTTCCAATGAGGATTGGTGTTCTAAATTTATTATACCTGTCGGCTCTTCTGTTGATGTTTCTGATATTGAGGAGATTCTTGATGAAGAAGATATAATTCCGGAAAGAAAGAAAGCTATAGAAAGATGGATGAAAAAATCAGGGGATTCAGGTAAAAGGTCAAGAGACCTTTTTATGATATCCGGAGCTGCAACTGATTGTATTCTGACCCGAAATGAGATTAACGGTTTTGAGAAACTTGGTTTTTCCAGCATAGCAGAGCTTGACGGTCTTGTGGCTGCTTATTTCCAGGAAAAATATGATGACTCTTCAGCTCTTCAGGGTTCAAAGCATATATGGCGTTCAGATGGTTTTAAGACACGAATTTATGGAGATGATAATAATTATCTGCATATTGATCAGATTCTGATAGATTCCAGCTGCTATAAACCTGATCAGAGAAGATTGGATGGCGATGATGCTGTGCTGTTCGGAGAGCTTGAAACCAATTATTTGCTTTCAGATGATTGTTATTGGTCAGTCCTTGCCGCTATAGTTCTCAAGTATGCTGATACTGTCAGTATTGAAATTCCTGAAGCGATAAATTGGCGCGAATTTATGGGAAACCAGGGTTGGGATGGTAATATTGTAAATCCAGATTTAAACAGTGTCGCTTTTCGTGACTTTGCATTTCATTATGAAAATATGATTCTTGCACAATTGCCTGATAAGACAGATATAAAGAAAGTTGAAAAAACGTTTTTTGGTATGATGGAACCATATGCAAGCCGTGGTATCTCTTATCTGCCGGCTATTGATACTGAGGATAGGCTTGTCTTTTATACAGATTATGGGACATCCGGGGCAGTTGAATTCTCCCCTTACAGTGGTGCAAAAAAATATTATCCTCTTTTATATTTTACAAAAGATGATGTGTCTGAACTCTTTAAAGGCGCTGTGAATTGTATCATGACAAATCTGTCGGGCACCCGTCCTGAACATTTAGCTTACATGTTCAATGAGTGGGACCAGATAAAAGAAAGTAAATCTTTAGAATAAATAAAAGAAAATAGGGTTGATTTCAGGAAATATTGATTCCTGAAAATCATTTTTTATATTAAAAATTTTAGGAAGAAACTTTTCTGTTGCTTCTGTTGCCGAATCCGCCTTGTCTTTTTGGCCCGCTGTTGTTTCTCTGTCCGTAGCCACCGCTTCTAGGTTCATCGTTGCTTTTTCTTGGTCCGTTACTGCTTCTCTGTCCGTAGCCGCCACTTCTAGGTCCGTCGTTGCTTTTTCTTGGTCCATTACTGCTTCTCTGTCCGTAGCTGCTGCCTCTTGATCCGCTGCCGTTTCTCTTCGGTCCGTTACCGCCTCTGTATCCGCCGCCACCGAATCCTGAAGTCCTTGGCTTTCCAAGACCTCTGTCAAACCTGATTTTTTCAAATTGCGGTAAATCCAGCTTTTCGACCTTGAGGCTTTTGTCAGACAGCACTCTCCTGAAATTGTCGTAGTCTCTGTCGCATAGGAGCGTTACAGCATCGCCGTTCTTTCCCGCCCTTGCTGTTCTTCCTATCCTATGGATATATTCTTCTGAGGTCTTTGGGACATCATAGTTGTATACATGGGTGACATTCTTTATGTCAAGACCTCTTGCCGCAACATCTGTTGCTACAAGGACATCTATCTTCTCGTTTTTTAGGGATTCCAGCGCGTGGATTCTCTTGTTCTGTGTGAGACCGCCGTGGATTGCCATAACTTTTATGCCGTTCTTTTTCAGGTTGCTGGTCAGGGAATCTACCTGATGCCTTGTTCCGCAGAATATCAGTGACAGGCCGCTTGTTCTTTTCTTTATCAATGAAGTAAGAAGGGAAAACTTGCTGTTCTGTTCTATATCATAATATGTCTGATTGAGCTTGCTTCTGTCAACAGTTACCTGCCCTTTGATTATTACCGGGTTTTTCAGGTATCTGTTTATTACTGTGTGCACTTTTTTTGGCATGGTAGCGCTGAATAACAGTGTCTGCCTTTCTTTAGGGATATTATTGATTATCTTGTCAACATCCTCTACGAATCCCATCTCAAACATCTTGTCAACCTCATCAAGGATAAGAAATCTTATGTTCCTCAGGTCTATTGTCCTTCTTCCGATGTGGTCAAGAAGTCTTCCAGGTGTTGCGACAACAATTTCTGTTCTTCTCAGGTCTCTTATCTGTTCTTCCATCCCTGCTCCGCCGTATATTGCTGTTGCTTTCAGCTTCATAGGCTTTCCGAAAGTCTCAAAAGTATCTTTCACCTGCATGCAAAGTTCTCTTGTCGGTGTAAGTATCAGTGTCTGAATACCTTTTCCTTGTCTGATCTTGTCTATTATCGGTATGCTGAATGCTACTGTCTTTCCGGATCCCGTGACTGACTGGCCTACAATATCCTTTCCTTTCTGGATTTCAGGTATACTTTTTGCCTGTATCTCGGTCGCTTCTTCGAATCCTTCCGTCCTAACTTGTTTTAGAATGAGAGGATTAAGTCCTAAATCTTCAAATTTCATGTTTGTTCAATCCTTTTTCAACACATAGGTTTCTTTGTTTCTTTATAAAGGTTGTGTTTTTTTATGTGTTGTTTATAGGTTCAGTTTTTAGTTATATTTTATAAGAGTATAGTATGTTTCAGGAGAAATTCATATATTTTCCGGGCGTTTGTCTGTATATTTTAAAAGATTTTTGTAGACTTCGTTCTCAAACTTTCTCTGAAATCTTTTCTTTTTCGGCTCGTTTGATGAAAGGTTGTTGTTTATTTTGATTGTGTATCTTATGCCTGCTCTTTTAGCTCCTAAGATGTCTGTAGAATACTGATCGCCGATTATTGCGCAGTGTTTTATATTTATACCTAATTTTTCTGCAGCATTGAGGTATGCCTGCCTGAACGGTTTTCTGTTCTGTATATTTAATAGCCAGTCAGTCCATATACTGTTGCTGTATTTACCTGGCCAGAATATGTTATCGTCAACATATTCTCCAAATTTTTGAGAGACAATCTCTGATCTGTTAGAGTCGCAGTTTGTGATATATGCCAAAGTAAATCCTTTATTTTTTGCATGTATAAGAAATTGTTTTGCTTCTTCGGTTATCTTAATGCCGTAATGAGTAGTTATGGTGCCGTCCACATCAAGAAATATAGCTTTAATGCCTTTGTTTTTTAGAGTATTGAGAAAATTATCTGTGATATTATCAAAGCTTTCTATCTCATAGTCAGGGATGCACTTGTCTGCAAGTTTCTTAAACATGCGAATCATTAAACTTTTTATTTCTTGTCAATTGCTGATACTTGCGCCAAAAATAGTCTCATTATCATTCGAACCTTTTTGGCGCTTATAAAGCAGATATCTGCGCCAAAAATGCTTCTATTTGAAGGTCTTCCGAGCCGCCCTCGACAATCCTGAACTCGTACTCGCCCAGCTTGTCTATAAGCTCTGCTTTCTGTTTTTCTTCTATCGGCGCATCTAGTATCTCTTTATGGAATGCTTTTATGACGTCTATTCCTGACAGTCCGCGCTCAAGCATGAGCTCTGCAAGGATTTTTCTTGCGTCAAGGAACTTTTTTTCAAGTGCGAGGGCGAGAATCTTTTTTACTTCTTCAGGCCTCATAGATGCTGCGACTGTGTATACTTCATCTTTGCCTATGCTTTTTGAGGTTATAGAGACTGACTGGAGAAGGTTTGTTGCCTGTCTCATGTCGCCGGAAGATACTGTCAGAAGCGCGTCCATGCCGTCGTCTTTTATCTTTACGCTCTCTTCTTTTGCTATGTGCTCAAGCCTTTTTATTATGTCTTTGTCCGGTATCGGGCCGAACCTGAATATTGCGCATCTTGACTGTATAGGAGGTATTATCTTGCTTGAATAGTTGCAGCTCAGGATGAATCTGGTTGTCGCTGTATATTTTTCCATTGTTCTTCTCAATGCCTGCTGAGCCGGGGGTGTGAGAGCGTCGCATTCGTCAAGGAATATTATCTTGAATTCTGAGCCTAACGGTTTTACTCTTGCAAAGTTTTTTATCTTGTTTCTTACTACATCAATGCCTCTTTCGTCAGATGCGTTTGTCTCCATGAAATTCTGTTTCCAGTTTGCGCCGTAGAGATCTTTTGCAAGGGCGATGGCGGATGTTGTTTTGCCTATGCCTGCCGAGCCTGTAAAAAGGCAGTGCGGTAAGGATTTCTCTTTGATGAATGCTTTGAGCTTGTCTACTATGTTTTTTTGGCCAACGACATCGTCAAGAGTCTCGGGCCTGTATTTTTCTGTCCATATTCCTATCGCCATTTTTCTTTCACCTGTCTTAGATTATTTTGTTAGGATAAATATTAAAAGGTATTTTTTTTGATTGTTTATATTATTTGTTGTTCATATCTTTGTATAGGATGTTGGTGTCTTGTCATGTATATTACTACAAAAGATAAGGGAAACCGTGTTGATACTTCTGAAGGGGAGATTATTTTTGAGCTAATTGGCTGTGAGAAGAATCAGGGCGACGCTTTAAAGCACAGTGTTGCCCATGTTGTGATTCCTTCGGGATGTTCATCTCTCCTGCATTATCATCCTGAGGCTGAGGAGACATATTGCATATTGAAGGGTGAGGGTAAGATTGTTGTGAACGGTAAGGATTATCCTGTTAAATCCGGTGATACTGTATTTATATCGCCTTTGGAGAAGCATCAGATATTTGCATATGGCACTTGTGACCTGGAATTTATTGCAGTGTGTGCGCCGGCGTGGACACCTGAATGTTCTGTCTTTTTGTGATTGTTTTTGTAATGTTTATTTTATTTTTTTGGTATATCACACAGAAAACAATTATAAATTTCAGGATTCTTACTTGTTGTATGGCTGAAAAAGTGGCTATAGTTGATGCCGGTGCGCAGTATGGTAAAGTTATAGACAGAAGAGTGCGCGAGTTGAATATCGAGTCTGATATACTGCCTTGTGATACTACTTTAGATGTTCTTAGAAACTATGATGCAATCATAATCTCTGGAGGACCCGAGAGTGTCTATTCTAAAGATGCGCCGAAGATTGATTCAGGTATATTTTCATTAGGCATACCAGTACTTGGTATATGCTACGGTATGCAGAAGATGAATTATGATTTCGGCGGGACTGTTGAGAAGAAAGCATTGAGGGAAGACGGGCAGCATGAAGTTACGGTTGAGATAGATTCGTCGCTTTTTGACAGTCTTGGCAGAGATCAGGATGTTCTTTTAACTCATGGTGACAGTATAAGTTCTGTGGCTTCCGGTTTTAGGGTGATTGCGAGTTCAGACGGAATTGTGGCAGGTATAGAGAATCCCGGCAAGAAATTATATGGGCTTCAGTTTCATCCAGAGGTTGACCTGACAGATAACGGGAAACAGATGCTGAAGAATTTTTTATATAATATATCCGGGCTTTCCGGTGATTATACAATGGAAGACCGTGAGATAAAGGCGATTGAATATATACGTGATACTGTCGGAGACAAGAAAGTGCTTGTACTTGTAAGCGGCGGTGTGGATTCTTCTGTCTGCGTGGCTCTTCTGAACAAGGCTTTAGGATTGGAGAAAGTGCATGCGCTTCATATTGACAATGGTTTCATGAGAATGGATGAGAGCAAAAAGGTCAAAGAAGCACTTAATAATATCGGTATCCTGTTGAGGGTTGTAGATGCGTCAGAGACATTTTACAAAGCTACAACCACAATCGACGGGTCGGTCATCGGACCTCTCAATGAGATGACAGATCCTGAGGAGAAAAGAAAGATAATAGGGAACACTTTCATGACTGTTGCAGAAGATGCTATAAGAGAATTAGGCCTGGATCCTGAAGATGTCTATCTTGTTCAGGGAACATTGAGGCCGGATCTTATAGAGAGCGCTTCTGAGGTTGCAAGCGGAAAGGCTGATATTATAAAGACGCATCATAATGACACAAGCCTTGTAAGGGAACTGAGAGAGAAAGGCAGAGTGATTGAGCCTTTGAAAGACTATCATAAAGATGAGGTCCGGGAACTTGGCAAAAGTCTTGGCCTGCCTGATGATCTTGTATATCGTCAGCCGTTCCCAGGTCCCGGTCTTGCGGTGAGGATAATATGTGCTGAAAAGCCGTATATGCCTGATGATTATTTTTCAGTTAATGACTCTTTGAAAAGGTTTGGCACTTCGGCTGTTAATCCTATGTTGTTGCCTGTAAGGACAGTCGGTGTCCAGGGTGACGGGAGGAGCTATGGATATCTTTGCGGCCTTAGCGGGAAAAAAGACTGGCCTGAGCTTTTCAGGATTGCAAAGGATATACCTAAACAGATACATTCTGTCAACAGGGTCGTGTATGTCTTTGGTGATGATGTTGATGAACCGGTTGAGCAGGTAACTACGACACACCTGACAGAAGATGCTATAGAACAGCTGCGAAATGCAGATAAGATAGTCAATGATGTTTTGCAAGATGAATATAATCTTGTGAAGAGCATAAGTCAGGTGCCTGTGATACTGTTTCCTGTGAGCTTTGGCGATGACGGGAAAAGATCGATAGGGATAAGGACTATAATCACAAATGATTTCATGACCGGTGTTCCTGCTGTACCTGGAAAAGATATACCTGAAGATGCTTTAGATAAGATGGTGTCTAAGATTCTTGAAATTGACGGTATATCAAGGGTTGTCTATGATTTGACATCAAAGCCTCCGGCGACGACAGAATGGGAATGATTTTT
>WTCA01000043.1 GCA_013138805.1 archaeon | reverse complement strand
GATATATAGCGGAACAACCATAAATTATATTATGGATTCTAGTAAGATTACGATTATTGCTGTAATTATACTGCTTGTGTCAAGTTATGCGGTTTATCAGCATTATCAGACAGATGATTCTATTGATGCAGGCACTCCTGTTGATACAGGCACTTCAGATGATACAGGTACTTCAGTTGATACAGATACTTCAGATGTTCAGATGCCTTCAGCCGGTGAACTTGCATCTTTGCGTGAAGATTTATTTGCTTTTAAGACATCAATGCCTATCTATGTTGATTCCTACGGGCTTTCAGGTCAACAGATACCTCCCTCAACATTTAATAAAGCTGCCACGAAAGATACGATTCAAAAGACATATATAAACTGCGCAGGTGAATGCCCTTACGAATTCCTGCATTACATGATATGGTTCAGCAAGAACATAGATGAGATGTCTGATAAAGAAGTTCTGGCAGCCTATCCTATCAAGGCACGGTTTGAAAAATACAGGCCCCAGCTGACTTATGATAACATAAAAGATGTAAGTTATTATGTATATTCAAAAAAGCTCATGAACCTTATGTCGGACGAAGAAGAGGCAATGTGGTTTGGGCGGTTTATTGAGCTTCCGGCTCCTGTGACAGATGAGCAAGGATACTATACGATTCTTTTCTTCAGCGATGCAGGCGATATAAGCGGGCTTAAAGAGAAGCTTAGTGTAGGACCAGACAGGTTTGAAGCATATTCTGATATAGTATCAGATAAGCTTTGCGGTTCAGATATTGCTGATGAAGGTAAAAGCGGATGCAATTATGTATATTCTATTAAAAACAATCATTTCTGCAGTCTTGATACAGAGACATTGCGTGAAGAAGCGAATGAATTTATGAGAACAGAAGACATCACCTGCAGATATGAACTAAAATATATGTTAAATTATGGGAATCCGGATAAATGGTTCCTGTAACTGGCTTATAAATCATGGAACTTCGTTCCAAGTTTTTCAGGAAACCTGAAAAAGCCCAGGCATTAATGACACGGGCTTCAGAAAGCCCGGGCATCTGGCGTGGATTCTCTTACGAGAACCACTGCTGTTCGCTCAGGTGGCAGGTCTATTGGAACTGCAAGAAAGTAAGCTGCAGGGTATTAAACCCAGAAAGGAATAAAAAAGAGAAGCACTACAAAATTCTAAGAAGATTGATGCATTAAGAACAGTTTAATCTAAGTGCAAAGACAGCTCCCATGACTGTTATGCGAACCGTGAGAACCATGAGACCCATGCGATGAATGTGATGCATGGTTTGTGTGGGCAGGATCATAATGCGAGTGCGTTGTCCTGACCTCGCCGCTTATGTAATTTGCAGGCGTGGAAGAATCATTATGCGCAGGATTGCTGTCCGTATGTGCTGTTGCCTGCCTGGATGTCAAAGTCACAGCAGCTATTATGCCGCCGCCTACAAGAATTGCGTTCTTTGATATCTTTCCCTCCTCTTCTGTCAGGAATGAAGATATCAGTCTCTTTATTTTCGGTATTTTTGACATAGCAACTAAAAGTATATTGTCAGGACTCATATATATATCTTATACGCCTTTTTCCGTAGCAGACCAATCTATAAGAGTCTTTCTGGCTTCTTTATCATACCATAGAAGATCAAATGTATGCTCAATAATGCCTTTTCTTATCTTGCACTCATTGTTTACCGGCAGTTTTGGTATAAGGTTATTCTGCTCGCCGTAAGTTGTTACAAGACAGTTTCCGCAGTATGCATGCCAGACACAGAAGTCGCAGTGGCTTGACAGGGATGATGACAGGTCTACAAGTGTCAGTGCCTGCTGTCCTGTATAGACTTCTTTGAATGTCTTATCTTTCACATTGCCAAGACGGAAAACATCATACGACCTTGCCTCGTCGCATGCATATATGTCACCGTTGAAATTATAGGAAGCCTGCTCAAGCCCTGCACCGCACGGCGAACTGAAACAGGTGTATGCAGTCCTGTCTTTGGACAGGAATTTCCGGGCAGCCATGACGCTCATGCCTTCAAGGAATTGTGTGCCTTTTCTTGTGATGTCCATACAATACGCGACACTTTCTTTCCAGAAAGCCAGAAACTCTTCAGGAGTGTAGCCAATCTCTTTCCATCTCTTGTTTGCAAATCCAGAGTTCATCAGATGTCGCATGCGTATCCTGTCAAAGCCTAATCGCACATATTCATCCACAATCTCTTTCGCATACGGGAGTGAGTGGCGGGTTATTGTCGGCAGGCAATGGATATTGTATTTATGGTCATTCATGATTATGTCCAACCAGTGAACAACATCATTGTAGCTTCCTTTGTTGTCACAATAATACCTGTTCCTGTCATGCACCTTTTTTGGCCCGTCAAGAGAGCTGCAGAGCTGAACTTTGTTTTTTATAAGATATTTGAGTATGGTCTCGTCCATCATGGTCAGGTTTGAGACAATTAGGTAGGCGATATCCTTATGAGCTGTCTTGTTCTTTTCTTTTGCATACTCTATCACATACTCAACTATCGGGAAATTGGCAAGAGGCTCGCCGCCCTGAAACTCTATTGTTATTTTCTTTGCAGGCGACTGAAAGATAAAGTCTACAATCTTTTTTGCTGTATCCTCGTCCATGTCATGCCCCTGCGTGTCTAACGGTACTGATTTGGCGTGGCAGTATATGCATGAATGGTTGCATCTGAGGGTGGGTGTGAGAATATGAAGATTGACGCCGTTTGTCAGCTGGCAGTTTCTCCTGTAGAAGCACTGGCTGATATCCTGTATATTATCTTTTGATACAAGAACGCCAGTCTTTAACAGATTGTTGAAGAGGTCGGGATTTTCCTCCACCTTGCCTTTTCTAAGAAGCCCATATTCTTCCTGTGTGAGAACAATCCAGGCGCCATGGTCTGTGGTTATAAGCATCTTCCCGTCAGCCAGCTTTTTCTGGAAATATCTGTTAGATATATAGTTTCCGACAGCAGGATAGTCAAAAAAGCTTTCAGCCATAAAAATCACCTGTTTTTTGTCATCCCAAGCACATAGTTGCAGAACTCGTAGCCTATGGTCTCCAGCCTATCAGCTTTATCTTTTGGGCTTATCGTGATTATGACATTGTTGTTCTTATCATCAACAGCCATGTTTATCTGCCCCAGATCAAAGAAATCTTTCGTTGCCGCAAGCACATCTTCAACACTGTAAAAATCAAGGTTTAGCTTAACTTTTACGATGTTCTCGTCTTGGTCTGTCTGAACGGAATCCATAGATATCAATCAAGTCTCATTTTTCCTGGGGAGTCCAGGGCTTTGCTATGCCTTCCGGGTCGTCGATGTATGTATCATTATCATCGCTGCAGGTGTCAGGCACGCTGTTTGTGGTGAATGCAAGATTTATTATAGCTTTCCTAAGGTCTTTGTTCTGCCTTGCCTGCGACTTGTATACTGCGTAATTTATCAGCTCCTCGTTGAATTCAAGAGCCAGCTGACCTGCATCGTTGCTGCTGTCTTTAGGTCTGATCTCTACAAGAACTTTTTTTTCAGGGTCGCCGTCAATCACTATATATGCCCTGTCAATCATCGCATATGCTGCGGAATATATGATCTCCTTGTCATATATCTGCGGATTGACAGAAACTAGAGCATGGGATTTATCATTATTCAATTCAATATTAGACATAGTGGCTTTGTCAGTCATAAAAACACAATATCTATTCTATTGCTAAATTTTTAAAGATATGGTATAGATGCCTGGATATCGTACTCTAAAAAATAGTGTTAAACATACCTAACTGCAGCACACACCCAGACTTGTGCAGCACCGCTCTTTTGTAACAAGCCCAAGCTCCGAAAGCTTTGTGTTACAGGTATTGCCTTCATCAGCTGCAAGACATGCAGTCTCCTGGAAAACTGACAGCTTAGAGTCTGGCATATTTGAATCCTCCGGTTCTGCCTGCAAAGATGTATTGGTGACAGGATCTGTATCATCTTCAATGTCTGCTGGCACTTCATCAGGAACAACAGAAGAATTATCGGGATTATCATCAATAAAAGGAGAATCATCAGGATTCGTATCAACAACAGAGGAATCATCAGGAACAACAACAGAGGAATCATCAATCAGATTGCTTGCCATCTCTGTGTAAAGATCACGCTGGCTGGCAAGAGCAGAGGAATACCTATCTTTTGCATCATTATCAAGCGCCTCAAGCTCAAGCTGTCTTTCCCGGGCCATGGATATCATAGTTCTGGCCTTCTTTTGCTGATTAAAAGCGAAAAAAAGCTCAACCCTCTCGAAAAAAAGGTCAAAAGAATACAAGAAGCTTCCGGGCATAATGCCGGCACCAGAATTACCTGAGGCTGCATAAGATACAGGCATAAACGAAAAGAATAATATAAAGATAAAAAGTATAGCAGCTTTCAAGTCAGAACACCCTCTTGTTATATTTGTCAAAGATAGTATATAAAAATTCAATTAGGAAGGATTGAATCAGGGAGAGTTTTGGCTATTTCAATATATTCCTGTCTCCTCGGGTCACTGCATGTGGCTCCAAGATATATTCTTATCAGGCATTTTATTGCATTAATCTCAAGCTTGCGATTATAAGGATCTACAGTGTAATGCACAAGAGCTTTCCTCATCACAGGTGTTGGTATGCAGTTGCCGGATGCTGTCTCGTTCTGGCAGAGAGCGTTGCAGAAATGCAGGCCGTCCGGAAAGCATTCCCCTGTAGTGTACCCGTCACATTCAACGTCAGCGCCACCACAATTAGTGCCTGTATTGTTGCATACCTGTTGAGTATCATCAATCAACAGGCATGCATCGCTGCACATATCAATGAAATATGTAAACCCGGATATATGGCAGTAGTCTTTATATTCTCCATGGATATCTTCATCACATTCAGCATCTGCACCACATACCACACTGCATTTGGTATCATAGTCAGGCACCCCGTCAGTGCAGCCATACTGGACATCAAAATCAATTTCAGCGCTGTCCATCAGACCGTTTGAGTCATTGCAGTAGAAAACAACATTATAATTTCCAAGATATACTGTATCATTGAAATAAGAGAAATGAGTTGGCATATCTTCAGATAAAGTGATATTAGAAGACCCGTTTAGGCTGAAACCGCACCAGTCAACTGAAGTATGAGATTCAGTCGCAGTAATATTGAACCATATCCACTGCGTGCCATATACTACGCCCAAAGGAGATTCTATCAAGATTGACGGCGGACCCTTATCAATCTTTACTATTTTCGATACTATGCTCTGCACATTTCCTGCATTGTCAACAGACCTGTACCTGAAATAGTTTATCCCTTCGGATGATATAGGTACAGGAATTGTATAGTCTGTTGAAGGTATGCATACATCTGTAGTGTCAATACAATATTTTGTTGAACTTATGCCTGAAGACGGAGCAGGATCTGTAGGGGTAAGTGTTATTGTCTGGTCTGCTGTGACCCATATATTATCGCTTGCGTAATTATCAGAGGTTGTAGGGTCTACTATATCCCAGACCAAAGTCATCTCATCTGAGACAGTGTTCCCTGCATTATCTATTACAGTCAGCCTTATGACGTATGTCCCGTCCGTATCTGCCCATATTGTTGTGTCTTCGGCTGCAGGCGAACCAAATATTATGTTTCCCGGACCTGATATTTTAGTCCATGAATAAGAGGATATACCGGATAATGAAGCAGTCACTGTGGCATCCTGAGTGAATATTGAATTGCTTGTCTTATCAGTTCCTGCATCTACTGAAAATGCGGTCTTGTCAATCATGACTGCCCTGCTGACAATAGTCTGGACATTGCCTGCATTGTCTGTAGAGCGGTACCTGAAGTAGCTTGTCCCTTCAGTTGAGATGGTGACAGGGTTTACATAATCTATAGAAGGTATGCATGTATCTGTCGTGTCTATGCAGTATTGTGTAGAAGATATGCCTGAGGATGGAATAGGGTCGCTTTCTGTAAGCATTATTGTCTGGTCGGAATTCTGCCAGACACCATCTTCTGCGCTGTAATTATCTGATGTAGTTGGTGCCTGGGTATCGGGACAATTATATATAAAGTATTCATATGTTTCCACAACTGTAACAGGATCAAGAGCAGTTGCATCGCAGTTTGTCCCTGAATGAGTATAGGTGATAGTTACATTATAGTCGCCCCAGACAGTACAGGTGGAAAAATCATAGGTATATGTGCAGTCGGCCTCGCCGAAATTGCCGACACAGACAACCGCACCGCAGGTCATCGGCGCATTGTTTACGATAACAGCGCTGTTGGGATCTTCAATTGTGACTGTTGCTGTCGTGGTTAAGGCGCTTGCAGATGGTAACAATACAAGGATGATGAGGAATGCGAATAATTGTCTGGTGAAAGCCTTAAAAAAAGTATCATAAGCAATATTGAACATAAATAATCTATATGCTGAGAAGTATATATACATTCCAAAAATATGTAAAATAAAATATGTCTGATTTGTTGGCTGAATTCACAGGCTTCTCAGGATTCCGGCAACTTTCTTTTCGCCTATCGCTTTTACAAAGCCTGCAAGCCTCGGGCCTCTTTCCCTGCTGATTATTGCCAGATAAAAACCTTTGAAGAAGCTTTTCATGTCTACTTTTGAATCTTCTGATGCCTTCTTGAACATCTCGAAAAGCGCATCGTCTGTGTAAGCTTTTGATTCAAGGTTTCCGGCAACTTCCTTTAGAGCTTTGACCTGCTCTTTTGAGAGCGATTCTTTAATCTTTTCCGGCACTTCTGTGTTTATCTTTATCCTGAACTGTTCGGGCGCGTATCTTTTAAGCCAGCCCTGTGCACAGGAAATCATCTTTTCCACACGGACACTGTCAAAAGGGAGCGGCTTCTCAAAACCTCTGAGGATGATCTCTTTTGTCCTCTCTGTGTCCTGTGTCGCCTGGATAGTGTCGCAGACTGTCCTGAAGGCGGGCTGTATAGGAAGCTTCTTTGGCATAACATAAGGTATAGATAATCTGTATACTCTTTTCAGGTGCGCAAGCTTTCTGGGATTCGGTTCATCCTCAAGGAAATATGCGCGCTCTGCCTTATAGAAATCATCGTATATCTTGAATATCTCGTCATCAAAAGCTATTGCGAATTCCTTGTTGGGTTTGGTCCCTGCGAAAAGGAAGCGGAGCAGTTCGGGAAGATATGCCTCAAGGACATCTTTGACAGATATGGTATTTCCCAAAGAGCCTGACATCTTTCCGCCGATGCCTTTGAGTATTATGTAATCGTACATCTTGTATACCGGCGGCTCTGTCTTGAATATATGCTTGACTATCACTTTTGCTGTGTCTCTTGAACCGCCTGCACTTGAATGCTCTTTGCCGCCCGGCTCAAAATCCACTTTCTCAAAGTCCCATCTCATAGGCCAGTCCACTCTCCAGAGCGGCTTGACTATGCCTACTTCCCTGAAGTCTATCTTGTTTGTGTGGCCGCACTTGCATGTGTATGTTATTGTGTATTCCTCATCGTAATCTGTTATCTGTGTGAAGTCTGTTCCGCACTTTTCGCAGTAGACCTCAAGAGGTATCCAGTCTTCTTTGTGCTCTTCTTTTCTGAACTTGTCAAGGATTTTCTTTATTCTTGGCCTTGCTTTCAGTGCTGTCTTTATGCTTTCTGCGTATGTGCAGGCCCTGAATTTCTCGTTCTGCCTTATGAACTCAATGCTCATGTTCAGGTCTTTTAAAGATTCTTCAAGCTCTTTCTCGAAATGCTCGGCATATGAGTTGTGGCAGCCGTATGGGTCGGGGACTGATATGACAGGATATCCTATGAACTGTTTTAATCTCTCCTGTTCGGGAAGATTTTTCGGGACTTTCCTGAACCGGTCGTAGTCGTCCCAGGAGTATATGAATCTTACTTTTTTTCCCCGGTCCTCTAAAGCTTTCACTATGAGGTCTGTAGTTATTATTTCCCTGAAATTACCTATATGGACTGTGCCTGACGGTGTTATGCCTGATGCGCAAGTGTAGATATCTTTGTTTCCCTTCTCTTCAATTATCTGGTCTGCGACCTGGTCTGCCCAGTGGATGAGCTCTTCTGAGTTCTGAGACCTGCTGTTTTCCATAGGTATCGCCTTAAAGGGTAGTTAGATATTGGTCGGGGAAAGGTTATAAGTTTTAAAGAGAATTTAGTAGAAAAATTAAGTGAGCCCGAAGGGATTTGAACCCCCGACACCCGGATTAAAAGTCCGGTGCTCTAGCCAGACTGAGCTACGAGCCCACAAATATATGTGTTTTTGTACTGAATTCTTTATATTATTGCTGATAGTTTTAAATGCTTTTAGGTCTGGATGCTTCTTTCTGAAGAAAGACCAGAGAAAATAGTGAAAAAACGATATAAGAACTTGAAAATTATCATTTATACTTAATCTTTCTTTTTCTCCGGACTGAAAACAGGAACATCTTCATCTGGATAAATATAATTTATTATCTTATGATACACCAGGCACTTTTTTGACGGCATGTGCAGACCACCCTGATACTTGTTGTTGACATATTTTTTTCGCACTGCATTATCAAGCATTATGCCATAGGTGTCTACATATACAACTTTTCCGGAGATATATTCTTTAATGACCAGAAGATTTGAGACCTGGTCATACAGGGATTTTACCTCAATTGTTACTTTTTTGCCTTTTAGGTTCTGGAGGTTTTCAAGATTCTTGTCCATAGCACGGGTTATAGGGTTTATACTGTCTATGCTCATCTTAGGCGTTTTCTTGTTGACATCTTTTTTAAGTTTTTTAAAAAATGAGAATACCATATTTTATAATTAGGTTATTCTGTTTATATAATTTTTTAGAAGCCGGGGCAACTATATATCCCTGCCCTTTATAACAAATGAGCTGAATTGCGATGTTTTAGGCTCGTGTTTTATGTTTACATCAGACACTTTTGAGAGGAGTGGGCCTTCCTTCAGCTTCTCTCCAAAACGGTCAATATTTTCCTTGCTTCCCTCTGCGACAATCTCCACCCTTCCGTCATCAAGGTTCCGGCACCATCCTTTGATGCCTATATTGTCTGCCCATGTCTTGGCAAAGCGCCTGTAGCTTACACCCTGCACATTTCCTGTGACAAGTATCCTGAATTGATGCATAGTGTTATTTTGGATGTAGATGTTAATAAGTCTTAAATTATCGTAAAAATACACGGTTTTTTACAAAACAAAGAATAAAATATATATAATGACATTTAACTATTAAGCTCATGGTACAAAATCTACATGACAATGATATCGCAGTATGGATAAAAGATCAATTTGCAAAAGGTTATGATCAACAAACAATACGGCAGCGTCTTTTAAATTCAGGTTATGACATATCTGCTATTGATAATATGATGACTGAACAAAACAAGTCAAACATTGAATCCGAAAATATTGAGACAGATAATTTACAAGATACAATTACAAAAAAGATAAAAAATAAAACATTATGGTCTAAAGGCATTATTGTGTTAATAAGCATTATTCTTTTAATTTCATTATTTACTATTTTTTCTGAAGACAATATCATAAATCAAAATGAACAAACAAATCAAGAAGTGTCTGCTCTTTATAATAGTTTTTTTGAAAATGAATATTGTGATGTTGAAATTAATGAATCATTTGATTTTAATAATGATATATGTGATGTAAGAGTTACATATAAAAATAATCTTTTAATAAACAATTCAAAAGGAGTTTACTCAATCAATTATAATTCATTTCAAGAGGATATTCAAAAAGAAACCGGTGATATGTATAAATATGTTAAAGGAGATCTGTATAATATTACTGCAATAAGTATTACACAACTGGCTTTATTTAGTATTTATACACCATTTTTTAAGAGTTATTTTATTTATGATACTGATGATGCACTTAAAGACAAATATTATAAAAAAATATTTAGTGAAGATACATTATCCTATCCTAAAATGATTGAGATAAATAAAACAGAAAATTCTGAAGAATTAATGAGTTTTTGTTTTACTGCATTCAATACATATCTTAACCTTACAAGAAGTATCATTTTTGATGATAATTATCCTGCCCGAGATGATTACACTAATATTGATTATATCTTTTTTGAAGATTTTGTTGAATCAAATATTGATATAAATGATGATATTATTGAAGTATATGACAATAACCTATATAATCTTGAACCATTTTGGACAAACTATGGACAGTATTTAAAGGTCGCTTGTATGGATCGAATTAAAGAGATCAATTCAAGATTAACTATACAATCAGTAACATTTGATAACAAAATAATACAGATTCATCTTGAAAATACAGGACAGTCAGATATATCATTAAATAAATCAGATTATATTATTGATGGTCGGTTCTTAACTCCAAGATCTTGTGAAATTACAAAACTTCTTATTAACGAAAAAACAGTATGCAAAATAGATACAACAAAGTTTAAAACAGACATAAATAAGACTTCAAACTTTAAAATTAAAATAATTTCCGATGATGGTGTTATTGCTGATTTTGAATATGAAGGTGAATAATACTTTATAAAACTCTCTTAATAAGTCTTTTTATGAAACACTTTTATGTCAAATCTACAAAAGGGAAGACCTGCGGGGATTTCAACCTGAATGATACTGCAGGCGGAGCGGGACGGCTTGATATAATAGCGAGGGCTGTGAATTCCGCGCTGTGGCTGTCGCATTCTCTGAGAAGGGATGTCGTATTTCATACTATTCTTTTCGGCGAGCCGAATCCACCTATCTATATTAAGATAACAGGTGAGAAAGTCAGGAAAGTTCAGCCTGATGAGAGGAACATTACAATATTTCTTAAAAAGGCTATTGAGAGGTTTGAGGAAGGACGGGTGACACAGACGACGCCGGGGATATTTTCCAGCAGTAAGACTTTTGAAGAGCTTGTTGAAGAGAACAAGGACTGCGACTTCTATCTTCTTTGCGAAGACGGGGATGATATATCTTCTGTTGATATCTCTGAGAACGCATTTTTTGTCTTAGGTGACAAGGAAGATATTTCAGATGATGAGGTAAAGGTACTTGAGAAATATGGTGCTAAAAAGATATCGCTCGGGAAGACTCCTTATCTTACCAGCCATTGCGTCGGGTTCCTGAATATGTATATGGACAGGATAGAAGAGAAGGCGGAGAAGTGATCAAGATGTGGGCTTTAACCTGAGATATTGTCCTGTCGGAGTATCCTTTACCGGAAACAGCTCTTTTTCGCCGCCGACGGATTCATAGACATATTGTAGAGTATGGTTCGGATCATCCGGGTTTCCGAATATCCGGTCTTCTTTGTAACTGTCTGAAAAAGTCTCAAGCGTCTCTTTTATCTTATCTTTATGTTTGCCTATTTCATCTACCGTTTCCAAAAAAATCAAAAGTTCAGCAAAGACTGCAGGTGCGAAATGATTATTTTTTTTGTTGACTATCATATCAGCCATTGAATTGACATTCATTATCTTGTCTATGTTCTGCTTCATGTATGATGTTAAGCTGTCGTATACTGCCCCTAAAGCGAAATTTGTAGATGTCTGTTCAAATGACCTTACTGAGCTGTCAAGGCAATCAAGCTTATTTAGAAGCATATTTAACTTAGATATATACATCTGCATATCCACGATATGTGGATCTTCATCATATGTTATATAATTCTTGTTCCAAAAATTCTCGCTTATTGACAATGCATATCCTGCAAGATCATCTGTGAGTTCGGATGTATCCATGCCATATATATTTTTAGATAACCACTCCAAAAAGAAATCAAGCTGGTCTGTATCTGTATTTACGGTAGAATTATCATCTTCGGTATTTGATACCAGGAACAGTTCAAGATAATAATTGATATCGTCGCCAAAAAATTTAGTCACTCTATCAGCATCGCTATCAGTATAACATATCCTGAAATTAATCCTATCCATATCTATATTATGAAGCTTATCTGACGGCTCAACTGCACCATTGCTGTCAGCTCTGTTCTTGTAAGACCTGAAGTTATTGAGATCATTATAAGATAAAGGTCTTGAATGATAATCAAGGGAACTTGTATCAACACCTCTTCTTGGGCCTTTGTATACACCTGTATCTGCAGAATCGTCTATAATTTCCATAAAAACCATCTATTTATGCTATTTTAGTATTAATATTAATCCAGGAACATTTATTAACTTTTACCATCTTACGATAAAAAAATTAAAAGATAATTGTGTTTTTTAATGTTTATATGGACAGAATGGAAGAGGGTCTTCAATGCAAAAACTATTTTTCATGGATCTGTAGTCTAGTAACTCCAGATCCTGGTTTTCTACTACTATTTTTAAAACCGCGAGTACGTAGTATTAATATTCCTTCTGTAGACGGTTTCTTAACATGCTCCTGATACGGAAACAGTTCTCTATTGCCGCCAAGATCTTCGTATATCTCCTGAAGATCAGACTTGTACGCATCAAGAGTTCTATTTATATCTCTTTTTAGATAACTTGATGAAAAAAGCTCAAGAATATGCAACATCATAAACCCGTATCTTTCAGTAAGATTCCACTCTTCCGAGAATGCGGCAATATCCAGTAACAGATGCGGTGCGTACCTGTTCTGGTGCTTCTGCTTCAATGTGTTGAATAAGAGGTCTGCATTGACCATAGGATTTATATTCTCAACCACGTATCTCTCAACAGATCTGCTTATGGAACCAAACAGAATATATCCCGGAGACCTGTCTTTTGACCTTACACATTCATCCAGCAGATTAAGCTTATCAAAAAGTGAATTCAAGCAAGACATATAGGACATATAATTATGCATCATCTCCAGAGAGATTGTCTCCGGTGCCATGTTCTGCATGACAGAACATCTATCTTCAATATATCCTATAATAGCTCCTGAAATATCTGATGCATCAAAAGAAGACCGGTTCTCATAGGCCCATTCAAGGAACAAGCTCAATTTTTTTTTATCCTGATCTGTGACTGTCATGTGTGGTGCGGATTCAAGATCAGATACAAAAAATAATCCGAGATATTCTGGCGGGCTGAAATTCTGCTTTTTAATCATACTGTCTATTGAGCCGCCATTATAACATTGCTTAAATGCATTTAAGATGTCTTCAGTAATCGTGAGCCTGTCTGACTGATGTGCTGCACCATTTTCTCCATATATGCTCCTTTGGTTTTCAGGCCTGAAATCTGAAAGGGGATGAACCGGATCATTTAAACCTGTAACAGCTTTAGGGTGTGTGAAAACTATATTATAATCATCAATATCAAAATAATATGGTTGAATGAACTGACTTTGGCTGGGATCAAACATATCTGAAATCAAATCAGGAATTGCCAAATTAACCATACTTATCCTCAACACAATAATTATGTCAATAATGATACATAAAGCTTTATTAAATTTTATACCCTGCTAAAGTGATAAACACTATCCTGATTCTAAGCTGCATCCATTTATAAAAATAACTTCAAATAATGATTCCTATGAAGATTATTGATACTGCTGCAAAGATACTTGAAAAGGGATATGTCTGCGACCACTGCCTGGGACGCCAGTTCGCAAAGCTGCTTTCAGGATACACAAACATTGAGAGAGGCAGGCATATAAGGACAGTCATAGGTTTCGCCCTTGATTCAGGCGAGAAGCTCAAGATTGATGATGTCAACCTGCAAGACCTCAAGTTCAGGGATTTTAAGCCGAAGAAGAAGAAAGTTCCTGTATGCAAAGTATGCGACAATATATTTGATACTATACCTGAGAAGGCCAAAAGGGTTGTTGATAACCTTAAGGATTACGAATTTGACACTATCCTTGTCGGGGCAAGGCTTTCAGGAAATCTTATCGAAAAAGAGGAAACACAGTGGGAGGCAAGCGGGATTGAGTTCTGCGAGTCTATAAAGAGCGAGCTTTCAAGAGATATGGGGCAGTCTGTCACCTCTGCTATGAAAAAGGATCTTGACAGGGCAAACCCGCAGGTCACTGTCGTCTATGATTTTGAGGAAGATGATTTTGAGATAACTGTCAATTCGCTGTATATCTACGGGACATACAAGAAATTCAAGAGAGGTATACCGCAGACCAAATGGCCGTGCTCCAAGTGCAGAGGCCTTGGCTGCGAATCATGCGAATGGACTGGCAAGCAGTACAAGGAGACTGTGGAAGAGCTTATCGCTGTACCTGTCATTGAAGCTTCATCCGGGATAAATTCCAAGTTCCATGGCGCAGGCAGGGAAGATATTGATGCGCTTAACCTGTGCGGGCGCGAGTTCGTGCTTGAGATACAGGAGCCTGTCAAGAGGTCTTTGGATCTTAAAAAGCTTGAGAAGGAGATAAACAAGATAAATAAGGATAAGGTCTCTGTTGAAAATCTTGAGATGTGCGACAAGGCAAAGGTTGTTGAGCTTAAGGACAAGAAGGCAGACAAGACATATCTTGCTGTTGTCGAACTTGATGCTCCTGTGAAGAAAGAGGACCTGAAAAAGATTGATATTCTCAAAGGAAAGACAATAAAGCAGCAGACACCGGAAAGGGTGATGCACAGGCGGGCAGATCTTGTGCGGGACAGGAAAGTTCTTGACATCTCGGCTGAATTTGTCAGCTCTAAAAAGATAAAAATCAGTGTGAAGGGCGAGGCAGGGCTTTACATCAAAGAGCTTGTGTCGTCTGACGGGGGAAGGACAAAGCCGTCTGTAAGCTCTGTGCTGGGTGTCGGGGCAAAGGTTGTTGACCTTGATGTTGTCGGGATTGAGTGATGGAGAATAAGATTTATGAAAAACAGAACTGTAGGTCTGCTTATTGTCGGGATATCTGCATTGATAGGATTTATAATCTATTCGTTCAACCGTGCACTTACAGAAATAGTAAATGAGGCCTGTGTCCATGGAAGTACCTGTCCTATGTGGGGCACAATTAATTTTCAGACAAATATCAGTATAAGCATTATGGCATCATTAATAATTTTGGGGGCTTATATCGCTTTTTTTACAAGAGAGAATGATGCTGTTCAATCAAGAAAGGATTACAGACAGATCATGAAAACATTGAGTGATGAAGAAAAACTTGTCCTTACTACAATAATTGATGCTGACGGCACAATATTTCAATCTGCATTGGTTGAAGCAACAAGCTTTAGTAAAGTAAAAGTTACACGAATTCTTGACAGATTAGAAGGAAAACGGGTTATTGAAAGAAAAAGGCGCGGTATGACAAATGTTGTCATATTGAGATAAATAAGTCTTTTGAAACCAGTTACATACACAGATTAATAGGCAGTTACATCTGAAATAGATACCAGCAGAACACAATTATATAGACGGGGCGGTATTCAGATGACACAGGAAAAATTAAAATTTGATATTGACGGAATTCATTGCAACAGCTGTAAAAAAATAATAGAAGACAGTGTAAAAGAGTTAGAAGGTATAAAACATGTCTCTGTAAATTACGAAAAACAGACATGTTCTGTATCTTTTGATAATCAAAAAATAAAGAAAGAAACAATAATTGCTGCAATAGATGATGCAGGTTATGAATGCTCTATCTCTGACACTGATGAAAAAAAGAACAGGGGCATGGATAAGATCCGTGTTCCTGCTTTCATATTGGGCGTCATTGCAATTGCTCTTGTCATTTACCGTTTTTCTGAAAATATTGCTGTGCCTGAGATAACACAAAATATGAGTTACGGCCTTTTGTTTCTTGTCGGGCTTTTGACAGGCTTTCACTGCATATCTATGTGCGGCGGGTTTGTTGTAAGCTATACTGCAAAAGGTGCTAAAAAAGGAATAAAAACGCATAAACTGCACCTGGCATACGGTATAGGGAAAACAATATCCTATACTGTTATCGGGGCAGCATTTGGTCTTTTAGGATCTATCATAGCATTTACACCTTTTATGCGGGGGACTGCCGGAATAATTGCCGGACTTTTCCTCATAGTGTTTGGATTAAATATGCTGAATGTGTTTCCTTCATTGAGAAAAATAAGATTAAAAACACCAGGATTTATTCAAAAATTTGCGGGCAGCAATTCAGGACATTCAAGCCCTCTTAAAATAGGCCTTTTAAACGGTCTTATGCTTGCATGCGGACCTTTGCAGGCAATATACATCATGGCTGCAGGAACCGGAAGCATGATTGAGGGTGCAAAGATGCTTTTTATATTCGCGCTTGGAACTTTGCCTGTCATGCTTGGTTTTGGTTATGCGGCCAGCATCATTTCATCGTCTGCGACGCGCAAGATATTAAAAGTATCAGGAATAATAATAATTATACTTGGCCTTATCATGATGAATCGGGGCCTGGCTTTGACCGGTACCGGTTATGATACAGAATCGTTGATTGTTTCCACAGTATCTCAAAATCAAAATTTTCAAAATTTGCCGGCTGAAAGCAGTATCGTAATTGAAGACGGGTACCAGACAATCCGTATGGATGTGACAGATAATGGGTGGGAACCGGATAAATTTGTCCTGAAAAAAGATGTCCCTGTAAAATGGATAATCAACGGCATAGAAATAAACGGATGCAATAATGCGATACAGGTTCCAAAACTGGGACTTGAATTCGATATAAAACAGGGCGAACAGACAATTGAATTTGTTCCGGACAAAGAAGGGGTGATCTCGTGGAGCTGTTGGATGGGGATGATACCCGGCACTTTTATCGTTAAATCAGACATTGATCTTTTTGATGCAGATGCAGTCCAAAAAGAGCTTGAAAGCGTGCCTGAACCTGCCGGCGGGAGCTGCGGAGGCTCGTGCGGTTCGCCTACCTGCAGCGCTGATTCAGGTAGCATCTGCGGGTGCGGAGTGTGATCATGATGGAAAAAATTGATATTTCAATAGGAGGCATGCACTGCCAGAACTGCATTACTCTGATTGAAAAAAAGCTTAACAAAGCTGAAGGCATTACAAATGCAAGCGTCAATCTTGCAACAGAAAAAGCGTCTGTTGAGTTTGACCCAGATAAAATTACGCAAGAAGAGATCATAAGCATTATCAATGGCCTGAATTACAAAGCATCTATCATAAACCAAAAAACTGCACAGGATCAGGAAATGCTGGAGAAAAATGAAGGACTTAAGAAACAAAAACAAATGTTTTATTTCAGTCTTATCTTTACTGTGCCTGTCTTTATCATAAGCATGGTCTTTACATGGCTTTCAGTAGAAATTCTTTATAAAGGCTATATATTGTGGATACTTACAACACCTGTTCAATTTATCGCGGGAAAATCCTTTTACCAGGGTGCATGGGTGGCATTAAAAAATAAAACGTCAAACATGGACACATTAGTTGCTATAGGAACAAGTGCTGCTTATTTTTACAGTGTGTATCTTATTTTGTTTTCGCCGGGCACGGGCCAATATTTTGAGACGGCTGCAATGCTTATAACATTCATACTTTTCGGTAAGCTGCTGGAATCTATAGCTAAAGGAAAAACGTCTGAGGCCATACGAAAACTTATGGCTATATCACCTAAGATCGCAACAGTTATCAGAGACAAAAAAGAGATTAAGATACCTGTTGATGGTGTTGTTTTAGGAGATATAATCATTGTAAAGCCCGGAGAAAAAATTCCGGTTGACGGCAAAATAATTGAAGGTTCATCTTCTGTTGACGAGTCTATGATCACAGGTGAAAGCATGCCTGTCAAAAAGAAAAAAGGTGATACTGTAATTGGCGGCACACTTAATAAAACGGGAAGCTTTAGATTCCGGGCAGAAAAAATCGGAGCAGAAACCACGCTTTCAAGAATAATAAATCTGATAGAAGAAGCACAGGTCAAAAAAGCACCGATACAAAGATTTGCAGATATGGTATCATCTTATTTTGTTCCTATAGTGATCATAATTGCTATGCTGTCGTTTGCAGGATGGTATTTTATTGCATCGGCACCGTTTTCATCTGCCCTTTTAATAAGTGTTGCTGTGCTTGTAATCGCGTGTCCGTGTTCTCTCGGTCTTGCCACACCAACTGCAATCATGATTGGGACAGGCATTGGTGCTAAAAACGGTATACTGATAAAGGGCGGAGATGTTTTAGAAAATGCTCATAAACTAAAATATGTCATTTTTGATAAAACAGGAACTATAACTAACGGCATATTATCAGTAACAGATATGATTCCTGCAGAAGGCATTTCAAAAAATGAACTTCTGGGTGCTGCTGCAGGTCTTGAGACCTATTCAGAACATCCATTAGCTGTTGCTGTTGTCAATCATGCAAAAAAAGAAAAAGCAGGTATCAAAAAAATATCCGGTTTCAATGCAATCCCGGGACATGGAGTTTTTGCAAGAATCGGTTCTGTTGAATATTATATCGGCAATGAAAAACTTATGAAAGATTATAATACTGATATAACTGAACTTTTAGATATCAAGGATAAATTAGAAGATGATGGAAAGACAGTAATGATTCTTGGACGTTCCGGGAAAGTCCTGGGCCTTATAGCTGTTGCAGATACAATAAAAGATACGGCTAAAAAGGCAGTTTCAACACTTGAAAAGCTTGGCATCCACATATACATGATTACCGGAGACAATAAGAAAACTGCCGAAGCTATTGCAAGGCAGGCAGGCATAACTAATGTATTTGCGCAAGTTTTGCCTGAAGAAAAGCTGAATTATGTAAAGAGACTTCAAAAAAAAGGGTTGGTCGCTATGGTAGGTGACGGCATTAATGATGCGCCTGCTCTGGCCCAGGCAGATATAGGGATTGCAATGAGCAGCGGAACAGATATTGCTATGGAAACAGGAGATATTGTCCTTATGAGAAACAATCTTTATGATGTACATAAAGCAATAAAATTAAGCAGGATCACTATGGATAAAATAAGACAGAATATGTTCTGGGCTTTGGTATACAATGCAGTGGGGATTCCTATTGCAGCACTTGGATATTTAAATCCTATGGTCGCCGGTGCTGCTATGGCATTGAGTTCTGTGTCTGTTATTACCAATTCGCTTTTGATGAAAAGAAAGAAGCTCTGAGTCTGCAATGTCTTTTTCCAAAAGCTTTATAAAAACATAGCGCAAATGTTTAAGATAAACCGATAGATTATTTAGATTTACGTATCAATAAAGGTGAAAACAGATGAGAAGATCAAGAGGATTCAGAAGCGGTACAAGAAACACGCTAAAGATTGGAAAAACAGTACGAAGAACTATAACAAAGACACTTAATACTTTCAATATAGGCGAAACAGTCATTGTCATGCATGATGCATCTGTACAGAAAGGTATGCCTCACCCGAGGCATTACGGAAAGACAGGCAAGATAACTGAAAAAAGAGGCATATCTTACATGATTGCTATAAAAGACGGCAATAAAGATAAGAGCCTGCTATCAAGGCCTGAACACATAAAGAACATCTAAACTGAGGTGAATGATATGCTGAAGACGATTTCTGAGACACCAGTCACTTTTGCCGAGGCAAAGAGTGTGCTTGAGGATAAGGAAAAAGAGCTCAAGAACAATGAGAGAGAGCTTGGCCATGAGCAGAGGATAACTCTTGAATATTTGAGAGTCATACCTATACTTGACAAGAAGACTTCTGAAGAGACTGCAAAAAACCTGCTTGAAGCTGTGCCTACACTTAAAGAGCATCAGGTAATCATGATAATTGACACGCTTCCTGACTGCGAAGAAGATGTAGAAGTGCTTTTTGCAAAAGAGAGGCTGAAGCTTGAGAAAGACCAGATGGTAAAGGTTGCTGATATCATCAAGAAAGTGAAACCTGCAAAAGTTGCCAGAAAGGCAGAAAAGAAGAAGACAGAGAGCATCCCTGCTGCAGAAGATAAGGCTAACGATGCAAAAAAAGAGCCGAAAGAATAAATAGTTCTGTGACATAAATATTAATCTGTGAGGTTTGCTCTTATGAAAGATGAATATGCTATAGTTCTTGATTTCCTTCACAGCGGGCACTCTGCAGACAGGAGAGCCACTCCTATCGCACAGGTTATGGGCGAGATAAATTTTAACCTTCTTGAAGTCGAGCTTAAGGAAGACCACAGCATAAAGCCTCTTGAAAAGGTATATATAGGCACTGAAAAGCGAGAGATAGTCAAATCAATAAAGAAAAAGCTGCTGTTTGATGATCTTACAGGCAATGCACAGAATGAAATAGAAGATGCACTTAACCAGATAATTGACAAGAACCCGGACAAGTTTATAGAATTCTTCAACATGTCAGGCCCTGTCACCACAAGGCAGCACCAGCTTGAGCTTCTGCCAGGCATAGGCAAAAAGCACATGTGGGAGATACTTGATGAGAGGAAGAAAGGTACTTTCACCTCATTTGATGATATCAAGCAGAGAGTGAAGCTTTTGCCCAACCCGAAAAAGTCGGTTGTCAAAAGGATTGTTCAAGAACTTGAGGGTGACACGAAGTGGTACCTTTTCACGACCCCGCCAAAAGGGTACGGGGAAGATGAGTTTTAGGTTTTTTTAAATATCTTTTTTTAATTCATCTTCACTAAAACCTATTGTTTTAAGAATTTCTATTATATTTTCTGGTGATTGTTGATATGAATCTGCAATAGAGTCAATATCATTTCCTTCAGCATAACTTGTTAAAAGACTGAAAAAGTCTCCAGCAGATACTATTTTTCCATATTTAGTATCTCCAATTATATGTTCACGCAAAGTGCTGTATCCTTTTTTTATCTGTTTCACAGCGTTTCCTAATTCCTGAAGCACATTCGGAGACAAATCATCCAAATATTGTGTTGGCTCTTCAGAACCCTGCGTAAAATCAATTTCTGGCATACAATAAATAATAAAGTTAATTATTTAAATGTTATGATATTGCAGTCGCAACATCTTTGAGATAAATACCCAAGATATATATCCTTTCCCAGACAAATATATGAGTGGTATTATGAATGATAAAATCCAGCTTGTTGACATCGCCCAGATGGGGGATGAAATGGATACAGAACTTATCAAAGACGAGATACAGAAAAGGTTTGATAAGATACAGAGCATAAATGACAGTTCCAAAGCCAAGATATATTTCAAGAAACATCACGATAATCCGCAAGGCAGCCCAAAGTATGAGGTCAGAGTATCTGTTGAGACACCGCACAAGACATTCATGTCAGAGAAGACAGATTTCTCGGTGATAGATGCAGTAACAAACGCGATGGATTCTGCAGAAAAGGAGACACGCAAATATTTTGATAAGAGGAAGGCTGAAAGGATAAATGATGCAAGGCTTTCTGTTTGATTCGGGGTCACTTGAAAAGATGGTGCATAATATTGTTGAGTTTCTCAAACTTCTGCTTGACAAGGCTGTTGTGCGTCTTTAAGTTGCCTGTCCTTTTCTCTATCTCTTCTATCTTTTTTCCTACATCTTCAGGGTGAGCTTTGCGGATAGCGTTTGATATACGCCTCAAGACCTCAAAGTCGCGCTTGAGCTCTTCTTTTGATTTCTCTATCGCAATTATGTTCTCCTTGCTCTTTGCCACTTCAACTACCTTGGCGTCCACTGTCTTTTTAACTTTGTCAGACTCTGCAAGGATCTTCTTTTCCTGCCCGTCTATCCTGCCTATCTGCTTCTCAAGAGTGCTCTGTTCTGCCTTGAGATGATTGACAAGATGCATAAGCTCTGACTTCTTGGAATCGTATTGCTTGAGGTTTTTGGTGAATATCTCTATATGGTTTATGTCTGACTTCAGCACCTGCTCAAAAGAGCGGATATGGCTCTTTGATACATCAAGCATCTTCTCCTCTTCATCAAGGTCAGACTCTACAGATGTTATGGTTGTGCCTACCTCTTTTTTCAGCTGGTCTATCTTTCCTTCCTTGACTTTCAGATTCGCTTTTGTAGACCTGAAGACAAGCTCGCCCTGAGCATTGTAGCTTGTGGTTATCATCTTGTCATCTGCGAGGGCATCAGCCCAGGACTCTATTATGGAAGGCTTTACGCTGAGCTGCCTTGATGCCTCGCCTAAAGTTATCTCGCCTGTCGATGCTATTATTTCCAGAAGCTTGTCGACACCGGTCTTGAGTATAAGTTCTTTCCAGTCACTCATCTGTTATCACTTAATGATATTTGTATGTTTTAGTTAATATATCTTTTCTGGATTTGGATAATATACAAGTATCTATTGTATTTGCACAAAATGATTCATATATATTTAAATCCTGACTAAATATATTAATCAATATATTTTTTGATGCTGTTCAATGCATCCTGCAGAATATAAGCACCTTTTTCATCATGTATTACTATTCCGGATTCATTCATCTTAAATATATAATAAGGAGAACTATTCATCTTAAGATCTGCTGAATAAGACATTGCGCTATCATTAAATAAATGTTTTGCATGAAGTTCTCCAGAATATCTTTTTTTTGCGATTGCTGCAGATAAATTGCCTGTAAATTCTAATAAATTGTCTATATTTTGATATAAAGTGTCCCAGCAGCCAGGCTTAAATTCAACACTGGGGCCTGCATTCATATGTCTATAAATCTCAATAGGGCCTATTTCAGGAAAAGGGCTGTTATGCTTAAGCGAATCATCTTCTATGTCAAGATTTTTTGCAATCTCAAGGCAGGATAGCAGATAATCAATAGTCTTTTCACTCCATTCACCACTCATAATAATGCACAAAATTAGTTTGTATCGGATGTTTATAAGTGTGGTTATGGGGATGGATGGATGTCATATCCAATCAGAAGTCGTCTAAATTTGGATATATGCAGATTTTATTATTATTCAGCTGAATTAAATCTATCAGGGGAGATTATAATTAATAATGTCCTTTTCTATACCTTCAATTTTGTCTAATTGTTCTGTTATATATTTGTCGACTATGGGATTATCACATGCCCATCTACAACTTACAACTCCAATATTATACATTTTTTTTTCACTATAAATACATTCATGAGTAGTCCATTCAGTAACAATAACTGTAGCAGTATTATAACTATATATGTGAATCTTTTTTCCCTCACGCAGATCTATTGAATTTTCAATGGAATTATATAAACTATTAACCAGATGTCCTTTATCAAATATATTTCTTACTTCTTCAGCTATTTTTTCAGAGATTTTCCAATCTCTAAGTTTTTCTGTTTGATATTCAACTATTTCCATAATATCATGTTACTACTTATAACTTTAAAAATCTTTCAGAAAATCAGCCTTTAAATCTATTACTTTACTGGGTTTCGCTTTTGATACGTCGGCAGGCATAGACAATCTTATAGAACCCAGGACATCTATTTATACGGCAGAAACCCAATTAAAAAGCATGATGCGAAAAGGCCAGTCCGGGCTGGAATACATGATTATTGTCATCATTGCAATGCTTCTCATAACGCCTGTCATACTCAAAGGCACATCTATGCTCACCGACCTGAAAAGCGAGGTGAATGTCATGACTGCAAAAGAGGCTGTGAACGAGATAAGCGATGCTGTCGAGTCTGTATTTGCACAGGGAGAGCCTGCCAAGATCACTGTCAATTCTGAATTTCCGGAAAACATAAACCTGACATATATAGGTTCCCGGGAGATAATGATACGGCTGAACGCTTATGGCGGAGTCACAGACATTGTC
Organism: archaeon; assembly: GCA_013138805.1. Lineage (GTDB taxonomy): Archaea > EX4484-52 > EX4484-52 > EX4484-52 > GLR71 > GLR71. Next base: position 14,810 of record WTCA01000043.1, on the reverse strand, counting down.
AACAGATTTGACTTCAATGTCACAGGATATCTGCCACAGAACAATGGCAGGTACGACATAACGATACAGGCTGTCAAGATATCAGGCGTGACATGGGTAAATATCACAGGCGGCTGAAAGATCTTTCTAAATAAAAAATATTCAGGTTTTATCATGGCAAAGTGCGGAAAAAAAGGTCAGGGCGGGCTGGAATTTATGATTCTTATCATATTTGTCCTTCTCATATTCACATCATACAGCACTGTGATCAACAACAACAGCGCTGATGTCATTGAAGCAAAGAAAAACCATCTTAGCATATCTATTGCCGAAAAGATTGCCTATGAAATCAACATTGCCATGACATCAGGGCAAGGTTACATGAAAAGGTTTTACATACCTTATAACATATACGGGCATGACTACAATATAACATTCTCAAGAAAGGCTGCCTTTGTCGACTGGGCAGGCAATTCCCATGCAGCATACATCATTACGAACAATATATCGGGAGAGCTCATAAAAGGATACAACTATATTGAAAACCTGGGCGGTTCGCTGTACCTGAACCCTGCATACACGCAGGTACCGGCAGTCACGATATCAAAGTCACCTGCATACCCGAAACCGGATGACAACATAACTTTGACCATCATATCTGATGACACATATACAGGGAACATGAATATTGATGGGTGCTATATCTCTTATGATGAGGTGACCTGGAACTATACAGATGCATATGACGGTGCATATGACGAGCCTTACGAGACTGCAGATGAAGGCATAGGCAACCTGTCAACAGGAACATATACATATTACGCGAGATGCAATGATACTGACGGATACATAGGGTATGGATCATTGACATTTTCCGTATCCACACAGGGCTCAGCGTGGTGGGATGCAGACTGGCCTTATAGGATATCTATGAATATTACAGGAGAAGACTATGCACGGCATGACTATCCTGTACAGGTGCGCATAAATTTCACGCAGATGCTGTCTAACCTTGGAGACAGCAATGGCTTTGATGCAGACTCTATACGTATTGTAGAGTGGAATGATACGCTTGAGCAGAATTATGAGACTGCTGTGAACAGCAAGGAAATCACGAAGATAGATATCTTGTCTCCAGACCTCTGGGACATGACAGCAGATACGGCGACAAGAAGCATTGATTTCACAAGCGGACTTAACCAGACAGGAAATACATGGGGTGTCTCAGGAAGTGATGACGGCTGGGACTGGACAAATTCATCGTCTCTTGCGCCTTACGGGCATAATGCAGGCCAGGCAAATTATTTTGCGATTTTTGGCGATCCTGACGGCGACTCTGACTTTGATACAGATGTTGGTTCAGGAGCGTCAAAACCGGATCTTCCTGCAGATTCAAATTATATAGCTGTCATAATCGGGAACATGGCTGATGATCCTAACACAGGGGAAGAGATACTTGACAGCGGCGCGTGGGGCATCAGGTTCTATGTGACAGGCGAGATGTATTCTGCAATCCAGGATGGAGGATGGGCTGTTCTCTTATTTGACTATTATGCGGATGACCTTGACGACGACCTTGAGGAAGGCGCATGGATAAAGGCAAGGTTCGGCAATTCCACATCTATGAACTACCTTGGAAGCGACCTTGACACAGACTGTGCATATTCTGATGCCACACCTGAGATATGGGCATCTGTAGACGACCCGAACAACGGATGGGATGATCTTGTATCGGGCGTGTTTGAAGATTATGTCACTGAATATATAACAGGCGAAGGCTGGTACTATCTTGATCTTGGCGGCAAGGTGGACTGGGTGGACAGCGACTCCAACGGCCATACTACAACAGAAGGTCTCGGCGCCTATTTTGACAATATAGAGCTTATGATAAAGAAAGAGACATCGCTATACAACGAGAGCACGAACGCGACGCTTGATGTATTCTGGATGCTTGATGGCGCAACTGAAATGGGTGAGACACGGAACTACTACATCTATTTCAACTCAGAGAACATCTCAAATAATGCATCAACAATTGCTATGGATTATGATGTCCAGTTTTTTCATATAGGATATTATTATTCCAATTGCACCAAGATGGAAAATGTGCTGCAGTCTCTTGAGGACAATAGATGGATCACTGACTGGTCAACGACCAATACAGGCACTGTGTCGCCAAACCTTAAGGAGAGCAATATAGATGCAGGGAAAAATGCAGTGATACTCGGGCAGTCTGACAGCCCGACATTCAACTTTGACTCATGGATGCAGAATAACAATATGATGATTATCTTTACGCCAAGCAAGGATCTTACGACAGATCTTCCTATCGCAGGCTACGTCTCAAGCAACCATCAGAAATACGGCGACCTTGAGACGACCATATACACGCACAACATAGAATCCGAGCTTAAAAGGAACTCTATGAGCTACGGGTATATTGACCAGGGGGGTTCTGATATATACGCTGAATCGTGCGTTGAAGCTGATGAAGGTGACGGCCAGGTGATGATAAGCGCATGCGACTATTATGGCGGGTTCATAGGCTTCACAAACTACCCGTCAACTGCTTCAGAGACAAGCGCATATCCCAGTGCTCCTGAAAGGATACTTGAGCAGTTTATATGGAAGCTTCTGTTCCAGAGAAAGAACATGCCTGCGATATCTGTTGGAGACGCAGAGATGAATGGAGGATAAGATGAGATATGAAAGATAAAGCTCTACGGAAAGGCCAGACATTCACACCTGATTTCTTCTTCAGCGCAGTGATATTTATCTTCATAGTAAATATTGCCTTTCTTGCATGGAACAGTGCGCAGGACAAGACTATTGATTTTGAGTCGGATAATATGCAGAGAAAGATATTTTACATAACAGACATGCTTGCAAGGACTCCGGGATTTCCGCATGACTGGAACAGTACATACATAGACATCCCCGGCCTTGCGGACAGCCCGAACATAATCAACATAAGCAGGATGAATGAACTTGAAAACATAAGCTATGATAACCTCACCTATATGTGGGGGCTTGCATACTATGATTTCAACCTGACTATAGAAAGCGACACTATATACAAGACTGCGGGAAAAGAGATAGATATGGAGTCTTATTACATAACACCTATTGAAAGAGTGGTTCTCTTACAGGATGATGACACAGGCACTTTAGAAAAAGGATTGCTGAGGTTCACATTATGGAAAATATGATAAGACGGAAGGGGCTGATATTCACACTGGATGCTCTGATAGCCCTGATGCTTATCATGGCAGGATATGTGTTTGTGATGGACTATAATGTCAGGCCTCTTCAGCAGAAGACTAATTTTCAGCAGCTGCATCTCAATGCAGTGGACAGCATGAACATATTTTCAAATACGCAATTCAACCAGATAAACGAAACATTGCGGGATGAAATCATAAGCAATACAGAAGTGGATGCTGACGAGATCAACAAGACACTGCCTGACATAATTGGGAAGCTGTGGGCATACAACGATTCAGACTATGCATCACAGATAGTGTACCAGTTCTTTGAGGATGTGATACCTCTCAGCTATGGATATTCTATGAAGATAAAAGGCAGCGGTGATGACACAAACATATATGAGACAGATATGCTGAGACCTTACAGGAACATAAGCAAGTTTTCTGTGTCCGGCTACAGGATAATATCAGGTTATGAAGAAGATATACCCTCTGACAGCTTTGTGGCGTCTGCCTGGGCTGTTGAGGCGCGCAAGAATTCCACAAAGATAATACCTTTCAATCTTGCAGGCAGTGGCTGGGACGGGGAGAACCTGACTGTGGACAAGTATTTTGACCTTCCGGGAAACACTACGGTGAGCGATGCAACATTTGTTATATCAATGCGCTATTACCCGGACATAGAGGGATTATTGGTGAACGGAGAATCTTTCAACGAGTCGGACATATACTGGCTATATTATGAGTATGATGCAGGGAAGGGTTATGGAGTCTACGGCACAATAAATTCCAGCAGGCTTGCCAGTGCGCTTGTCAACGGAAGCAATCATATCAGGTTAATCATCAAGAATGGTGAACACAGTTCTTATGTGCATCCGGGAATGCTCTTTAAGGTGCAGTACCAGTCTGACACGCTTTACGAGCCCCTGAAGAAAAAGTTCTATTTTGACAACACTATGGGCAATGCGGCCGCATGGCAGGTCGTGCCGTTCCATATGCCAAAAGGCGCCAATATCACAAATGTGACAATGCATATTGAAGGAAACTATGTAGAGAAGAAAGTGAGCATATGGGTGAATGCTGATGAGATATACAATGAGAATGATCCTCCTTCAAACAACAGCTATGACTTCGGTTTTTCTGACCTGATAGATCATATGCATGCCACCTTATCTGACGGGTCGTATTACAGCACGGGCGAGACTAATACTGTTGCTGTTTATCTTGACATGAACCCGCTGGGAAGCGAGCCTGAGACAGGCGGCCAGGATGAATGTGAAGTGAGCAACAATTCATATATAGAACTTGAGTATACTGTTCCCGGCGGGATACTTAAATACGGCATGATAGAGGTCACAGGAGTTGAAGAGTTCAACAATGGCGGGCCTGAGCTTGTGAAGAAGGCTAACTTTACGCTTCCTGACAGGGAGATCACCAAGGCATTTATACATCTTGCGCAGTACTATAGCTGGAGGGTTGCGATTGCTGTCTGGAACGAGGATGAGAATGAGCCTGCATGGAAAGGCAATGAATGGGAAGATTACCAGATATTTATATCAGCCACCGGGCGAGTGGTCCCGACAGACATATATATACCTCTTGACAGGCTGAACAGGGGCGAAGTCAACTGGATAAAGGCAAGAGACGGGTTTATCGGCGGAAGCAGTGACAATGTTATACTGCCTGAATCTACCCTTGAGTTAAGCATACTTGTTCCGTCAATGGTCGGCTATGGGAACAATTTCCCGACAAAAGAGGAAGCTATCGCAGATGCCAACCTGCGGCTTGATGAGATTCTCGGGGAATATGCGGAAGCGACATCCATAGAGAATGAAGCGATTGCAATATCGCAGGTACCCTGGATGTGGGGACCTGCATACCTGACTTTTGAGATGTGGAGATGATTTTGATATGGCAGAGAAGATACTGAGAAAAGGGTTTGTGTACTCGCTGTTCTCAGTGCTTGTCATCATGACCCTTACAGGTCTTCTGTCAATAAACGCAAACAGTGACATAGACAAGAACTTAAAGATGAACATTGATGAGAAGCTGCGCACTGATGAGCTTTTCTATTTTAAGGAAGGGGCAAAACAGGATTTCGGGAGAAGTGTCTATATATCAGGCAAAAGGGGTGTGATTGCCCTTATAGATGATATACTGAAAGACGGGGAGTATACTGACGGGGTTGCGAGCGAACATATAGAGAGCCTTGTTGAAACAGGGGTGTATGGGAACAGTACGCCGGCCCTGATGGAAAACTCCACCATAGAGGACTGGGCATTCAGCATATATTCTCTTGGGCAGCTGCACAGGATATATGTAGGCATAGATATCATAAGCACAGGCGTGTCTCCTTATGATGCTTTTTCGCTTGCGCTATCAAATGATGTGAACCTGTCTGTTGTGTGCCAAATTTTCGGGATACAGTTCAATGATTCTGCGACATCAGAAAGCATAATAGAGATAGAGGCTATAGAAGATCCTTTTATATCAATTGAGAGCTACGGATATCTCAGGCAGATCATTACAAGATGCAACACAACGAAATATCCTTATCATGCGCAGAAGATATCAACTGTCGGCGTGTTTGATTATTCCGGGTCGGACAACTGGACGAGCGGAAGGCTGAGCCTTGATATCAATGATCCTGACCCTTCTGAGAAAATACTTGTGATAACAGATATACCTGACGGGCCGAACAATGCAGATGATTTCCGCGGTGTCGTGAGCGAGAATGTGTCTGATGATGAGAGCGGGATATCTGATTATATATTCGGAGCGTCTTCTGTTGTGTCTAATCTTTCTGGGCTGGGTTTTGCCCCTATAATTGTCATGGAAGGAGACAATGTATGGTCAAGCTATATCTATGATGAACTGAATGAGTCGTGCTATTTCATTGACTCTTTGGGTCCGAGCTTTCTTGACAGGCTTGAAGGGAATTTCAACACGACTGCAAAGTACAATGTCACAAACAGTACTATAGGTATAGCTTCTTTCATATCAGTCATTGAACTTCCCGAAGAGCTGCAGAACCCGTATTCGGGTGTTGATTTCAAGTATTTTGATGAGGTTTCAGGCAAGAAGATAAAAGGTGTGACTGAGAGTTCGCCCGGGACTGATCTTGCTGTCGGGTTCCTGATTGACAATGACCATATCTCTTTGTGGGGGCTGTCCGGGCTGGATTATAGCTGATAAAAATTAGATGCAGACATATTTTCAAACAACCAGCTGCCATGCTTTTTCAAGAAGAATTCTCGGGTATCCCAGATACGGTATCTTCACTAAGGGTGTGCCGTGAACCCATTCCGGCTGGACCACCCACCTATCCGGCTGGGCGTTTGTTATGGCATTGTCGCCCTTTGTCCGGAAAGTGCCATCGTCGTACATCTCAAAGACACGGTGGATTATGAGCCTGTCCATGGGCGGGTAATAGTAGACAATTATGTCGCCTTCATCTATATCCTGCGGGTCTATGCCTTTGAGTATGAGCATGTCGCCGATCTGGAGCGCCGGTATCATGGAGCCGGAGACGACAGTCACTATCGGGTCCGGGGTGCTTAGAACTATCTTGAGACTTGTGTATATTAAAAGCGCGAAGAAGATGCCTAAGAGGATGTAAAATATATCGCCTACAGTCTCGTTCCTTGCGAGTTTTCTTGTAAAAGACCTGAGGTCATTTTTCTCTTCTTTCCATTGATACATAAATATTGCTCCAGAATGTATGACAATAAATATTTTTTTGGCATGCTTATATAGGTTTGTGTTGCCGTCTTTTGTTTTCAGAAAGGTGCGCTATTTTTGGTTATCCGGTATAAATATCACTCAGGAAGATATTAATTTTATATATTCCTTGTGAACTTGTGGGGCTTTGTGCAGAAGTTCATCATCAAGCATTTTATTGCTTGACACCGGATCTACCTGCATACCCATATATCCTGGATCTAAGGCATTACCGTAAGGTCCATAAGGCAAGCCAGGAGCTTCAGGACCAAGACCGCCAATACCTGGATATATCGGACCAAGACCACCAAAACCGGGAGGTATCATATCATCATAAGGTGTTGTTTGATTACTGTCTGTGTAAGGGTTCTTTGCCTCAATATCCCTGTCAAGACCATTAAATACATTGTATATTGTGTCAATGTCCAGACCGTTTTCGGCAAGCTTTTCCCTGAAAGATTCAAATGCCGGATTGAAGTCTTCTTTGTACTGGTCAAGAGCCTCATAGAACTTCTCTCGTCCTCTTTCTATGTCCCCATCACCTATATTCTCATAGATGTCTGTGACCAGAGCTTTGGACTCAATGTAAGTCGGATCAGATGAGTTAGATGTATTCAGGCTTCCTTCATATAAATCTTCAAGCTTGCTTACATAGTCATTAATAATAAGATCAGTATATGTCTCTGCATCGCCTTCTTTGAAAGAGAGGGGCATGTTTTTTGAGTATTCAAGCTGTTCGCAATGGCATAATTCATGAAGTGCTGTATAAAGCTGATCATCAGGAGAAAGATTATTATCATAGGCAATATCAGAATCTACAATTCCCTCACCCGTAAAAGGATTATACCCAATAGTTGAACTATTCACCCCTGCAACATTGGGCGGAAGACCGTAAACACCTTCTATGTCTGTATTCTTTAATAAGTCTGCAATTCTTTCAGGATTAGATGAATGGTCAAGGTATATTTCTTTGGCTAAAGACCCAATGTCATATATATCTATTGCTGCATCAAGGCCTCCGGCATCGCGGATATCTGAGTAGACTGAAGATGGTGAAGAATTATATGAATCGCCTAAAGATACAGGACTTTCTGGACTTATTGTTGACGGGAGACTATAAGGACTGCATGAACCGCTATCACAGGAACCGCAACCATCAGACATATCTACTACCTATATATTATATATCGATGTTAAACTTTAAAAAGGTTTTTTGTGTCTACTAATAATGATTCTCTCTTATTTCCTTTTTTAGAGCTTCAAGCTTTCTTGAGATCTCGTCTTCAGTAGGCAGTTTTGTCTTATATTCTGCCATAAATATATCATCCCTGTTTTTTCCTGCGCTGTAATACACATCAATCTTATCATGGCTTTTGCATATCACAAGCGCAATAGGATCTGTATCTCCATGCATTTTATTTTCCCTGAAATAAGTCAGGTATCTTGTCACCTGCTCAATATCTCCCGGAATCAATGCTCTTGATTTAAGTTCAACCACAATATAACATTTCAGCAGGATATGGTAAAAAAGCAAATCAACCTTATGCCAATTATTATTTATCAACACTTTTTGCTGCCGTCCAATAAATGCAAAACCACATCCGAATTCCAGTAACGTCTTCTGAATATCATTTATCAGCGCATCTTCAAGCTCTTTTTCTGTATGCTGTTCATCAAGAGTTATAAAGTCCCAGTTATAACTTTGCTTAAAAACATCATCCGGGCTTGGCAATTGCCTAGGCAGTCTGATAGTTATCTCACCTTTTTTGCGCGCGTTCCCATATTCCTTATCATCTATTCTCTTCTTTAGTTCCCTTACACTCCAGCTATTTCTTATTGAAACATTTTCATAAAATTGCCTTATATGATTCTCTTCTATACCTATCAATATCTCATAATGTGACCAACTCAATTGTGGGGACACTGTCACCACAATAGGATATAATCTGTAGAACTTAACGATTCTATAAAATAAACGCCTATCAATATTCAAATCTTTAGATAAATTGTCTATAATCTTCTTACCATAATCTGCCCGTCCTTTATGCTCCAGTTCTTCCCTCACAACTCTTTCACCAATCTGCCAGTAGGTCTGGACCTTTAGATTATCCACTGCTTTATATGCTTTTGATAATCCTCTTTGAAGTATGGATTTGATATCTCCGAGCAGTTGGTCATATCTATCCAACTCTTTCTTTTTCTCTTTCTGTTTTAACAATTGTGCCATAATTCAAACCTTATAAATATTACATCTCTGCTTTGGATTAACATCACAATATATTTTTCAGGGATGGCCACTATAAATAAAAAGGTTCGTCTTTCGGGTGGTGATAATATTGTTTGGATTCAAGAAAATTTTATACAGTGTCCAAATGCACTTATCTTTAATAAAAATATCTGGACAATATTGATACATGGATAATGATAAGGTGCCTGTATCGGAGAGGCCGTCGCCTGACAAGATAAAAGAATATTACTTGCGTCCGGAGATACTCAAGCACATGTTTTCCATAAGCCCGGGAAAAGAGATAGTGCCGAGATTCAATGCCAACTACTACGGCAAAAGGCCGTCGTCTGTGCCTTTTATCGGCGACCTTGAGTATATGGTCAAGGAAGGGGCGACATCATTTCACGGGTCTGTGGAATTGTGGAAGAATCCTTTTGCACTATCAAGCGAGCTTAAGAAGCAGGAGCTTGATTCTTTGCGTTCCGGCTGGGATTTCATACTTGACATAGACTGCGATCATGGGTTTGAATATGCGCGTGCGACTGCGATTCTACTGATAAGCGCTCTTGAGACTTTCGGGATAAAGAATATATCTGCCAAGTTCAGCGGGAGCCGCGGCATACATGTGGCTGTATCGCACAAGGCATTTCCCGAGAAGATTGACGGCAGGCATATAAGCGATATGTATCCTGAACTTCCCAGAAACATTGTCGGATTTCTCCGGGCATTTATAAGAAAACAACTTACTGAGAAATTCCTTGAGATAGATCAGTCTTCCAAAAGGCTGATGAAGGATGAGGGATCAGAGGAACTGGATCCTTATAATATTGTTGATGTCGAGGAAAACTGGGGAGTTAGGCACCTGTTCAGGCTTCCATACTCTTTCAATGAAAAGACATGGCTTGTGAGCAGGCCTTTGAGGAAAGAGGATATTTCCGGTTTCAGGTTTGAGGATGCGCAGCCGGAAAATGTTCCCGGGGATATCGGCTTTCTAGAAAACTGGGAAGAGGATGAGGCAGCGACCCTTGTTCTTGAGACAATGGACTGGGCTGAGATTCAGGAAGAGCTTGATAAAAAGATGAAGAAGGACAATCCGAATAAATATGAGGGCAAAAGATTTGAAGGTCCTTTGAAAAAGATTGATGAGCAGTATTTTCCCCCGTGCATCAAAAAGATACTTGAGGGGCTTGAGGACGGGAGGAAAAGAGCGATATTCATACTTATAAATTTTCTTATGACATGTGGTTGGCCACTGAAAGAGATTGAGGATATCCTGCTTGAATGGAACAAGAGAAATCCAGATCCGATAAAGACTGTCTATATAACGACGCAGCTTAATTACGCGGCACAGAAAGAGGCAGCTATCCTTCCTGCCAACTGCGAAAACAAGGGATATTACAAGGACATGAAAGTGTGCGTTCCTGACGGGTTCTGCCAGAAGATACTTAACCCTGCGACATATGCTCTAAAGAAGTCAGGCGTGTTTGAGAAAGGCAAGAAGAAAGTGACTAAAAAAACAGCCAAGAAAACAGATTCTAAAAATGCAAAAAAATGATGTTATCAACAACCCTCCCAGTTGAATTCTTCATAATCATTGTCTGTTGTGCATATGACCCTATTGTTCTCAAACCTGTAATACTTGATATCAGGATTAGCGTCAACCGCTCTTTTTATGCAGCAGTAGCTGTCTGCATAATTATTCTTTATCGCGTAGCTCTCAAGCTCAAGCTCTGAGAGGTCCTGATTCTTTATTGTCAGGTCATCGTTGCATATCTTAATCTCTGCGGAAAGCGATTCTTTTGATGAGTTGCATGCGATGAAGCTAGTCAGGCATGATGAAAGGTCGGAAGAGCATGAACTGTACTGGGATGAGATTGTGCTCTTGTCCTGAAGGCAGGATTCCATGGTCGTGGACTTTGCATTAAGCTCAAGCTGGTACTGGGAAAGTATTCCTGATTCCTCATTCAGCTGGTTCTGGCAGAGATAAAACTGCTTGTTTGCCTCAAAGGCGGGAAGGTCAGGGAAATCAGGGTTATCTGCAAGCGCTTTGTCTTCGCTGCTCAGAAGGATGTTGCCTGTTATTTTCGGGCCGGCAAGGATAAACACAAGAAGAATAATCGCTGCTGCGATGAAGACAGGTTTCCTGACATATTTCATCCCTGCAAGAGGATTGGATTTAGGTGTGGTGTCCACTGTCTTTTTCTTGTGCATAGATGCAGGTGTTTTACTATTTTTAGGTTTAAAATTATAGCCAGTCATAGTAATCAATTTGTCAGAGTAGTTTATAAATATTTAGAGTCACTTGCATTCAATTGTCATCACGAGCTTGCCGTCAACATTTTTGCTTGAAAGGATTGTGCAGTCTGAAAACCGGGAGCTTTCAAGTACTGAGTCATCTTCCTGACTGTCTGAGGATATATCTTCTCCGTCAGCTTCTATATCGTGCCACGGGAAAAGCTTTACCTGCTCAGTCTTTGCGTCTACGACTGCAACTGCTTTTAAGACCATAGACTCATAGATGCCTGAATAGATAGGTATAATGTAGAAATATCCGTTCTCTATCTTCTTGAAAAGCGGCTGGAGAGGATACCAATCAGAATACAGGCTGATTTCGCCTCTTGCACCGTCAAGGGCACGCTCAGGACCTATAAGTCCCAGAGCTCTTGTGTCATATATTTTCACTGTGCCATAATCTGTGCCCGATGCTTCTATTTCAACATAATGGGTTATTGCTTTCCTTGTCCTGCCTTCAGGCTCAAGCTGCACAAGACCGAAAAAGCGGTCATCAGGCTTATCATACTGGAAGTAGAACTCTCTTGCAATCTCATAGACATTCTCGTGCTGGAGATAGTAGTTTATGAAGCCTTTCCAGCTTGCGTACTTTGCCCATACAAGAGTTCTTGTCATAGTATAGTCTTCATCTATTATTGCCTGGTTATCAAGGAGCCATGCAGGAGCATTGCCATCTCTTATGTCACTCTCGCTGTGGAACTCAACTTTGCCGTCATTGTCAAGAGTCACGACACCGACCTGGACTGTATAGAACTTGGTTACAAATATTGTCGGCAAGTCAAGCTTGACAGGTGCGAACCATACAGGGCTGCCGTCACTGTCATGCGTGAAGACTGTGTCGCCATAAGTGAAATACGGATGGTTCAGCCAGTATTTTATAGATACATCCTGTATCCTGCCGGAGAACAGGAGCTGGTAAGCAATAGGGATAAGACCTTTTCTTTCCTCTGAGTATCTTATGTCTTCATGTATCTTTGTCCTTTTGGAAGGATCCTGCGCATCTACAAGTATATATGCGGGCGATGGATTTCCCATGTTGACAAGCCTTGTAGGCTCATATGCTATCACCCAGTAAAGCGTGTTGTCTATCGGATATATGCCGTCCCAGTCACTGGACAGTTTCCAGCCTGTTTCTGTCACCATTGTCTTTGGTATCTGGAGCGCGTATTCCTGCGAGACCAGACGCATATCTTTTATATCATCCCACTGCACTGTCTGTATATCTTTTTCTGTCTCGGGACTTACAGATATGGTTTCTGCATCATCCATCTTATACCATCCGACCTCCATGGGCGGGGCGAAGATTGCTGTGAGGATGTTTAAGAAAAAAAGTATGAGGACAAGAGCCATGATTATGTTTGTCTTAGGCTTTTTGAGCTTTACTTTTGACATGTCTTCTGCAGACAGGACTGAGGATATTGATCCTATACCTATGCTTCTTGATATGCCTATTATGAATATTCTTAGAATTACAGCAAATATGATTGCGCCTACAGAGCTTATGCTTACAAGCAGGATGCCTGTGACCCATGAGAAAAATATGTCTCTTATAAGGCCTTTCTTTCCGAAATTGCTTGTCACCCCAAAGACTGCTATTGCGCCTGCGAAGAATGCCCAGATTGTGTAGAAGCCGATGAAGCCGAGATTTGCAAAGATGTCAAGCCATATCATAAGAATTATTTAGGGGGCTTGTATTTATATATTGGGTGGTGGGTTTTAAGGAGAAGAGTCATGCAACTTGTAATGATCTTTGATTAAGTATTTTTCGACTGCTTTACGGATACTACCAACATCTGCATCACCATGTTTTTCAGCATAAGCTTTAACCAAAGCATCCACTTCTTCTTTCGGAGGAGTATAATCTTCTTTCGGAGAAGTGTGGTGCGATTTGACCAGATCATGAACTATTTTTGCTGCATCAGGATCTTTTTCGATATCACCCAGCGGGGGACTTTCTGCCTCGTGGTTTTGATGAGATATATTATTATAGTGATGCAAACCATGTGATGTGGGAGTAACCGGTTCTTTATGCTTCTGCGTTCTTCCCAATATACCCATAGACACTATAGCGAACACAAGCCCTGTCGCGGCGAGTATCAATACCTGGGTCTCTGCAATCATGGTGTAATTTTGTGTGCGCCAGCATAAAAAGATATCGCTGATTTTTCCTGTCCTTAAAAAACGAGGATGACTGACAGAGAATATAGTGCAAGGAAGAGGAAACCGTCAAAGCGACCAAGCTTTTTACGCATCAGTGCAAGATATAGGACGGCTGTAAGCGCGACAAGTATCGGCATGGATGAGATGTAGAATGACTTTATCATGGGTATTGTCTCTATGCCTGCCATTGCGCCGAAGATGAAGAATGTGTTGAACAGGTTTGATCCTATTATGTTTCCTACTGCAAGGCCCTGATGCTTCTTCTTCATCGATATCAGCGATGCGGCAAGCTCAGGAAGGCTTGTGCCGACTGCTATGAAAATGAAGCCGAATGCAGTCGCTGATATCCCGAACATGCTAATCAGCTCAATGCCTGATGTGATAAAATAGTTTGCGCCGGCTATCAGCAATGTGAGGCCTATGGCAAGCATGGCAAGATTGGTGAAATCTACCTTAGTACGGTGTGATGATTTTGCCATCTTATGCGTCTTTATAGAATAGACAGTATAAGATATGTAAAGCAATATGAAGAACATGCCTTCTACGAAAGTCAGGCGGTAGTCTATGAAGACAACAAGAATTGCCAGGACTGAAAAGACAAAGAAATAGATGTCGCTCTTGCTGACATTGCAGTCTATCTTCTTTGAGAATATGATAACTGTCAGGCCGAGGACAAGGCCAATGTTTGCTATATTAGAGCCCATTATGTTTGATACTGCCAGTTCCGGCGTGTTGTACAGGACTGCGGTTATGGACGATGCCAGCTCAGGAAGGCTTGTGCCGAATGCTATGATGGTCAGACCAATCAGAAATTCTGAAACACCGTATTGCTTTGCTATCCTGATTGCGCTGTCTGTCGTGATGTCTGCGCCCTTGATGACGGCTAAAAGGGATATTATGAAGATGATTATATAGAGCATGGCATCTATTTAGTGAAAAGATATTTATATGATAGATAAGAATAATTTGTATGGGTTTCATAAAAAAGCTTTTAGGTCTTGAGAAAAAATATGTCTGTGATGAATGCGGAAAGAGTTTCACAAGCAGAAGAGCTTATATGCTCCATAAGGGAAATCATAAGACAAGAAGCGTCAACATAGGAGATGAGACCCCTAAAAATGATTCCAGTGAATGATGTTTTTGAGTTCTCTCTTTTTTACTCTGGATGCGTTATTCCCGGGATAGCCTAAAGGTATGAGCGATACTATATGGATGTCTTTGGGGAT
>WTCA01000037.1 GCA_013138805.1 archaeon | reverse complement strand
TACACCCAACCCCACACCCTACCAACATACAACCCGTATCCAAAATATTTAAAAACTCTAAAAACACTTCTAAGAAAAAACTTATCTCCTTTATCCACTTTCTGACTGCAGGATCCTTAAAGTACAGGGATAATAATGTACCCAACAACCCCATACATTTATAACTCAACGCATCATTTAAACTACATGGAAAACAAACTGACATTCAAAGACCTGAACCTAATCTCAGAACTAAACAAAGCATTGACAAAACAAAAATACACCACACCTACGCCTATACAGTCAAGATCAATACCTGACCTTTTAAAAGGCAGAGACCTGATAGGCATTGCACAGACAGGTACAGGAAAGACAGCAGCGTTCGTATTGCCCATACTGCAAAATATGACTGAAAAGCACCCGAGAAAAATAAAGGCACTGGTGCTTGCCCCGACCCGGGAGCTTGCCGCGCAGATTGGAGAAAGCTTTTCTGTATACGGTGAGTTTCTTAGATTCAGGCACACAGTCATCTTCGGAGGAGTGGGCCAGGGAAAGCAGGTCCAGGCATTAGCGAGAGGAGTAGACATTGTCGTAGCGACACCGGGCAGACTATTGGATTTGATGCAGCAGAAAAAACTGAATCTAAACGACATAGAATTTTTCGTGCTGGATGAGGCAGACAGGATGCTTGATATGGGCTTTATTCATGACATCAAGAAAGTCCTCGCAATATTGCCGCAAAAAAAGCAGTCATTGTTTTTCTCAGCAACAATGTCAAAGGAAATCAATAAGCTTGCAAATGCCCTGCTTAAAGACCCCGTCCATGTTGAAGTGACAGCCCAGGCAACTACAGTTGATCTTATAGAGCAGTACATATTTTTTATTGATGCATCTTCAAAAGAAAAATTACTGCTCGAGCTCCTGAGACAGAAACATCTTACCAGTGTCTTGATCTTCACCCGGACAAAACATAGGGCAAACAAGATTGCATTGTTCCTTAACAAAAATGATATCGCATCTGATGCAATCCATGGAAATAAGTCACAGAACGCAAGGACTAAGGCAATCAATGATTTTAAGACGGGCAATATCAAAGTGCTGGTGGCGACTGATATCGCTGCAAGAGGGATAGACATTGATGATATCTCGCATGTCATAAATTTTGAGCTTCCAAACGAACCGGAAAGCTATGTCCACAGGATTGGAAGAACCGCCCGGGCAGGAGCTGAAGGGACAGCATTTTCATTCTGCTCAGCCGAAGAGAGGGATTATCTTAGGGATATCGAGAAATTGATAAAGAAAAAAATAAAGGTCATGGACCACACATTCCATTCAGAGACCGCTAAAAACGCAGTAGGTGCAGCTGCCAAACCCAAGCCGAAGAAATCCTTTGGCAGAAATTCCGGGTTTAAAAATAACACATCAAAAAACAAGCAATTTAATAATAATAAATCCGGGAACAGGTTCAATCGCAGGCCTAAAAGAAATGTTTAGACTTTTCTTTATGTATCGCTTAGCTTTGCCCAAAACCCTTACAAACAATCAAGACACAAGAACTTCTTTAAACTCAAAAGTTGCTAAACGCAATTAAAACCAGGCTTTGACTGAATATAACATTTATATAGATAAAATAATATGACCAAATACCTGCTGATCTCAGGAAGTCCAAGAAAAGGCAATACTGATTTTGTTCTCTCAAAGGTCTATGAGAGCCTAAATGAAAAAAAAGAACTGATTTTTCTAAGAGATCTGAATTTCAGTCACTGTAAAGGGTGTCTGACTTGTTACTCAACTGGTGCTTGCGTAATCAAAGATGACATGGAACAATTGTTCAGCAGTCTTCTTTCTGCAGATATGATAATTATCGGCTCACCGCTCTATTACGGCAATGTATCCGGGCTGATGAAACAGTTTATTGACCGTACTATTCCGGCCTACGAATCTAAATCCCTGAAAGACAAACAATTGCTTTCCATAATGGTCGGCGGCGGTAAAGTCCAGGTAACTGAAAAATTTCACAGGGAAGCGATTAAAGGTTTTGTCAAATATAACAGATTAGACTTGATAGAGACCTATAACTTTGAAGCATTTGAAGCAGATGACCTGAAACAAGATGTTCAATCCAAAATGCAGATAAGCGAAATAGTCAGAAAGATCAATTCTTGTCCTTAATATCCTGTCTGAAAAGCACTTTGTGTTTGATGACGGTCGTTGACTTTGATTTTTTCCCTTCGGGACGCTGCACTAAAATTCAATCCTAAAAGGAATTAACAGCGATTAACTAACTATGATTGGTTGCATCACACTCCTTCCAAATTAAGCTGAAGTCCAACTTCTCTTAATGCCAAACTTATATCCAATCTGAAGCATCACATTTTTGTCCAATTTTCCTTAAGAGAATCTCTGTTATGTCCACAATGTTCATCACATTCACCATAATAAATAGATAGGAATCCATCTCTTATTTCAAAGCATTGATACCCCAGGCAATGTTCACAAGGGGTATAATATGTAACTTCATCCTCATCTATAGAAAAGTATCCTGACCCTTCACATAGATCACAGGGCATGCACTTTTTTTCTAAATTATCTGTGGTCATAATAATAAATCATTTAAGAATTATATAAATATAATGCTTCAGACTTCTTCCACTCCTTTTAATCACTCCGGACTACGCTTGCGCTTTCACTCAACAGCTCAAAACATCTCTTATCCACAAACCTCATATATAAAAATAAAGAAAACATTTATATACTATAGCGTTCTATATAAGCACTATGGCAGCAACAACTATACAGGTCAGCAAAGATTTGCTTCATGATCTTAAGTCTCGTAAAATGTATGATAAAGAAAGTTATGAAGATATTATTAGAGATTTACTGGAAGACACTATGGAATTGTCTGAACAGACTTTAGCAGATATCAAAAAATCTGAAGCAGATATCAAAGCAGGCAGGGTTCATACTCTTAGCGAAGTTGAAAAGAGATTAGGATTATGAGCTACGAGATCATTTTTTCAGATTTTGCAGAAAAACAACTGAGTAAACTATCTGAAGATGTTCAGAAAAGAATTATCTCTATTTTGAAAAGATGCAGGATTAGGCCTTATCCGCACGTAAAAAAGTTAGTCGGCTCAAAATACTTTAGATTAAGGGCAGGGGATTACAGAATAATCTTAGACATTATAGACAATGAACTTATTATCCATGTCATTGAAATCGGACATAGAAAAAACAAAAAATAAGACTTTTTTTCTTAATTTTACACTCACATCGTTCGAAATTTAATACAATTCTTAATTGTAAAAATTCTACAATCGCTTCGCAAGAACATAACCCTCTCCAAATTCGCGCTAAGAGACACACAAATTCTCATGACTGCTAATTATTTCCTCAATCCAACTCATTCTCAAGCATCCATTTCCATACAGGCATGACTTTTATCTTTTTTCCGTCTTTTTTGATCTCATCTTCCTCGTCAAGAGTCAATATCAATCCTTCCTTAAGATTATAATTATCTAATGCCTCTAAAAGGCCTGCAATCTCACGGTCATCTCCACCTTCAAGATAACAGGTAACTTGTATAGCTTTCACAATGTTGATTCCTTCCCTGACCAGAAAATCACATTCTTTTTTTTGCTTATGGAAATAGATTTCATAACCTTTTCTCTTCAGGTCTAAAAAGACCATATTTTCAAGAAGCCTCCCTTTATCCTCGCTTGCCCTGAATCCTATTGTTCTTGCCATGCCCGAATCTATGAAGTATACTTTTTTGTTGTAATATATCTGCTTTTTAAGTGAAGGGTCATATCTGGATATCAAAAAGACAAGATAGCTGTTATCCAGATACTCAAAATATTCTTTTATTGTTGTGGCACTCGTAAGCCCGGTCAATTTCTTGATAGTGTTGAAGCTTATCTCTTTGCCTATATTGCTCACAGCAAAATAGACAGTTTCCTTTATAGGTTTTTCTTTTGTGAGCATATATCTTGTGATTATGTCTCTGTATATTATGTTCTCATATACATTCTTTAGATACTCATCTTTTTTCGTAAGGATATGCTCGGGAAACCCGCCATCTCTAAGATATCTATTGAACATGTTCTTGATTTTGCTTTTTTCTATAGATGTCAGCCTACCTAAAGGCTTAAGTTCATATTTTTCCATATCCAGATATTCCTTAAATGAAAAGGGGTACAATTGGAGTGATATGTTCCTTCCTGTCAGGTGTGTTCCAAGTTCTTTAGAAAGCATTGAAGCATTTGACCCGGTCACATAGATTTTCTTTTTATCATCATAGAGCCGTCTTACAAATCTTTCCCAGCCTTTGATGTTTTGTATCTCGTCAAAGAGAAATATGTCTTTTTCACCAAAAAGCTCTATCAGAAGTTCATGAAGCGCCTGAAAGTCATTGACATCGAAATTGATGAAGCGTTCATCATCAAAATTGACATAGTACGAGTCCTCTGTTCTGATCCTGTCCATCAAAGTGGATTTCCCACATCTCCTGACTCCTGAGATTATGATTATGAAAGGTGATTTTCTGTATTCATCTATCTTTTTCATAAGGCTTCTTTGAATACTGTGCATATCTGTTTTTTTGTTCTGTGCCAAAAGGATATCTTTTAAGATATTTCGTTCCATAGATGTATATAGATGTTTTACTTTATAAACATTTGGTCTCACAGACCAAATAACATAACATTTATTTGGTTTACCAGACCAAATAGATTACAGGCCTTTAAAGAACCCGAAATATTTACCCATCAATCTCATACAGCACTTTTTCAATCTTAGTAATATCAGAAATGATATATCTTACACCAAGGTCTTCAGCCTCTCCCCGACTAAGATGCCCGGTAAGCACGACAACAGGTGTCACACCTGCCGCCCTTGCCATAAGGACATCGCCTCTTGCGTCACCGACCATGATTGCATTTTCAGGCCTGATGCCCTGCTTCTCAAGAATATAGTTAATGCTGTAAGGATGAGGTTTCTGCATATCAGGATCCTTTATATCATAAGCAGATATAATATGTGTAAACACCTGAGGGATATTGAATTTTGGCATAATTTTCTCTTTAAGTATCTCAGGATTCATCCCTGTAGCGACAGACAGCATATATTTTCTGGAAATCCTTGAAAGAAGTTCGGAAACACCCTCAACGATACTCAAACAGTTGACAAACGTATCGCCTGACAGCCTCTCCTCATATATATCACAAGCCTTATCCAAAAGATGAAGATTCTCTTTAAGCAGCTCCTTTAGCTCTTCACGATGCGACTTTCCCCATTTTGCAAGAATCCTTTTCTCCTCTTCCTCAGGAGATAATTCAACACCGACAAGTGCCGCATGATAGCATGCAAAATACCCTTCCTTAGAACCTAAAGTAATTACATCATCCCAGTCAAATATGATAGATTTTATCATAATCTCTAATTATGGGATTAATTATTTAAAAGAAAAAAAGTACCCCAAATAATACCTTGTCAGACAGATTGCCTCATAACTATATAGAAAACAATATGGCTATATATGCTTTAAAATATAGATGTAATTATGGCTAAAACATCAAAAATACAGGTTAATTCAAATGATATTAAAATCGTACCAATAAGTTCCAAATATAACAGAGATTTAATTGATTTCAAGACCGAGATTACTGAATTAAAATTTTTTTTGATAGACGATGCCCTTGAGAATCAAAACCAAAAAAATCCTTGACTTTTCTTTGGTTCTACAAAGATCAATTGATTGGTTATGTCAGTTTATTGAATGATAAAATCAATCTTGAAGGTAACTTGAAAACCTATTTCAAAGAAAAAGATGTTCTCTATAAATCTTTGCCTGCATTAAAAATCGGACGATTATGTGTGCATGATTCTTTTCGCAGAATGGGTTTTGGAAGGTTGATGATGATTTTTGTAATTCAAAAAGCAGAATTGATCGGAGATAATATTGCCGGGTGCAGGTTTATAACTCTTGATGCAAAAAGAAATACAAAAAAAGAATTGGATTCTATTTATTTCTATAAAGATATAGGGTTCAAGGTGTTAAAAGAACGAAAAAAGGGTACAACCCCTATGTATTTTGATCTAAAGATATATTAGCAATTGAATTTGATTATTTTTGATTCTTTCAAAAGAGAAATCCTATTTTTTGAAGGATGTTTCTGTTCATATTGTACTTCTTTTATGAATCTTATAGCTTCTTTGCCTTTTAATGTAGGTGTTGAACGTATCGGTTTAGCCATACTTATCACTTTTATATATTATAATGATTATATATATTTAGATTTATATATCTACTGTACTTTTACTGCAAAATATATCAAAATCAATAAAAAACATCAAAAAGAAATAAAAATTATAATAAACTTAATCAACAACAACGCCGTTCAGCACTCCGTCCTGACCAGGCCTTGAAGTTATCTTTACCTTGCCTGCCTTTGTCTCGACGACAGCGCCTTTGGTGACTATGCCGCTTCGTATAAACTGAGGATTGGCCTTGTTCTCAACAACCTTGCTGACAGTCTCAACCTTTCCCTTGCCTTTAACAACAACATTTACCTTAGTGTCTTGCCTAAGCGCAATCTTTGTGTTTCCGCCAAGGCCTCTGACAACACGGACCTTCTTCTCGCCGATAGTGGTCTTTGTGAACTCGCGCCCAACCTCATAGCTCTTCTTCTTCCTGTGGGTCCTGTAGAGCCCGCTGGTAGGTTTCCTTCTTGATCTTGTATGCAGTATTACCATCTTATCACTTCTGTCCTGATATCTCTTATTTTACAGAAAGGTTTATAAAACTAATCGCAAAGTTTCTTTGTATTGAATATCTTTAAATAAGTTTCTATAGATATATACAATACTGGTTAGGTGAAATTTAGATGACAGGAAGGCCAATAGACGTGCTCAACGCAGCAAAGGGAAAAAATGTGATGATAAAGCTCAAGAACAGGACCCATGTGTCCGGTATACTGAAAGCTTTTGACATGCATATAAATGTATGGGTTGAAGATGCTCAGGTGACTGACAGCGAAGGTAACGCTACAAAGCTTGGCAACACGCTTCTGAGGGGCGACAGCATAATCTACATATCTCCAGTCCAGTGATTTATGAAATATTTATAAAATGGTGATGATTCTATGTCAAAAGGTAAAGCTTCTTTCGGAAAGATGAACAAGTCAGTTCACAAGAACTGCAGGAGATGCGGCGAACACTCATTCCATCTAAGGCATCGTGAATGCAGCTCATGCGGTTTCGGAAAAAGCTCAAAGCTCAGAAGCTATTCCTGGCAGAACAAGGGCGGTCTCGGCTCTTACAAGAAATGATTTTTTCTCGTACGGTAGTGGTCTAGTTCGGCTAGGATACCACCCTGCCACGGTGGATGCCCGAGTTCAAATCTCGGCTACCGTATAATTTACCTTTACTGTTGTTGGTTTTAATTGAAAGATAAATATTCATAAAAATCCGTGATAGTGATTTTAATACTTTCATTTTCTCTTAGTGATAGCCTGATTTTGGCTGTTAAACTTTTAAAATTATATATCTATTATTTAATCATGTCTCAAGAATCAGAAGATAAATTAGAGAATAAGCCAGACAGTAACGGATCAGGAAGCACTAGACATAAAAAGTGCAGACCTCTTGGACTTTTTCCCCGGGATATGAAAGGTGGTGATAGAATATCCTTTTCTGAAATTGGCTGTTTAAATATAGATCAGATTGTCGAAATGCTTGAAAATAAGCATGGCGGACTGGTAGAATCTGCTGTCTTTGACCCTGGCAAGCATTACGGTTTTATCGTGAATACTGCAGATGTCAGTGAAATGTTTAAAGATGGAGGGCTGGCTGTTGATTTCAAAACCAGGTTCTATGATTTTTACACATCTACCTTTACTTCACCTCATTGCGGAAAACAGAGATATCAGTTGCATCAGGATTATGTATTCTCTTGTATAGTGAAGATTAAAGATAAAGCTCTTGTAGCATCCCTTGATGAGAACAGGGACAATGTATCAGACATTTTAAGGATAATTGATGGAATCGAATACTCGACAGTATTGCTGATTGATGATCCGATTATTGCATCAGTGGATGCATACGATTTAGTATTCAATTCAATAAAGAAATATCTGGATAATATAGATACAGTTCCTTTTTTTTTAAAAAGAGAACCTGTGGCCTTGTTATCCGGGAAGCCAAAATATAGCAAAGCATCCTCATAAATGCAGCTTATGTTCTTATGCAAGAAAACATACCTTCATCTTGTCTTCTCAGGAACCACAATCGCACAGATTATATACAATATAATACCTGCACCGCCTCCAAAAGTCAGAAGAACCCACAAGATCCGGACAAGTGTCGAATCTATCCCGAAATATTCGCCAATACCTCCGCAAACGCCTGCAAGCATCCTGTCCTTCTTTGACCTGTACAGTTTTTTAACTTTTTGAGCAGCCATAAGCAATCAGTAATAATAATTGCATTCATAAATATATATATCATCCGTCACACCCCAAACATTAAAAACCAATCATACCAAATAATATACGATAATGATGTTCAAAAAAAGGCCGAGAGGAAAAAAGAAGACATGGCAGGTAGATATAGCCAAAGAGCGGATACAGATTCTTTTCAGCCAGGCAGACAAGAGATTCAGGACAGACCCGGGCCTTTCAGACAGGTATGTGGAAATCGCAAGAAACATAAGCACAAAGATAAATGTCCCTATACCGAGAGAGCTGAAGCGCCGCTTCTGCAGAAAATGCGGTGCATTCCTGGTCTATGGCGCAAACGCCCGGCAGAGAGTAAACTCAGAAAAACAGTATGTCATCCTGACCTGCCTTAAATGCGGCCAGAAAAAAAGGATACCTTATGTAAAAGAGAAAAAAGAAAGAAAAAACTGATGAGCTTATTGATAACTCCTCTCTATGTCTTCTGTCCGTTCTGCGTTTAAAAGACGTCTGGCTATATCATCAGGAAATGCCTTTGCCACATCAACCAGTGACGGTGTACCATATCCATTGGAACCTTCTTTAATGACAGCGAGTATCTCTTCTTTTGTAGACAATCCATCAAAACCATTGTTTGTGTACATATTGTCCAATAAAGAACACACAACACCCGCAACTTTTGGTCCATATCCGTTTGGATTAATTTTCGTACCATCTATAATAAATGCAGAGTATCCCTGCGCCCCTAAACCTTGTGTTTTTGTAATATCCATAATAAAAACCTCATTAAAACAATTACTGTATGTTCACAAAACCTTTATATGTCTTTTGATTACTTATAGGTATCATATATCTCGATACAGCCCGGTTAAGAACTGGAAAATCGGGCTTAAAAGGAATACCCTCTCTTATTGTTCAGCCACTCATGCAAACTTTTATAAAGCTAACCTTATAAAAATGGAATAGAAATTAATGTTCCGAAAGCGGTGTCGGAATTGGGTTGCTGATTTCTAAAAAATCATATAAAAAATCATATATAATTACGGTGAATCGATGGTAACAGTATTTGATGTTGAACCAGGCAAGCTTATAGAAGCTGCTTCAGAAGAGCTCAAGAAGGTAAAAGAGATAAAACCTCCTGAATGGGCACCTTTCGTAAAGACAGGATCCCACAATGAGAGGGTTCCTGAAGATCCGGAATGGTGGTACATGCGAGCCGCATCTATCATGAGAAAGGTATATGTATCTCCTGTGGGTGTAGACCGTCTCAGGACAGTCTATGGCGGAAGGAAGAATAAGGGCTACAAGCCTGAGAAGAGAAGGAACGCTTCCGGAAACATAATCAGGAAATGCATCCAGCAGCTGGAGACAGCAGGCTTTGTCCAGAAAGTACCTAAAGGCAGAGGCATAACGCCGAAAGGCCAGAAATTCCTAGACAATCTTGCTTACAAGGTGCACACAGCGAAGTGATCCAATGTCCATGTCTCTTGATGAGATAAGAAAAAGAAGGATGGCAGAGCTTCAGGCACAGGATGCATCAAACTATCAGGACACTTCAGCACAGCTTGCCCAGCTCGAGTCTGAGCTTAAGACATTGATGCCTCGCATACTTGATGCAAAGGCGATGGAAAGGCTTTTGATGATAAAGGCAACAAAGCCTGATTTTGCGATGCAGGTACAGTTGTATCTTGTATCAATATACAGGCAGGGCCAGATAAGAGAACCGTTGAATGATGACATGTTCCGGCATATCCTTGACAGCCTTGTCAAAAAACCTGAATGGAACATAAAAAGAAAATAAGATGTGATTGTTATGTCAAAGCACAAGACGTTTTCAAAGAAGATTAAGATGCTGACTGAGAAGGCAGTGTCCAAGGCAGCACCAAGATGGATAGACCTGAAAGTCTTCGGCCTGCAGAGAGCAAGGCACAAGACAGTAAAAAGATTCAGGTCCCGAAGCTGGAGAAGGAGCAGCATAAAATACTAGGTTGATTCTTATGGCAGACAAAAGGCTTTACACAATACCTTTAAGAGATGCATGGAATGTATCTATAAAGAAGCGCAGCAAAAGGGCAATGGCTGTCATACGGGCTTTCACAGAGAAACACATGAAGGCAGAGTCTGTGAAGATAGGTTCAGACCTCAACCACCTTATATGGTCAAGAGGCATAAAGAACCCTCCAAGAAAGGTCAAGGTCCAGATGGTCCCCCACAAGAAAGATGACGTAGAGACAATATGGGTGGATCTTGCAACATCATCTATGGATTATCTTAAAGAGAAGAAGGAAAAGAAAAAAGAGAAGCCAAAAGCAAAAGAAGCAGAAGAGGCAAAACCTGAGGCTGGCAAGAAGTCCGAAGAGAAAGCTGACAAGAAATCGGAAACAAAAAAGGTAGCAGAAGCAAAACCTGAAGCAGACAAGAAGCCGGAAACAAAAGCAGGCGAGAAAAAAGCAGAACCTAAAGCTCCCGAAGCCAAGACAGAAAAAGCAGAGCCTGTAAAAGAGAAAACGGCTGAAAAAGACAAAGAAGAACCAAAACCTGCAAAAGAACCGGAAGCTGAAACACCAAAACCCAAAAAAACCGAAGCCAAGCCTGAACCTGCAAAGAAATAATCCTTTTTTCTATTTATTCATATTTTCATATAAGCAGTGATTATTATGCGCGTCATCAAGACAACCCTGAACGGCGATCCCAACATAGGCCTGTACGGTCTTGCCACCGACAGGTTTGCAATTATTTCTGATATAGGAGCAGACAAGGATGAGATAGCAGATGTCCTTAAAGTTCCTGTCATAGTGATGAGGGCGGCAAGGACATGCTTCGCAGGCATTTTTCTTGCAGGAAACTCAAACGCAGTTCTTGTTCCCAACATCATGGAAGCAAAAGAGCTTGACTATCTGAAAGAAGAGATGTCAAAGATATCCAAAGACATAGAAATAAAAATGATAGAGACAGAGCACACAGCACTGGGCAACCTTATCATCTGCAATGACAAGGCAGCAATGATATCTCCCCTTATAGAGAAGCATAAGGACGAGATCTCAGAAGCTCTTAAGGTGCCTGTCACAGTATCAGACCTGATGGATCTCTCAATCATAGGTTCTCTCTGTATGCCGACAAACAAGGGTTTCCTCCTGAACATGCATGTAGAGAAAGAGGATTTTGAGCTTGTGGAAAAGACATTGAAGACAGATGGTGACATAGGTTCAGTGAATTTCGGCGGAAGTTTCGTAAGAAGTGGCATGATAGCAAACTCAAACGGATACCTGATAGGAAACCAGACAACAGGCCCGGAAATTACAAGGATTGACGAGGCTCTGGGCTTCATCAATGTATGATATCATAGTTGACGTCGTAACAAAATGGACAAACTTTATCAAAAACCAATAGACGTCAATCTATATGGAAAAAGCATATTGTCTAAAAAGTTATGCTTTTTACTATACATATTTAAAATTATCAGACCCTTTTTGATTATATAATCACAAGGTGCTATTGTTATGGATGAACAGGAATTGCAGTCAAAGCTTATGGAAATTGAGATGATAAAGCAGCAGCTTGGTCAGATGGACCAGCAGAGGGCGCAGATCAACGCAAGGCTGATGGATGCCGAAGCAGCGGCCAAGACTATCGCAGACATGAAAGACACAAAAGGTGCTTTGGACATTTTAGTGCCTGTAGGCGGCGGCATGTTCTCAAAAGCAACAGTATCTGACGCAGGAAAGCTTATAGTCCACGTGGGCGCAGACATAGCAGTAGAAAAATCCCTGCCTGAAGCCAAAGCCCTGATGGATGAGATGACATCAGGATACAGGAAAATGTTCAATGATATAGAGGCAGACATCCAGAATCTTCAGAATCACGGCGAATCCATATATTCTATGATAGAACAGCAGTCGCGGGCATCACAGCAGCCTGAAAAGAGCTGATATTGTTTCTTATGGGAAGGGATGATTAAATGTTCGGCCTTCTGAAGAAAAAGCTCAATGACGCAATACAGAAAGTCTCAGACACAGTCGCAGACACAGGCAAGGCAGCTTCAGACACTCTTGAAAAGACAGCTGCGACGACAGGAAAAGCTATAAAAGGCACAGTTAACAGTACAATAAAAGTTGTCTCAGAAAAAAAGATTGACGAGAAAGCTCTTGATGACGCTCTCTGGGATCTTGAGATGGTCCTTCTTGAGAACAATGTCGCATCTGATGTCTCAGAAAAGTTCTGTGGCGAGATAAAAGATAAGCTTGCAGGAAAATCAGTCAGCCGTTTTGATATCAAAAAGACAATAGAAGACACATTCAGGAACAATGTCCGCGAGATTCTTGAAAGGCCTCCTCTTGATGTCTACGGGACGATTGAAAAGAACAAAGAGAACAGCAATCCAACACTCATAATGTTTCTCGGCTTCAACGGCTCAGGCAAGACAACAAACCTGGCAAAGTTAGGCCATCACCTGAAAGAGAAAGGATACTCCTGCGTATTTGCCGCAGGCGACACATTCCGCGCCGCAGCAATACATCAGCTTGAAGTGCATGCCAATAACCTCAAGATACCGATGATAAAACATGACTATGGTTCAGACGCGGCAGCAGTCATCTTTGATGCAGTGAAACACGCAAAAGCCAAAAGCATAGATGTCGTCCTTGCAGACACAGCAGGGAGAACTCACATGGACAAGAACCTTCTTGAAGAGCTGAAGAAAATAACAAGGGTCAACCAACCCGACATAACCCTTCTTGTCGTGGAATCCATTGCAGGAAACGATATTGTCGAGCAGGGCAAAGTCTTCAGCGAGGCAGGGGTTGACGGCATACTTCTCTCAAAATGGGACATCGACCAGAAAGGCGGTGCAGCCCTCTCCCTGACAAAAGCGATTGACAGGCCTATAGTTTTCTTAGGGGTTGGCCAGGACTACAATGACCTGAAAGACTTCAACATCGACGAGGTCATGGAAAGCATAATCTGATTAGTGCGACATAGTGGCTGATGTTCAACAAACTTAAACTCAATTATTTAAGCGCACATTCAACTGCTGCTTCAGCATGTAATGTCATTGTATCATAAATCGGAATGTTGAGGTCTTTTTGTTCAATAAGCATCGGGATTTCCGTACATCCTAATATAACACCTTCTGCACCATCTTTTTTTGACTTATTTATTATATTTAAGAATCCTTCTTTTGTTTTTTCTAAAAATTTGCCTTTGCAGAGTTCATTGAATATGGCATTGTCAATATAATCCATATCTTCATCATTCGGAACAATGACTTCAATTCCAAAATCTGATAATTTTCTTTTATAAAAATCAAGAGACATTGTAGCTTTTGTACCAAGCAAAAGAACTTTGTTTATTTTGTCCTTTTGGATTGCCTGGGCAGTTGCATCTGCAATGTGCAGTATAGGTATTTTTATTTTATCAGAAAAACTATCCACACAATTATGCAAAGTATTTGTGCAGATTAAATAAAAATCAGCACCTGCTTTTTCTAAGACACCGGCAGCATTCTCAATCAAAATATTCATGCTGTTCCAGTCATTATTTTTAAGATTATTGACAACATTCTGAAAATTAATATTTACCATTATCATTTCTGCACAATTCAGATTTCCCAGTTTTTTATTTACCTGTCGGTTTATAATTTCATAGTATTCTTTTGACGATTCCCAGCTCGTCCCCATAATCAGACCTATTTTTTTCATTGTATCCAACCTCATACTGCATGTAACTTCAACATCTCTCTCTCTCTCTTTATTTTATAGACAAAAATATATAATTTTGTTTTTTTAGTCAATATAATCTCTGAAACAAAAACCAATCCCACAGACATTTTCATTTCTTTCGGTTGATATTACAGAAGCACAATCTTAAATACTATCCCTGTCTAATTTTAGATAATAGCTGATATATTATGGATACACATAAAAGAACAATAGTTAAAACAATCACCTGGAGAATTATTGCGACTGCAACTACTGTATTGACAATATATCTCTGGACTAAAGATTTGTCTCTCGCTCTGGGTTCCGGCTTGTTTGCAAACGCCTTGAAAACAATATTTTATTATATCCATGAAAGGCTATGGAATAAGACTGATTTTGGCAGATTGCCTGTTTCTGCAAAAACTTCCCGTCAAAAATGATTTGATTAGTCAACGAGAACATAACAAAGCAGCAAAAGTCATGTGCAGTAAGTACGGATTTATAAAAAAGGAGAAATGACTCTCTATAAAATACATATAAATACATCATAATTTAGTTATAATTATGGAAGAAAAAGGTAGAAGAGTATGTCCTGTTGAAAATGCAGGAAGCCTTGATAATATATTTAGAAAATGGATTCATAACCCTAAAAAACTTCTGAAAGAGTATGTTAAAGAAGGGATGATAGTATTAGATATCGGATGCGGCCCGGGACTTTATTCAATAGGAATGGCAACAATGGTCGGTAAGACAGGCAAAGTCATTGCAGCAGACCTACAGGATGGCATGCTCAGGAGATTAGAAAATAAGATTGCAGGAAAAGAAATTGAAAAATCAATCAAACTACATCAATGCAAAAAAGATAAGATTGGAATTTCGGAAAAAGCCGATTTTATTTTAGCTTTTTATATGGTTCATGAAGTTTCGGATCAAAAGAAGTTCTTTAGGGAAATAAAATCAATACTAAAACCCGGCGGGAAAATTTTCATCATAGAACCTAAATTTCATGTATCCAAAAAAGCGTTTGAAGATACAATAAGTATTGCAGAAAAGACAGGATTAAAACCGTTTAAAAAAGAGAAAGTATTTTTCAGCAGAGCAATTGTTCTAGAACATCAGGTGGCTTAAATTTTTTCTTCTAAAATTTTATGGAAAAATCTTCATTCAATATTCACAGGTATAAAGCAAGAAGAGTCCGGTCACCCGAAAACCCTTCTCCCTCGCACATGGCCGCAAAATCTCTAATCTTTTGCTTCTGAAGACTGGTTCTGATTTCTTCTCCAAAATCGCCCAAATCCTCTTCGCACTCCGCGGCCGACAGGTCCAAGACCGGCTTCTGCAGGTTTCGCTCCCTCGCATTTTCCCATCTGTCTTCCGGTCTTAGGCCCTTTTCCTTCTGGTCCTGTTCCATCTTTGTTTGGCATTTCTTCCACCTCCACCTTCTCAGGTAATGAATATATATTCATAAAACTATATAAGTCTTTGGGTCAGAATAAGAAAAAAATTCATAAAAAATTACCTGATTGCAAAACTGGTGTTCGATTTTATATAAGAAATAAGCACTTATAATCAATAAGTCTTGATAGACAGATTATAAGTCATCCTGCTCTTGTATGCTTTCTTCATATCTCTTCTGTAACTCATTTATCTCATCAAGGGGGATTTTTCCTTAAACTCAAACTCTGCTTTCTTAAACTCTTCAATTATCTCGTCAACAGTGCCGTCCCAGATATAATGTTTATCATGAAATAGTTTTACAGTATCATAGAAACCAGTCAAATCTGAATTTTCAAATACTGCAATAATTTTTGTATCATCACCGTCAATAGAATATATTTCATATAGTTTTCTTCTTTTGACATCAAGAAGTGTTGGTGGATAGTCTGATTTTCGTTCTGCATAGTTTATCGCAAGTGGTTCTGATTTAACTCTGCCACTTCTTATTCTTTCCTCTCCAAGATAATCGCAACACTCAAGATCATAATCGATACTGCCCATATCAATCTTGACAAGAAGCTCAATAAAGCATGCAGAACCTGTCAGGGCATCGACAATAGATATATCCAACTCTTTCATCTCTGCTGCATATAATCTGTGAGTATAAAGCTCTCCCATAAAAATCACATCACTTGATATTGATGCTTTGCACAGAAATATTTATATTTCTTTATTAAAAGTGGTAAAAACAACAAAATAACATTCTCAGCATCAAAACAAAATATTTTAACAATACTGCACCTATAAAAACAATATACTTATAAAAAATCACCAATAAGTATTAAATAACTGTGTCTTTGGTGATATTATGATTAAAAAAAGAGAGATAGAAGAACCCTCCAGTTATCTGTTGGAAATAATAAGCGCATATGAAGGCAGGGGTCACAAAACTATATCTCTTGATAAAATCAGGCAGACAGCATTAGCACTGCAGGATAACGGACTTCAGTTATATGATAATTATAATGATAGGGCATTAGAAAGAGATCTGAATATGTTTCATCAGGATATGAACTATTTGACATGCAATGACTCAAGATATAGTCTTACTGACTCAGGAAAAAAATTTATTGACGAATCCATAATACCTATCGCTGATAATAAAAGAAGGATATTCTACGACACAATTGATGAGATCTTTTAATGATACTGAAAAAGAGCATAAAAAAGGAATCAATCCTTTTGTTCCTTTCTGAAAAAAACTCAATATTTCTTTCCGAAAATAACTTTCGATATCGTGGCAAAAGGCAGTATATCCACACCAGGAATAACACTCTCAATCAATCCTATCACAGCAAGATATTTGTTCCCTGTCTGATGATAGATAATGCCTGCCTCGACGATGGCGACAAGAGGGACCCCAATCAAAGTCATCTCTTCAAAAGGTGATGCATCAATAAGATCTATCGCTATCGGAAGAATATAGCTTAGCATATTATGCTTTTTATTGATGTTGTTAATATATCTTTGCTGTAAAAGTACTGATTCTTTAAATCCCGCTAAATAATCATAAAAACTATGCGCGTTTCCGTTTATTAGTAAATATATGCTTAAAATACCCTAAATCTGTGTTTATCACATTATTTAAACTATATATATTTTTATCACCATAATAATACTAGCTTAATTTGGGTTAAGGGGCAAATTAGGCTATTGAATACACCAAGATGTTATTATTTATTTATTATAATTTCTTGTGTGTGGATATGGTGATTATAGTTTTAGCTATATTCTCCAGTTATCTGGTAATAATTACAGGAGGAAAATAAAATTTAACAGTGGCAATAAGGAAGGTACACATATATGATGGCTGAAAGTAAGGTCTGTTTATCAGCATTAATAATGATTATATTAGTATTATTGATATCTCCAAATTCTGCATCTGCACAATATGTTTGTCAATATGCAACAGCAGCCACAACCACATCATCCAACACCGGCTCAGAACCTATGTATGCTACAGGGGTGCCGGATGCGAGTGGCAATTGCGCCACATGGAGCGGTACTGAAAAGTCCTGGAACCCTGCTGGCTGGAATATCAGGGCCAACATCACGCTTGATTACC
>WTCA01000034.1 GCA_013138805.1 archaeon | reverse complement strand
TCTGCTATGATGTCGCCTTTTTTGACTTCGCCGTCTTTTATCTTTTTTAGCTTCCATTTCTTTTTTGTGTCCAAGGGCTCTGTCTTTGTGCCTTTGGCTATGAAGTCGTCCATTCTATTGAGAGGTCTCTGCAGGCCGTCGTAGACCATGCCTAAAAGTCCGGGGCCTAATGTGGCTGTTATCTGGGTGTTGAGGGATTTTACTGTGTCTCCTATCTTTAATCTGTCTGTGTCTTCAAAGACCTGGATTATGCTTGTGTCATTTTTCAGCTTTATTATTTCGCCTATCAGGTTCTGTTTTCCTATCAGGACTTTTGAGTTCATGGATGCGTCTTTGAGGTCTTCTGCTTCTATTATGTGGCCTGCAATCCGTGATATCTTTCCCATATTATTATCCTCTCGGTATCTCGACTATTATCTTTCCCTGTTCTTTTAGGTTTTCTATGTCGTCTTTGAATTCTTCTGTCTTTTTTTTGTCTATGAAGATGACTTTCTCGTCTCTGATATCTTTAGGGGTGTCGTATTGTTTTTTTATCCCGGCAAGGGCGAATCCTGTCTTTGTGTCTTTGTCTCCTATTATGCAGATCATTTCCATACTCTCCTCAATATGCTTTTTATCAGCAGTGTTTCCATCTCTTTTCTGAACATGAACTCGATGTAAACGCCGATGCCGAACGGGTCTATCAGTAAGGCTTTTCTTGTGTGTGTCTCGAGCGTGCCTGTGTCTTTTTCTGTTATGTCCAAAGTTTCTTTCTTTTCATCAGGCAGGAAAAGGTATTCGTCTGCCTTGTCTTTCAGTCTTGCGATTGTTTTTATGTCTATCATGCGCTTGTATCTTTTTGTGAATTCTTTTACGGGTTCGGTCTCTATTTTTTCTAACTGGTCCATGTATGCTTTGTCTAATGGATGTTCCAGGTCCAGGACTTTTTGTGTCTTTTTGTAATTTGTGAGGCCTTCCTTATATGCTTGATACCATAGGGTGTTCTCTAAGCGGTTTTCTAAAGTTTCAAGGGTCAGTCTGTCTGTTTCTTCTGCCATCTTTTGTATTTTTCCGTATCCTGTGAGGTCTTCTTTGATGTCTTTGAGGTTCATGTCTGCGTGGATGCCTCTGATTATTATCTTTAGGTTTTTCAGGTCGAATCTTTTAAGGTATTTTTCGAAGTCTTCGGCGTATCGTTTCGGGAGAAAGGATGTGACTTTTTCTAATGTTTCTATGAGGTGGTTGTTGAAGTTGTGCTCTATCTCGTCTATGTCTTTTGATGCGAACATGGCTTCGTAGGCGGTGTTGTCTAAATTTGCTATCAGCTCTTCTTTTGTCTTTGAGTCTCTTATTTCCTGTTTTGTTGTGTCTTTTAATAGTTTAGACCTTAGGACTCTTACTCTTGCCGATGCGTATTCCAGGTCGAATATCATGGGTATCTTAAGGGATATTTGGGTTTGGAGGGTATATATAGGGTTTGGAGAAGATTGATAGAATTAGGTTGAAAACTTTTGAATGTCATACACATTCAAGAAATTTGCAGTTTTATTTGACTGCATTTTCAATATAACCGGAGATTACATGCTGTGCAGCGCTTATATAATTATCTTCTGAGAATTTTCCCCTTATTAAGGACAGCCATAGTGGCAGTTCTTTCTTGTCAAGCTCATTTACGAATTCCTGAGGGATATATATTCCCAAAAGACCAAAATTATGTTTATTTTCCGGAATTCCCGGGGAACCTGTTTCTATTCTGGGATAGTCTTTAAGTGCGGGTCCTAATGCGAATATGCCTTTATTGATGATGTCCTCTGGTAAATTATTTATGGTTTTTTCAATATGTAATGGATCTATTTCAGGACTTAAAAAAATATTCTCTCCGCTGTAAAGATAGTCTTTGGCTTTAGGATTATCAGGTTTTAATAATGTGTAAGCCATATTATCAACAGATATGTATTTATGTGATAAATTTTATAAGTTTTTTTGATTGTTTGATGGTGAAAGTTAGGTTTTTTGGATTATTTTTTAATTGTTTTGATTTAAGAAAAGTCATTTACAGGCTCTTTTGACTGCATTTTCAATATAACCGGAGATTACATGCTGTGCTGCGTTTGTATACCTTTCTTTTGGGAATTTTCCAAGTTCCAAAGCCTGTTCTATTGTCGTTTCTTCCCTGTCGAGCTGATCTGTGAATTCCGGAGGAACATATATTCCTAAAAGACCCATATTGTAATTATTTTCCGGGATTCCGGGGAAACCAAATTCTTTTATGGGGGTACTTCCAAGTGCGGGTCCTAATGCGAATATGCCGTTTGTGATAATTTCTTCATGTAAAGACTTTATGACTTTTTCAATATGTAAAGAATCTATTCTTGGACTTAAAACAATGTTCTCCCCGCTGAAAAGATAGTCTTTTACTTCTGGATTATTAGGTCTTAATAATCTGTATCCCATATTAACAACTGGTTTATATTTAGGTGAGAAATTTTATAAGTTTTTTTGATTGTTTGATGGTGAAATTTGGGGGTGGGATGTTTTTGTTGAAGATTGTTGGTATCTTAAGAATTAATTGGTTATAAATGGTCTATGTAAGTGGGGGTTGAGTAGATTTATCAATACTTCTCTCACACAAACCTAAAAACAACATATGCACTTGTTATAGATATCAGAAAGGAAACCAAAGTGCTAAGAAGTATATCTAAATATAGATATAGGTATCTTATTGACAGTGTATAGATAAGGAGAGTCAAAAAGTGATTCTTGCTCGTATAAATCCGATTCTGTTGAATTCTCAATAATCAGAAACCTTATAAAGCTCATATCTTTTATGATGATTATATTCTGAAGATATATTTAAATTATTCGGAATTCTTTTGTTTTTTATGTCTGATAAGCTTTTACGGATGTTTCGTGACAGATACCCGCCCGTGGATCCGTATAATACTGAACGTTTACTTACCTATCCTTTTAACGGTGGTGATTATATTGAAAGGATTTATCTTGAACTTTCAGAAAAAATATTTGTTGATCTGAACAAACCTTTGATTGCGCCGGAGGATATAGATAGACTTGCCAGTAAGATATTTGATGATATTGATTATAGGTTTCATTATGTTCGTGATGAAGGGCATATGATTTCTTTTAAGCCAATAGTCAGTATGGATGAGTATATCCAGAGTTATTCTGAACATAGTATTACTGTAAAAAAACCTTTTACTTTTCCAAAAATCACATTTTCAACAGGAAGCCGTGGCGATATAAAATTGCACGATAGGCAGAGAGATAAATATTTCCAATTTGCAAATGAGCTGTATAATCTTTTTGTGAGAAAGACATTATCTCCTGAGCTGGATAATCTGATGGATAAGTATCTTGACAAGATATTTATTGAATATGTTGATTATGAGCCAGTGGATGATGCTGTCTCTGATGCTGCGATGATTACCTTAAATGTTCCGCTTGAAATGCTGAAAGATTATCAGGCATTGAAAGGCCAGGATCAGGATCTGCCTGACCCTGCCGAATTCTGGAAAGATACACAGCTTGCTAAACTATTGAAGGATTGTGATAAAGTGTTTCATCAGCGTGAGCCTTTGCTGGATATCCTGTATTTTTTAGATGGGGATGTAGACGGGGAATATCAGAAACTTCAAGACCCGGAGAGGATAAGGCTGGAGATTTATGAGGTTCATGATAATGGAATGGCTAAACAAAGTCCAGCTGGTACTCAGGTATCTTTAGAGAAATTCCGTACCTTATAGCTTCATCATACTGCTCTTTTTTTGACCTGTTAACTTTGAATATCCTGTTGCGGAAGATAATATAATGAAACTCATCATTCTTGAAATCGGCGTACCAGTCATGTTTTGAGTCCAGTGCTTTGCCCAGTTCTTTTGCGATGGCATCTGCCTTGTCTTCCGGAATCTTTACAGTATACATAGTCCACTGCTGAATCCATGGGGTCTTGTGCTTTTCAGTTACTTTCTCCACTCTTGTCTTTATTATATTAACTTTTTTGAGCACTTCAGAATTTTCAAGGCTTTCTTCAATTATTACTCCTGTAAAATCTTTGCTCATGACTTTATTGATACTAAAGGGTTTAATAAGATTTTGTTCTTGTTTCAGAGGGAGGGGTATTGTGGATGCTGATGTTTATATGAATAATCCCCGTTTTTATGACAGATAATACGGGACTTTTCGTTTTTATATATTTTTGAGACTATATTATCTGTATGGCAAGATTTAATCTAAAAAAGGCATTGATTGCAGGGTTTATCGCAGGCGTTGCCGCTTTTGTCATCGGGTCTCTCCTGTATATGAATCCTCTTATATCAGGCATATATGAGGAGCACGGCGACTGGCCGGGGCTTAGGCCTATGGATTCTCTCGGCGGAGGACTTGCAGGGTGGATGGCCCTGATGCTTGCCGGAGGTATAGTGTCCACAATGATTGTCGCAGTATTCTATGCGTATGTGGAGAAGGCGATACAGATTGATACTGTCTGGAAGAAAGGGGCGGTGTTCGGGGTATTTCTCTGGCTTGTAAGTACGCTTCCCAATGCGTATTATACCTGGCTGATGTATACATATCCCGTTGCTTTAAATCTGATTGAGGTTTTCAATGGGTTTGTCGGTGCGATTGTCGCAGGGATTGTGATTGCTGTCGTGTATGACAGAAGGAAAGGGTAGTTTTTTAATAATCAACCTGCATTACTTTAACGCCAAGCATTTTCAGTTCGTTTTCTGTTTCCGTTTCCGGTGCGCCCAGAGAGATGATCCTGCCTATTTGGAAGCCCTTTATCCTGTATATTTTTATCAGACTGATAAGTTCGTCTGTGCCTATCTCTTTTGCCAAGAATATCATAAGTAGATTTAGATCATGTTCCAGTGCATTGTCTGATCTTTCAACCAATTCTTTTGTTATGCAGGGCTTGCCTTTTGCGAAAGATATTGCTGAGGCTACTGCTTCTCCTGTGTGATCCAGACCCATATAGATGTCATATTTATCAATGTCTGACATGTTTGATATCTTTTTTGCAGTAGACTTCAGCCTGTCGTTTTCTATCAGAATGTCCATATCTTATACACCCATTATCTTTTTGTACCCGTCAGTGACTTTCAGCCTGTAGCTGGTGTTCCTGTTGAACTCAAAGACGCTTATCAGTTTCACGCCTATCTTTTCAAGGTTTTCGCTCATGTCCTCGTTTATCTTTATCAGGCTGACCATCGTGTCTACTATGAGACCTTCTTTTCTTAGCGTTATTATGATGTCTCTAAAAAGTTCGTATATATGAGCCATCGGGTAGAATATAATTGCTTTTTCTCCAGACATGTATTTTCCTGTTATGTGCTTGTTGTTTATCTTCTCTGATACAGATACCATTATCAGCTCTTTTCCAGTCTCCTGTGATATGTGTGTCGCAAAGTAAAGGTTGTTTGACTTGTTCTGTGTCGCTATCTTTTCGCATCCCAGCTTTTCTATGAGTCGGGATAAAACTTTGGTGCAGGAGTCGATACCTCCAGGCACTGTGGGTATTGAAGATATGTCTATGAACCTTTTTGTCATGATACCATCAGCTCTCAGGAAAGAGCCAGTATATGTTATCTTTTCTATTATATTTTTTAAGTTCCTGAGCTTGTCGTCTGTCATATCTTCACCTGTACTGCGGGTTTGAAAGCACGTTTATTTTCGTGTGTATGTTTTTCATCGTGTCTGAAAGATGGAACATGGAAAATATATTTATCTTTGATTTCCTGAGATTCTCAAGGGTGGAGCCATCCCTCTCAAAGATGATTAGCATGTCAACAAGCGCTTTTTTTCTTATGCTGTCTACAATGTCTTTTGTTGAGTCTCCCGGGACTGAGTAATCGTCAATGAGCAGGTAGTGGCTGTGTTTTTCTATCATGTCTTCTATGTTTTTTCCATCAGTTATGATTACAGGCTTTTCTGTCTTGAGCGCGAGGCTTATGCTGTATGGTATGGAATTCTTTGTGTATATGACTGATATCGGTGTTGCTATGTTCTCCTCTTTTTTTCTGATGCAGATTATGCCATCGTATCTGTCCATGATGTTCCGGTTATCTTTCAGGAATGCTGCAGTCACTGCGTTTACAAATACGGGGTTGCATCGCATTGACAGGATGTCTATGTCATAGTTTGTGTGGTGTCCGGGGGAAAACTCCCACAAATCTATGTTTGTGGGATATGTGAATGATTCTATGTAAGACTGGACTGCTTTTTTTGACGGCCTGTATCTCAGGGATTCTATTGAGTGCATGTGCGTCTCTTTCCTGTAGATTGAGATGACATCATTTTTGACGCTGAAGAGAAGTTTCATCAGGTTCCTGTTTTTCTCGTGGTGCATATCTCTTTGAAAATCATGCTCTGTTGATATCTTTCCTGAATATTTGAGATCTCTGTATGCCTCTTCGTTCAGGCGGTAATATACTTTTGTGCCTTTCTTTTTTGCAATAAGGATGTCTCTGTTGTAGAGGGACTTGAGTATGGAACTTATCCTTGATCGTGACATGTCTAGTTCCTTTGCAATATCTCCTGCTGTGATGTGGCGGTTCCTGTCTTCAAGTACTGCTATAACCTGATTCTCTGTTGAGCCTGACATATTATCTACCTTACTGTTGAACAGTTGAACAGTCTGTTGCAATCTTATTTAATACGCAATATTTATAAGCTTTTTATCTTACCGAGTGGTGAATCTTTGAGGTTTTTATTATGGGTTTTCAAAAAGATATGGATTTTGCTGATAAATGGTATCAGGCAGTTCTTGAAAAAGATTCTGTCGTATGTGCAGGATTAGATCCTGCTGAATTTGGTATGGGCCGTGGTGGGAAAGGACTTCCTGAAGGCGTTGACAAGGGGCAGTGGGCTCTGGAATATGTTGAGGCTGTCGCACCTTATTGCGCTGCTGTGAAACCTAATATACAGTATTGGAAAGATATAGGCGATATGGAGACACTTACGGAGATAAGCAGAATTGCTCATAAAGCAGGGATGGTTGTCATTGATGACAGCAAGCTTAGTGATATAGGTTCTACTAATGAGGCCGGTGTATATTATACTGATAAGCATTTAGCTGATGCTGTGACTTATGCTCCTTTTGCGATGAATATAGAAGAGGTTGCTGAGCAGGGTAAAAAGTGGAATGTAGGTGTCATTGCACTTTGCATAATGAGCAATCCTGAGTATAAGGTTATGAAGAACGCGATAGTCAATCATGAAGGTAAAGATATGAGGATGTTTGAATATATCGCTATGCAGTGCGGCGAACATGATATTAGCAGTGTTGTTATAGGTGCTCCAAACAAGGATAAAAATCATATCACTGAAGAAGAGATTGGAATTGTAAGGCAGTATCTTGATAATCAGCTTGTCCTTATGCCTGGTGTGGGTGAGCAGGGCGGACAGGCAGGTATCATATGGGATATCTTTGGTGTTAATAAAGTCATAGTGAATGAAGGGCGAAGCCTTATGTTCCCTGCGAAGGGTTATACCTGGGAAACTAAAGCTATAGAGTCCAGAGATTATCTCAATAACTTGAGATATGGTGCAAGGCAGGTCGCTTAGATTCTTTTTAGGGAATCTTTTTTTTCTTTTTACATCTCTATCATTTCTGCAATCTCTCTTTCTATTTCATCTCTTCTTTCTTCGAGATGCAGGTCAAAGCTTTTGTTGATGTGGATCTTTTTGTCTGTGAATATGAATCCGCCCGTGATTTTTGCATGTGATGGCTTTATCTTCTTTTTTTTCAGGAAAGCTTCAGCTTTTTTGTCATCTTTTCTTATTGATATTGACATGTCTTTCTTGTATGTGTTTTTGAATGCGCTTTCAAGGAACTTTTCATAGTCTTTTGAGGTGAGAAACTTCTTCACGCCGTTGTCTATAAGGCTGTCGATAAGCTCTTTTCTTTTTTCCATGAGTTTCAGCTTCTGGGAAAGTCTTGCCCTGCCCATCATCTGTGTCCCTGTGTGCCTTATGTCTTCTTCTGCCTCTTCTGTTATCCTATTCTTTTCTTCTGTCTTTTTGATTTCAAGCTCAAGCTTTATCCTGTTCAGGTCTTCTGTGCATCTCTGGTTTATATGATACTTTTTATCTTCTGCTTCTCTCTCTATCTCTTTCAGTATGTCTTCTGCCTGCATGGGTTCCACTAGATTTAGTTTGGATATCTTTGCTTATATAGGTT
>WTCA01000024.1 GCA_013138805.1 archaeon | reverse complement strand
CGGGGCTGTGACGCCGGAAACGTTGATGCTAATATTTCTTTTTTCACTTATGTTTGTATTAGTCCCGTCACTGCAATTGACCCACCACCAGTAATCGTCATTTGTTAAAGTTGCATTTGCTGTTAGTGTTGTGGTGGTTGCATTTAAAACTGAGGTGTTAGAATCATAAGCAATAGCGGTTCCATTGTCCAGCCACAAGGTGCAGTCCAGTGTTGAGGCTGTTTCATCTGTTACATTAAATGTAAAATCAGGTGTGTTGTCTGTTGTGTTTTGAGTGTTGTTTGTTGGAGATTCAAGGTAGATGTGTGGGAGTGTTTCATCTGCTGTCGCATTGACAGTGAATGTCTTGTTATTGTTTCCCCAATCTAAATTACTGTTATTATCGTAACAAATAACATTCCAGAGGTAATTGCCTTCGCCTAAATTGTTTATGATAAATGTGTTGTTTTGTGATTTTTGAATAGATGAATTTGTCTGATTTAATTCCCAATCACCTGTTGTGTTTGTGTACAAACTGCAGTTGTCTATATCATTATAGGCTGTTACATTATAAACAAAAGTTATATTCCCGTCATTGTCTGTTGAACTGTTGCCTGGAGATAGTAAAGTTACAGATGGGAGAGAGCCTAAATATGCATCAATTGCTAATGCAGAATTAATGCCTTCGTTTTTAAGACTTGGGAGCGTATAAGTATTGTTATAAGTATTTACTTCAAGAGTTGTTGTTTGAAATCCAAATTCATCGTACATTTCTACTCTTAGTGTTTCTTGTGTTGATGCTTCATAAGGGGTATCAAAAAAAGTATGTGTCTGAAAATAAGATCTCAGTCTATCTTGATTATTGTAATACTTTGGGGTTACATAAGCTAATGGGAGTGTATAAACAAGGGTATCATTATAATGACTGTGAAAATCCAGCAATAAATCAATTGAATGGTTGTCTAACCAATCTGTTATTTCATCATAAGCATGCCCTACTTCATCTCCTTTAACAACATCATCCCACTCTCTATTCAAATCACTGCCATCTGTGTCTATTCTGCATTTTCCAGTATATACCCCATCTGGATTTAACATTGGAATGATCTTCCAGATATAATTGTTTCTTAATTCTTTTGATGTTTCATTTGTTTCATTTACTAAAAATTCAATTAAGCCTTGCACAACATGCCTACCTGGTGTTTCTCCTGGATGTTGTCCTGCAATTACCCAAACAACCTTTTTATCACATTCAGATACTGAAGTATTTGTTATTGTTAGTAAATCTATATACCTGTTTTGTGTGCTGTTCCCTATATTTGTCCTGTTTACGAAGCTAAGCCCATCTATTGTATCTAAATAAGTTTGTAATCCGGTGTATGTGTGAGGGAATACAAGTGCTACTAAAACGCTATTTTGCGTAAACTGCTGTGTGAAGGTAAAAACAGGAGATGAGAGACTTGTATCTGTTATTCTGTTCCAGATTACACCATCATAAGAATAAACTGGCTGTACAGATATGGGATAATCCCATGCTGAGGGGGTAACTTCATCTATGTTGATTATATGAAATATTACCTCCTGATTAAGGGCATTATCTGTTACATTAAAATAAAACCACCATGTTTGCCCTACACCACCATCTGGTACAAGTGACATATTTAATTCATTTGTAGCTACAGTAACAACATTTGTTATGCTGCCTTCGTCAATATTGTTGTCTATGTCCTGGGCCGTGACGCTGGAAACATTGATGCTAATATTTCTTTTTTCACTTATGTTTGTATTAGTCCCGTCACTGCAATTGACCCACCACCAGTAATCGTCATTTGTTAAAGTTGCATTTGCTGTTAGTGTTGTAGAGGTCGCATTTAAAACAGAGCTGTTAGAATCATAAGCAACAGCGGTTCCGCTGTCCAGCCATAAAACACAGTTTAATGTTGAGGCTGTTTCATCTGTTACATTAAATGTAAAATCTGGTGTGTTGTCTGTTGTGTTTTGAGTGTTGTTTGTTGGAGATTCAAGGTAGATGAGTGGGAGTGTTTCATCTACTGTCGCATTGACAGTAATAGTCCTTACTTCTGTCTGATTTTCATTACCTGAACTATCTTTAGCACTTGCAAAATATGTATAAATTCCGTTATCTAATCCATTGATCGAATTCTTTGATTGGTTCACATACAATGCCCATTTGTCTGTATCGTATTTGTTTAAATTCATGAAATAAAGTTGCTGGATTTCTGAGGATGAGAGAGAGCGGTTCCAGATGCGGACTTCGTCTATTGTGCCATTGAACCATCTACCCAGTGAATGAGTGGAAGAACCTCCTATTTCTGTAAAATTATTGCTTCCACAAATACTTCCTGTAAATGTAGGGTTTGTCTCAGTATTAAACCCATTAACATATATTCTTACTGTATCTATAGCATCATTATATGTTGCTGTAATATGAGTCCATTCATTTAATTGGACTGGGGAATTTACTTCTGTACCAAAGTCAAAATAAGTTAAAGTACAATCTGTTGCTCTAAACTGTACATAGCAAAGAGTTTCTGCAGCATTATCATTACAATAAAGACCCCAATCATCAATATCTGAACCCAGACTATGTGCTCTACGAGCCACCCTATCTTGGCTATCTGTACCCACAACATAAACCCATGCGGATATAGTTATCTCTTTTGTTATATTCAAACTTGAATCATAAGCCATTTGCACATAATCATCATTTCCATCAAACATCATTGCTCTTTGATATTTTCCATCTGCTGTTGTTGTGTTTCCGCCTACAACGGTGCCATTATTCCCATTGCCGCTCAAGTCAGCGACATGTGTGTCATTCTCACCCAAAGCACTAACATTATCAAAGTTCATCATTAAGACTAAACTGTCATTAAAGAGTGTGTAATTAGTTCCGTTCCAGTTGAATTTTACTTCGTCCAGATTAAGTTCTGTGATTGAGACGTTTATTTCGATGCTTGTGTTTGTGGTTGTTGTGTCGTTTGGTGGTGTTGGTGAGACGAAATATATGTCAGGATCTACTGCGTATGTCTCAACAGAATATATTTGCGTTGAAATGGACGGTGTGGCGATTCTTACAAAATAATTATTGCCATCTTTATAATAACAGGATTTATGTATATTTCCGTCTATTGTCGTATCATTCCATATTGGACTTGACGAATTGCATGTAGTTGTGTTTTCAGGATACATCAGGTTCCATGTTGTATCATTCCAATAATACAGATCAATATAACCTGTACCGACATCAACTATATCACCCCATGTTTCTACATCATAAGAATATAAAGAGGACAGCGTTATGTTTATTCTTTCTTCTTCTACTGCTGTTGCCTGGGTTATTGTGTTGAGTGTGTCTATGCTCGTCTTGATTGTATCATTTACTTTCAGAGTCCCCCACCAATTTGTCGTATTTGTATCGTTGTTGAGCCCCGATCTGCCATATGCAGTCCATGACGGTTCTGAATCCGGATAATTATCTACTGAATTATCCCACCAGGAAAATGCTCCCGTCTTGTTTGTATTGAAATTTAACAGAGATACACCATCAGACGATGTCCTATTTGTGGGATAAAGTCGTATAGTATATCTTCCATTAGGATTATAAGTTATATTTCGGCACACAGTATTGATACTCCATTGAGTCTCTCCAATTTCATCATAAGTGATATTATACACAGTATCTGTATCGTTGTTTACTGTGAAATTCAGGCCGGAAGCAGAAGAAGGATCTGCGGAATAATGCTGTAACTTAAAGCACAATTCCGTCTGGTTTACCTCTCTGCCATTGTCAAAAGACCATGTGTGTGAATCCAGATATACATGCACAATTCCATTGCTGTACTCTCTTGTGTAGTGAGTTGAGTTAACTTCAGTCCATGCATTCTCCAGTTGAGTGCCTGGATTAAATGTGTATATGTCTCTTTGTCCCTGAAAATTTGCCTGTGCATATCTGTATAGGTGATTATTGCTTGTTCCGTAGAGGACAAGATACAACGCATAGCAAT
This sequence comes from archaeon, assembly GCA_013138805.1. Classification (GTDB taxonomy): domain Archaea; phylum EX4484-52; class EX4484-52; order EX4484-52; family GLR71; genus GLR71. Next base: position 2,338 of record WTCA01000024.1, on the reverse strand, counting down.
ACATCATCTTGGAAACATTGGTTTGATTTCCAAAAGCAATCAACAATTGCGGGTTGACTGATGATTTAGACCAAACTGCCCGGTTATAATCAACAGACCAGGATTCCCAGGAATAGATAGGTGAATCCACAGAACCAGACCATGTTGAACAAAAGCTTTCTTTCATGTCGTAGTCCCCCATCCCTCCAACGCCTGCTTCAGTGTAATATGTATATGTATTCAATATTGCTTTTTTCTCCTTATTCACCCGTATATAATCTAAAACATTCTTGAATCTTGTTTCAAAATTATTTCCTGCAGACACACCGGCATCTATCTCATCCATAAATATATTTATATCATAAGTATCAGTCCATACATCTACATCATCTGTCATGTTTGTTTCCCATTCATCTGTATCCGAATAAGGTAATACGGTAATATAACCATACATTTTAGACATGTCGTCTGTTAAATTATTGATTGCATCGACATTTTTGTCGGTTATCACCACAACAGGATAGTCTGCATAATTTGTTACCAGAGAAGTATTCAACCACTCGTAATGAAGCATAAATTGATTGTAATGACCATATGACGGATCATTAATTTCAAACATAGCTTCATTGCCTCCCTGTATTGCATATGCGCCACCTCCGGTATCTGAGGAGTTGTAATATCTGTAAGACGTCTGCGCTGTTGATTGCTCCCATACCTGCGAGGTTGTTAAGTGGTCTATGTCTTCAAAATACAATACTGCATAGCTCAATGCATCTACTTCTACGGTAAAATTTCCATCCGTATTATTTTCTATCAGCTTGTCGTTATTTGGATTCCATACATCCTTGCCATCCCTATTTGCTGAAGATACATTTATTGTGTAATTCTGTGCCGTTGTTTCATTGTTAAAGACAATCACATCGTAAGTATTCAATTCCGCCACATAATTATAGGCTATATTTGTTACAATAGGATTGCCTCGCAATACAGCCATAAGGTTATTATAATAATCTTCTGCCTTGTCTTTAATTTCATCTGTCAGGTTATAGTATATCCTTGTTCTGGAAGTGTTTGTCCTCAAATAATTCATCTCCGCTGTAATGAATGACTGGTTTGAAGATTCAGAAACCTGCACCATATCCCATGTAGCCGCCCAGGAACTGTCGAGAGATGAATTCGTATAATTTTCTACATATAGGGGAAATTTGTTTGAAGAGGCATTTACAATGCATTCTGCTATCCTATTTGTAAAGTTCAACACATTTGCCTGTGATTTATTTACATCCATCACAATAAATAAAGTATTATTGTAGTATGGATCATTTGTAAGGTCGCTCATATTTGCAGTTATATTATCACAGGTATTGTTTGTATATACATCACTGCTGTCATAATTTCCGTCAAATGTAAAAGCAATGAATGTCGTTGCATTTAATGTATTCGCAGTGTAGTTGATTATATTTTTCATGTGGTCCCAATTAGCATTAAAATCACTGAAATTCAGTTTTATTCCTATTGTATCAAAAGAATAATCCGCTAATGAATCTATATCTGCTGTAGATATATTGGCTTTAAAATCATATCCATAATATCCGTCCAGCATTCCCGATATTGATGTGGAAGTCGCTCCTGTCTGATTGATTAGTATTACTCTCATCTCAGTCCCGTTCACATTCCCAAGCCAATCCTGTGCATAGGGGATGTAAGTGTAAGTTCCATCCGCAAGACCTGTCTTATTATAGAAGAAATACCAGTCTGTAGAATTATATTTCTGGAACTCACTCTTGTAGTGCATCTGGATTTCATCTGCGGAAAGAGAGTGATTATATATCCGGACTTCATCTATTGTGCCGTTAAAATAATAATTACTGTCAAACGAGCTTCTGCCAATCTCTAGGTCAAGCGCGGAACTGCCTATACTGCCCGAATAAGACTTTGGGGAGCCTAATGCAGCTCCATCCCGGTATAGTATCAAATCAGTGCCATTGAATGTACCTGCTATATGATAATCTTTATGCATGTCCCAGTACGCATTTTCTAGTTCCTGCTCCCAGCCAGTACCATTCCATATTTCAAATACAAAATTGCACCAGTTAGCGTCTCCATAAAACTGAAGCCATATTCTATAAGCCTGCTCTTTATCAATTACCATCCCGGTTTTGTTCGATTGAAGGTTAATCCACGCTTCAATTGTGACAGTATCTGTAAGGTTCAGGCTTGGATCATTTCCGCAGTCAATATAATCATCCACTCCATCGAAAGTGTATGCTCCTCCGACTTTGCCTGCCGTGTAATTTCCTGAACTGTCTGCACCGACATAAAGTGTTCCATTATTGCCATGGTTTGAAATATCCACTAT
>WTCA01000027.1 GCA_013138805.1 archaeon | reverse complement strand
ACAAAGGGATGCGATTGGGTTGAACCTCCAACAGAGGAATGCTACTGGGTACAGGATCATGTAACAGAGATAAACCTTACATGTATTGATGAAGGGATGCACCCTTCAGGAGACGAGGAGGTCTGTTTCTATGTGTCTTATGACCTGGATCCTTTTGACCTGACAGATTATTATTGCAGGATATCAGGAGGAACGTACGATAAGTACGGGGATGGTTTCTGCTGTGTGGATCACAAAACATCAATTGTATTTGAGGAGGACTCTGTACATGACCTTAAATACTACTGTCTGGATGCAGTCATGAAAAAAAGCGAGACCGACATTGAATGGTTCAAGGTTGATTCGCAGCCGCCGATAATCAACAAGACAATGATAGGCACGGATCATCTAGGATACAGGGACGGAATATTAAATGAAGATGCCTGTCCGCCTAAAGGTCCTGATGATGACTGCTATGTCAGAGATGATGGTGTGAACGGTGTCAGGATTGATGTTCAGGACGATACTACATACGGATGTGCAGTAAACGAAGTTGTATGTACTTATGAGCTCTGGTGGGAAGACCAGCCAAAAGACCCTGTTGCTTCAGGCAAATTTGGTGAAGAAGGTGTAGATATATACTTCACAGAGGATTCAACACATACACTTATTGTAAATTGTGTTGATGCTTTAGGAAATGCAATGGAAGAGGATGTTGAAGTATTTTTAGTCGACTCAACACCGCCTGAGACTACAAAAACTTATGGTGATCCGTCTGTATGGGCATGGTATCCTAAATATTGTGATGATGTATCATATACTGTAGATGAGCCTAATGATATCTGCAGCATTGCACACTGGATAAACTCAAGCACACTGATCACTCTTACAGCGTATGATGAAAAGATTGGCCAGATTGAACCAGTAAGCATATTCTGGAGAAATATGATTGTTTCAGATGACAATATCTGCGGTCATCCGGAGATATACTGCCATCCTGAATATTATAACGGATATATTGAATATGATACAGGCTGGAATGATTATGCAGGACCATTCAACAAGCCGGATGAGTCATGCCATGTCATTGAATATTACGCCGTTGATGCGCTTGGCAACAGAGAAGTAGATAAATACCAATGCGTCTTTGTGGACAACTCACCGCCTGAAACTGATAAAGTGATTGGCGAACCGCATGTGAGGAAGTGTTTTGAAGATATGGCATCTATGTTGTCATCATCCCCTAGAGCATCTGCAAATGATGTTGCTGAGTCGTACTTCTATACATTGGGAGATGTTATCTTCTTTGCATATACGAACGGCACCAGCCTGCAGCTGTATGACTCAGCAGATGTATTGAAGTACAACAATACACTTGACAGAGGAGATATGGCTATTGTTAAAGTATCTAACGGCATCTACAGGTCAACAGGGTCTGAGAAATATTCTGTCCTTGTCGGAGATCCTGTATCTTCCGGGTGTTCAGGATACTATGCTATAGATGAAGAAGGTCTGGGAGCAAGCACTGATGTCTTCACGCATACATCTAACCAGGTATGCGAGAATAAATTTATGGTATTTTCCTATGATGACAACAACCATGTCATTGTGAGGGATGCTGCCACTAATGCCGTGATTGCTGATGTAGTCCTTAATGCAAGCGACCATTGGGCATCTAATGCTGTTTCCGGAACACATGTACATGTTGAAAGTGATAATCCTGTGACAGTCCTTACGGCTGATGATCAGGGATACTTTGTACCTTCCGGTAGTGGTCTCTTTACGGGCCAGCTTTTCCATACTTATGCAGGCACTCTCTGGTCTGGTGAAGTAAATGCCTATGCATACGAGGACAATACTACTGTAACTATCAGGAATACTGCAACCAATGCTGTACTTGCTTCAGGAACAATCAATAAAGGGGACAGCTTAAGCTGGACCTTTGGTGCAGGAACAGAAACCTATGTTACTGTTGAATCTGACAAGGATGTGACAGTCTCTGTCCAGCCGTTTGTCAGCTATACAAGCAGTTACCATCAGGGTTCCTATGTCGCTGACGGAAGCAGTGGTTCCGGTATAGGTCTTGAATTTATGGCACCTGCCTGGACAGGAGGGTACACATATGCATTTGCCTTCAATGACAATACTGTAGTCAATGTATATGATGCAGGCACTGATACACTTTTGAATACATATAACCTTAACCAGGGCGAAGTGCAGGATGTGAATGCAGGACATAACCTATACAGGATTACAGGAAGCAAGGGTGTATCTGTCATGACCGGGTATGGTTATGCATCAGCCTCGTTCGCACCGGTAGCTTTCGGTGAGGAAGCATGTCTGGATGCAGACGGGGATGGAATCTGTGATGCAGATGACAACTGTCCATTACATTATAACCCGGGCCAGGAAGACAGCGACAGTAATGGTATAGGTGATGTTTGCGAACCGGTCAATGTAACCTGTTTTGATTATATAACCAATGCAACGCCTATAACAATGTCCTGCTGGGATGTTGAACCACATCCTGTAAACAATGTCTCACTTTGGTACAGGTACAGGATAAGCGATGACTGCGAGACCTGGGGCAACTGGACAGACTGGATTGACCCTGCAGGCCCACACATTGTTAAAAAGACAATCTACTTTGAGGAAGACTCATGCCATGAGCTTGAGTACTACTGTGTGGACGGTCTTGGAAATGCAGGTCCTGTGAAGACTGAGATTGACATTGTTGATACGCAGGCACCGGAAATAGAGACTACTGTTGTCGGACCTCAGTATATGATAGAGGATGACTTATACATCAATGGTGTTACAGTGATACATGTGGAAGCTGTTGATCCTGAACCGCATCCTGTAAATGATGTGCTTTGTAACTGGTCTTATGTATTGCTTGACAATGGAAATGTATCCGGAGGCGAAGATATGGTAACACCGCCTTTTGATATCAACTTCCCGGAAGAGTCAGAGCATGAACTGACAGTAATATGCTGGGATGCTTTGGGCAATACAGACATGACCACTGAGGTATACTTTGTTGACAAGACTGCTCCTGTGACAGAAAAATGGTATGTCGGTCCGCAATTCCCTGATCCGATAACAGAGGGGACTGAGAATCCGTACTGGATAACATCTGAAACAGAAGTGCATCTGTCTGCCAGCGATGCTGTGGGACCTCATGACTCGGGTGTAGCAGCAACCTATTACAGGGATGTCTATCTTCAGAATGAAGTTGATTGGGAATACTGTTTTAACCAGACAGTATGTGACCTATGGACAGAAGATGACAGGGCCACAGTATGGGGCAAGCCTACAGCACCTGAACCATACAATCCTACAAGCCATGGTTTTGTGCTCTGGGATGGAACACCTTTCTACAAGGCGTTTGAATCGTGCCATATTATAGAGTACTACAGCTATGACAATGTGGACAAGGTAGAAGAGGTCAAGCACCAGTGCGTCTTTGTGGACAATACACCACCTACACCTAACAAGACTGTTGGCGAGCCAAGGGAACTTTGGGACGGTACAGATGCAATATTCTATGATATTGCAGATAAGTGCTGGAATGGAGATCCTGACACTGAGATAGAATGCTGGAAAGTCACAAGGGACACAGAGATAACGATGGAGTGTGTTGATCCTGAACCGCATCCTGTAGACCATGAGATTGTCTGCTTCAATGTTGAAGAAGACGGAGATGATGTCACTGAAGAATATTGTGAGGAATATGAACACACTTACAATGCAACTTCAGGATTCTGCTGTGCTGAAGACATCATTGAGGAGTTCTACTTCCTTGAAAGGACAGAACATGAACTTGAATACTACTGCGTCGATGCTCTGGGAAACAAGGGTGACTTGGATATCGAGAAGTTCAAGGTAATCGGAGATGCGATAACTATTGAACTCAACAAGAAATGGAACCTGATATCTGTGCCATTTGTCCTTCTAGACGATGATGTAGAAACAGTGTTTGAGGACATAGAGGACAAAGTAGAATCTGTCTGGACATACGATGCAGAGAGCGACCAATGGTTTGTATACAGGCCGGAAGCCAACGGGACCAACAATCTTGAAGAGATAACTCCAGGATGGGGTTACTGGGTAATGGCATACAATGACTCTGAACTTGTCATTGGCGGAGACCTGTACAACCCGGCAATAACACCACCAAGCAGGGAACTTGTTGATGGATACAACCTGATCGGCCTCTATGGTGTCCAGGAAGAACTCATGGACTACCGTGGTCCTTTAGGCAATGGTGAGAGAGCATACTGTGCGTTGCATTCATTAAACAATGGTCCACCAGATGTTTGGAAAATGAGTCTACCTATAAAATGGGAAAATCTTGTAGGCTACTGGGAACCAGACAATGTGAATGAATGGGACTACTATGGTGTATGTGACAGAACAGATATTGGTGCTGGATACTGGGTCTTTATGGATGAGGATGACAGATATTCAAAGTCAAGCACTTGTCCTCAGGATTTGGTAGAAGTTGTCTGTGGCGGGTTTAATTCGCTATAAAAAGCTAATATATGATTCCATGCTGATGTAAGTTGGCATGGATCATTAACTTTTTTTTTAATTTTCTTGTTTTAATGAGTAAGTTATTTAAAAATTGGGCTTCTATATGTTGTTGGTGTCAATATGTACAATAAACTATATTTACTATTTGGCTTTATTGCAATGGTTTTATTTAGCAGTGCTGCGTTTGCTGAGCCAGGGATCCCGCACCAGTTTTACGGCACTATCTATGTAAATGGTGTGGCTGCTCCGGATAATACTATTTTAGTAGCAAGTGTTGATGGTGATACATATTCTACTATAACTACCAGCAGTTATTATGGTAAAGATCCATCTCCTATATTCTATGTTCCTGACCCTAATGGAGACAGGATCGGAGATACAATATCTTTTTCTGTAAGCGGAAAGGCTGCAGGAAGTGAAACATTTGAAAATTATGGTTATACTGAACTTAATTTTGAACTTACTACATCTTGCGGTGACGGCTTCTGCCTTGGAAATGAAACGTGTTCTTCATGTCTTGCTGATTGCGGTGAATGCCCAGAAAAAGATCTTGTAATTACTGTTGTTTCACCACAGGACAATGCAATTTATAATAGTACAAGCGTTCCGCTTGAAGTGTATGCAGACCAGACTATAGTTGTCTGGATGTATTCATTGAATGATAAATTACCTGTCGTATTTACACCTAATATTACTATAAATGTTGAATCAGGCGTTATAGAAGGGTTTAATAGCCTTACTGTGGTTGCGATAAATGACATGTATTCAAGCGGAAGCGTTGATGTTTCCTTTTCTGTTGAGGTTCCTGAAACTGAATGCGGCAATGATATGCTTGAAACGGGAGAGGAATGTGACGGCAGTGATCTTGGCGGCTTAACCTGTTCTTCTTACGGTTATAATGCCGGGAGCCTTAGCTGTTCTCCTGAGTGTACTATTGTAAGAAGTGACTGCTATACCCGTAGTTCCAGCGGCGGTGGCGGAAGCTCAACTACCACTACTACATCTACAGGTGGTACAATGATTACTACCACCACTACTGATGATAATGTGACATCTGATGAAACTGATGAAGTCATTGTGGAAACAACAGCAAAACCTGGCTGCACTGTTAACTGGGTATGCTCTGAGTGGGACGAGTGCATTGAAAGCACACAGACCAGGAGATGTATTGATATAAACAACTGCGACATTGAGGTCAACAGGCCTTCTGAGACACAGGACTGTGTTGTTGTGGATGCTACAAAAGATGATATGCAGTCTTCATCAAGTGTTTTAGGCCCTACAGGATTTGCATTGTTTGCAACCATAACCGAACCATCTAACCTAGTGTTGATCGGATCATTGCTCCTGCTCATAATCCTTATATTTTACATCAAAAGTAAGATGTCTGCAAAAAACGGACCTAAGACTTATTATAAAGGCAAAAAATGAAAATCCAAAAAGTAAGGGTTTTATGAAAATAAGATTATTGGCAGGTAAATGTTCGGGTGCAGGACACTGAATGCATACTGCATTTGAAGGTTTCTTTGCGCCGCCTACTGTGTGCGGTTAACCAAACCACTAAATAACAAAGATCCAAGGTAAACTATTTAAAGATTCTTGTTCAGACTGTTAAGTTATCTATAGGTAATATATATACAATAACCGAAAACTATATATATATTTTAAAACGTATAGTATATTTGCCTAAAGAGGGATATCTATGTGGATTGAGAACATACCTGTGATCAATAAACTCAGCAAGAGGAACAAGTACTTTATAGGCCTTGCTTTCATGAATCTTACCATAGCAGGATTTCTTCTGATGGACAGGAAATATATAGCAGGCATTGAGATTATCAAGAAGACGCTTTCTCTGTGAATATTGTCGGCACATTATAAATTAACCACACTCAATGGTCACTAAATTATGTATAGCATACAAGCATATCTTAAGCTATGGATTATACGGAATTCAATAAACTCTATGATGATATAAGAGATATAATTGACAGCGCAAGAGCAAACACGTACCGAAACATCAATTTCAACATGGTGCTGGCATACTGGAATATAGGAAAGGTCATTGTTGATGTTGAACAGGAAGGCAAAGAAAGAGCTGATTATGGTAAAAAGCTGATTGAGAAACTGTCATTAAAACTCACTGAAGATCTTGGCAAAGGGTTTTCACGGCAAAACCTGCAAAATATGAAACAATTTTATAAGTGTTTTAAGAATTGCCAGACACTGTCTGGCAAATTGAGCTGGTCACATTATATCCTGCTCATGCGCATAGACAATGAAGATACACGGGATTTTTACTTGAAGGAAGCAGAAGGTGAGATGTGGTCTGTGAGGGAGATGGACAGACAGATCAACTCCCTTCTTTTTGAACGTATAGCCTTAAGTAGAAACAAGGCACAAGTCAAGACTCTTGCCAATGAAGGACATATTATCAAATCTCCAAAAGATGTTATCAAGGACCCTTATATTCTTGAATTTTTGGAACTGCCTGAACATCCGACCTACAATGAAAAGGATCTGAAGAATGCTATCATAGGCAAGCTGAAAACATTCCTTCTTGAACTCGGAAAAGGATTCGCCTTCATAGACAGGCAGAAAAGGATAACCCTGGACAATGAACATTATTACATAGATCTTGTGTTCTACAATTATATCCTGAAATGCTTTGTGCTTATCGACCTGAAGCTTGGAAAGCTTAAGCACAAAGATATCGGCCAGATGGATTTCTATGTCAGGTATTTTGAGAAAGAGAACAGGAAAGATAATGACAACCCGACAATAGGAATCATACTGTGCTCGGACAAGAACGATGCCATGGTCAAGTACACGCTTCTTGATGAAAGCCGGAACATATTCGCTTCAAGATACAGGCTTTGCCTGCCGACAGAAAAAGATCTTGAAGATGAGATCAAAAGAGAAAGGGAAGCTATCGAGATAGAAAAAAGGCTTAAGAAGAAAAATAATAACCACCTGAAAAGGTCACCTAATTTTATATAGGATACTCAGATATATTTTCTTTATGGATGGAAAAACATATGCTCTACAATTCATTTCCATAAATTTAAACTACCGCGCCAAAAATGAAAGCTTTATATATTACAATAAGTAATAATACTATTACTTAAGGTAATACTATGGCGAGTGAAATAAAGATAATAAGGCTGCTGCTTGAAAACAAGGAAATGCGCTTTACGATAAAAAAGATATCCGAAGCACTGGACATAAATTACAGGATAGCACACGAAAAGATAACAAAGCTTGAAAAAGAGGGATTGGTCGCTATTGAGTCGGCGGGGAACTCAAAGTTATGCAGGTTTTCAGGAAAGTTCAATGAAAAGGTGTTTGAGGCTGAGCACTTAAGAAGAAAAGAACTTTTCAGGAATAAGGATTTCCTGATAATACATAACAGGCTTGCAGATCTTGAATATCCATTCATCGTCTTATTGTTCGGCTCTTATGCCAAAGGCACAGCAGACAAGCATTCAGATATTGATATCCTAACTGTCGGCGGAGATGAAAAGGAAATGCATGCAGTTGTATCATTACTGCCTGACAAGATTCATCTCACTGCGGTGAACTATAAAGATTTTATCAGTATGGCAAAAAGCAGGGGATTTAATGTCGTCAACGAAGTTATCAAAAACAATATAATCCTGATAGGGATTGAAGAGTATTACAGGTTGTTGAAAAATGCTGGATAAAAACAGGATAGATGAAGCAAATACCAATGTCTGCTCTTACTTACGTGAAGGCCTGCTTAAAAAAACAGATAACAATGAGCAGATAATTGGTGTATTGCTGAAAAATGGCAAAGAGAGCTTAAGGGTTGCAGATGAGATAGATAAGATGGGCCTATCCTATCTCTGGATTATCGTCTGCTCATACTATTCTATGTATTACTATGCAAATGCTGCACTTTTAAGATCAGGATATAAAGTGGGAGAGAAAATAGTGCATAAAGTTACTTCTGATGCGATATATCCAAGACTAAATACTTACCCCCTACAAATCTAAACAAAACTTAAAATATATAAAGATGTAGGGGTAATACATGAATATGGCCATCATAAGGAAAAAGAAAATTGGAAATATGAAATACTATTATCTGGAGCACAGCTTTAGGGACGGCGCAAAGGTCATGAAAAAAGAGATGTACCTAGGCAAAGTGTTGCCAAAGGATATTGAGGGCATTAAAAAACAGTTCATACGGAATATATACAAAGACAGGTGGTTTCCACTGTTCAGCAGGATAAAGGAGGGATTCCTGGATGAACAGAAAAGAATGCCTATATCTGCCATCAAGAAAAACAAGGAAACTTTTGCTGTCAGGTTTACCTATGACACAAACAGGATTGAAGGATCAACACTTACTCTGAGGGAGACTGCCGACCTGCTTGAAAAAAGCATAAGCCCTTCAGAAAAACCACTGTGTGATGTGAAAGAGGCAGAAGCGCACATCAATACATTCTATGAGATGTTAGGCAACAAAAAAGACATATCTATAGAGACTGTCTTATATTTTCATAAAAAACTTTTCGAAAACACAAAAAAAGATATTGCAGGAAAGATCAGAGACTATCAGGTGGCGATATCAGGAAGCAGGTCCATTCCGCCGTTCCCGGCAGAAGTCTATCTAATGCTCAGGGAATTCTTCAAGTGGTACAGCAAAAACAAAGTATCCCTACATCCTGTAGAACTCGCTGCGCTGGTGCATCTTAAGCTTGTGACAATCTATCCTTTTGCGGATGGGAACGGAAGGATAAGCAGGCTGATGATGAATCTTATATTAAATAACAATAAGTTCCCTATGCTGAACATACAGTATGAAAAAAGGGGCAGCTATTATACAGCTTTGGAAAGGGCACAGGTAAAGAAGGATGAAAGCATTTTCCTTAACTGGTTCTTCAAAAGATACTTTGCAGAAAATAAGGGATATGCCTAAAGAAATGTTTCTTTTCGGCAAAAGAAAAATTACCGCCTCTTCTTATTCCCGCGCAAGACTATGACCATGCCGATAATTCCCATTAAAGATACGAGTATCATGTACTTGTATATACTGCTTTTTTCTGACTGAGGCTCGTCCGGGATATTGTCTGCAACAACAACAACGGCGCAGGATTCGACCACATCCCAGCCTTCAGGCACATCGCATGGTGTAGGATACTCTACACATTCGCCTGTATTAAAGTCTCTTGCAGGAGTGATTACCTGGGCGCATGCAGGACTATCCCCGACAGCGGAGGCATAGACTTCTGCAGAGAATGATGAGACTACATCTGCATCAACTTCTGCATCCACCTCATAATCTATATTGATTGTCTCGCCGGGGCTAATTGATGAAAATATTATAGCAAACTCGGGGTCATCTTCTACTATCAGGACTTCAGCTCCCGGTGCTGTGACTTTTATGTCTTTTGCGGACTGCGCAAAGGATTTAGGCACTATATCATATATTACGAAATCAATAATTGTCTCATTACCTTCATACAGCATGGACATACGCATATAAGACTTACCGGACGAGACTTCCACCTTACGCTCTACCTGCATACGGGATGATATGGTTTTTGAATTGCGCAACATGCTGTCCATATCTTTAACATCCATGGCAGGCATGCCAAACGCTTCCGCAAGCATATTTCTTAGCTTTGCATTGTTCTCCAATGCTATTCCCTGGGATAATCCGGTCTTGACTGTTGCCTCCTTTTTGCCTGTTGATGCTGCGGAGGTAGTATTTTCTGTGCTGTGTCTTGATATTTCATCATCTAAATCATCATTATCTGCCGGCTGTTCCATACCTGATACAGACAGGGTCTTTGAACTATGCTTTGAGGGGTCTGAAGATATCACATCAACTGAAAAATCATTTGACTGAGACGGTGCATCAGCGCGGAGCATCCATGAGGTGCTGTATGTGCCTGTCACAGTCCCTATATCGTAAATCTCATTGCCTGATACAAGGGACCAGCCGGAAGAAGGATAATCAAGATCTGCAGATATGCTGTCAACAGGACCTGTGACAGACATTGACAAGGTCATGAGCACTGTATCTCCTGCAGATACAGTGTTTTTTGAGGATGTGAAATCAAGAATCCAGACAGGCATCTCAACAACTGAGATTATTCCTAAAGCTGCGGATGATGTCATGGGCGCTTCTGCCATAGATGCTTCGACATCAAACGGATTCTCATATGTGCCTGTATTGTCTGCACGGACCATGAATGATACTGTTTTTGTCCCGGCAACATCAAAGATGATATCCTGAACACAGGTATCACAGCCAAGGCCATAGGCAGGGTAGATCGCTACGGATACTGTGCCGGTTCCGTCATTAACTGACACTGATACAGGCACTATGAATGAAGAGTCTTTATAGACCTCAGCATCATACTCGCCTATGCTTACCTGGACCGAAGCTGCGGAGACTGCGCCGGCCATAAGAAGAGACAGCATGACTATATATGCTGCGAATACAGAAAATGATCTTTTATATAACATAATTCAACACCTTACCTGAACCATCCATAGACATGCTCGTCCATGCCATCCTGGCCTTCTATCTTAAACACAGCAGAATAGCCGCCGCCACTCCAACATTTCTTTGGAGATTCCAGAATAATTATGCAGCTGCCGTCAGAATCTGTGACACAGGAGGATATCTCTTTTATCTTTCCGCCGGTCCTTTTGCTTGAGAGCTTATCAAGAGATACTATGAGACCTTCAACTGACTGGCTGCCTGTCACTTCCACTATCATGGCCACATCATCACAGGTGCCTGCATATATTCTGTCCGGCTCCTGAGGATATGCCTTTGCAGCATACATCTGTTCCCTGAATCCGCCATATCCTACAGCATCTATTGTCTTTTCTGTCCCGTCGCGGGTTACATTAATCTTCAGCCCGAACTCAACAGAATGGTAACCCATGACTGAATCATTTGCTACAAAAGATACCAATGCGGCATGTTCTGAGTAGCTATTGT
>WTCA01000066.1 GCA_013138805.1 archaeon | reverse complement strand
TATGTCATTCTTTCCTTTCTGGATCTGCGTCAGACTCTTCTTCTTCTGTATCACCTGCAGGAGTGTCTTCTGATGAAGTATCATCTCTTGTCTCTTCCGAACCCTCTTTCACTTCACCAGCATCAGAATCAACTGTATCTTTAGAAGTATCTTTATCTGAATCTTCAACTACTGCAACATCATCGCCGGAATTATCAACTGAAGAATCATCACCATTCTCATCTTCCCCTTCAACCTCAACCTTCTCGGGAATGATGCTCACTGCCATGACCTTGTCGCCGTCGTCTAACTTCATCAGTCTCACACCCTGAGTGCTACGGCCAATCACACGGATATCACCAATAGGTGTCCTGATCAACTTGCCGTTGGCACTGGTCAACATGATCTCGTCTGTATCGACAACAGACCGGACAGCAACAACATTGCCGGTCTTCTCGGTCACTAAAAGATTCCGGACTCCCTTGCCGCCACGCCTGGTCTCCCTATACTCAGACACAGGTGTTCTCTTGCCGTACCCTTTCTCAGATACAGTCATGATACAGCCGTCAGGGTCAGACACTGCCATGCCTATGACATGATCATCTGAACCAAGACGGATGCCGCGGACACCGGCAGCAGTCCTGCCCATCGGGCGGATCTCGCTCTCGTTGAAGTGGATTGCCTTGCCTTTGAAACTGCCGATAAATATGTCTTTACTCCCGTCAGTCATGTTTACAGTCACAAGGTCGTCGCCTTCCCGCAATGTAAGAGCACGGATGCCGCCTTTCCTAGGCTTTGCAAATAAAGATGCAAGAGTCTTTTTCATCACACCTTTTCTTGAGACCATGACGATGTGATGCTTGTCGTCAAAGTCTTTTGAAGGCAGTACAGAGCGTATCTCCTCACCATCATTAAGGCTTAAGACATTGACGATGGAGCGTCCCTTGGAATATCTTCCGCCAAGCGGAAGACAATACACTTTTATCCATCTTACCTGGCCTGCATCAGAGAAGAACAGCAGATAATCGTGGGTATTTGCAGAGAACATGTCGACGACAGAGTCCTCCTCCTTTGTGGTCATGCCTATTACGCCTTTGCCGCCACGTCTCTGGGACCTGTATTCCTGCTGGCTCACTCTTTTTATGTAGCCGGATTCAGTTATGGTCACAATCATGTCTTCTTTAGGTATCAGATCCTCGTCTTCTATGTTATCATAGTCTACAGCTGTAGATATCTCTGTCAGCCTGTCATGGCCGTACTTGTCTTTTATATCTTCAAGCTCGGACTTTATTATGTCAAGGATTATCTGAGGCTATGCAAGGATTTCCTTGAATTTTGCAATCATCTTCAGAAGCTCTTCGTATTCTGCGTCTATCTTCTCGCGTTCAAGACCTGTCAGTGCAGAAAGACGCATCTGCAATATGGCGTCAGCCTGGACCTCTGTAAGGGAGAACTTTTCTATAAGCTTTACCTGGGCCTCGTCCTTTGACTTGGATCCTTTTATTAAGGCCACGACCTCATCAATATTTGATAAGGCAATCCTCAACCCTTCCAGGATATGGGCGCGCTTCTCTGCCTTGTCAAGGTCAAACTGGGTCCTTCTTGTGATAACTTTGACGCGATGATCTACGAAATGCGCTATTATCTCGTTTAGAGGAAGTATACAGGGCTTGTTGTCTACAAGGGCAAGATTGATGATGCCGTAAGTTATCTCCATGTCTGTGTGCTTGAACAGCTGGTTTAAGAGCAACTGCGGGTTAGCACCTCTTGACAGCTCTATGACTACGCGCATGCCGTCACGGTCTGACTCGTCTCTTATGTCGCGGATGCCGCCTATAGTCTTTTCAGATACGAGATCGGCTATCTTTTTTATCAGGTTTGCCTTGTTTACCTGATAAGGCAATTCAGTAATTATGATCTTCTCTTTAGCCGCTTCCGGGTCGCCTTCGGTCTCTGTCTTTGCCCTTATCTTTACCTTACCCCTGCCTGTCGTGTAGGCTGAGTGCATGCCTGAGCGGCCAAACATTATGCCTCCTGTGGGGAAATCCGGTCCGGGCATGACTTCTATAAGCTCGGGGACTGTTATGTCCGGCCTGTCTACCTGCATTATCACAGCTTTGCAGACCTCTCTTAAATTATGAGGAGGCATCTTTGTTGCCATGCCTACAGCTATACCCTCAGAGCCGTTCAGGAGAAGGTTAGGGACTACATTTGGAAGGACGACAGGCTCTTTCAGGGAATCATCAAAATTTGGCTTGAAATCAACTGTATTCTTGTTTATGTCGCGGAGAAGCTCTTCAGAAATCTTTGACATGCGGACTTCTGTATATCGCATTGCTGCGGCTGAGTCACCGTCTACCGACCCGAAATTTCCGTGGCCGTCTACAAGGATGTGGTTGTATGAGAAAGGCTGTGCCATACGCACTATTGTGTCATATACTGCTGTGTCGCCGTGGGGATGGTATTTACCTAAGACCTCACCGACCAGCCTTGCACTCTTGCGGTATGGCTTGTTTGAAAGAAGGCCTGTGTCATACATTGCGAAAAGGACTCTTCTGTGGACAGGCTTGAGACCGTCCCTGACATCAGGAAGGGCACGTCCTACTATGACGCTCATGGAGTAGTCCAGGTAAGACTTCTTCATCTCCTTCTCTATGAATACAGGAATTATGCTCTTGTTGTCATCCTTTTTCTCTTCTTCCATAAATGTTCACTTTCAATCAATATTATCAGACATCAAGGTTCTGGACATCGCCGGCATGGTCCTCGATGAATTTTCTTCTTGGCTCTACATTGTCGCCCATAAGTATTGTGAATGTCTTGTCGGCCTCTATTGCGTCAAAGATTGATATCTTCTTGAGGGTCCTGGTCTCAGGGTCCATTGTCGTCTCCCAAAGCTGGGTAGGGTTCATCTCACCAAGACCTTTGTATCTCTGGATGTTGGCCTCTTTGACTGCCATCTCAGTTAT
This sequence comes from archaeon, assembly GCA_013138805.1. Classification (GTDB taxonomy): domain Archaea; phylum EX4484-52; class EX4484-52; order EX4484-52; family GLR71; genus GLR71. The sequence continues at coordinate 3,386 of WTCA01000066.1, read as the reverse complement.
GATTTTGTCTTTCTCTGTGTCTGTGTACGCGTAATTGATAGTCTTTCCCGACTGTATCTTGTAGAGAGGTGGCATGGCAAGATAGACGTATCCCTCTTCAATTATGTCTTTCATGTAGCGATAGAAGAATGTCAGAAGCAGAGTGCTTATGTGCGCACCGTCAACGTCTGCATCTGTCATGATTATTATCTTGTGGTACCTGATCTTTTCTATGTCAAACTGGTCGCTGACGCCTGTGCCTATAGCTGTTATCAGGTTTGTTATCTCTTCGCTCTTGTACATCTTTATGATGCTGGCCTTCTCGACATTGAGTATCTTTCCCTTCAGAGGCAGTATTGCCTGGAAATGGCGCGACCGACCCTGTTTTGCACTTCCGCCGGCTGAATCTCCTTCCACGATGTAAAGCTCGCATTTGGATGCGTCCTTCTCGGCGCAGTCGGCAAGCTTTCCGGGAAGGCTTGAAGAAAATAAAGCTGATTTTCGCCTGACAAGATCCCTCGCTTTCTGGGCAGCAAGCCTTGCTTTTGAGGCAGAGAGTATCTTCTCGCAGATTATCTTTGCAGTTGTAGGGTTTTCCTCATAGAACTCTGAAAGTGTTGCAGAGACTATAGATTCCACTATACCCTTGACTTCGCTGTTGCCCAGCTTTGTCTTTGTCTGGCCCTCAAACTGGGGCTCGGGCACTTTGATAGATACCACAGCAGTAATCCCCTCACGGAAATCAGTTCCTGTAAGGCTTACTTCTTCTTTTGTCAGATTGTTGTTCTTTATGTAAGAATTCGTGACTTTTGACAAGGCGGACTTAAGGCCGCTCAGGTGCGTTCCGCCCTCTATCGTGTTTATGCTGTTGACAAAAGATAGGATTGTCTCTGAATATGCGTCTGTGTACTGCATCGCTATCTCGACTTCGACATCGTTTTCGGATTTTTGAAGACATATGACATTGTCATGGAGCTTGTTTCTTGCCTCGTTGAGCTCTTCCACAAGAGACATTATGCCGCCCTCGAACAGGTAGACTATCTCCTCATCTGTCCTCTCATCTTTCAATATTATCTTTATGCCACTGTTGAGGTATGCGAGCTCTTTTATCCTGCCTTTGAGTATGTCCACGTCAAATATTATGTCTGGGAATATCTCATTGTCCGGCAGGAATGTTATCTTTGTGCCTGTTGAATCGCTTGTTCCTTTCTCTTCAAGATCTGATTCAGGGACGCCTCTCTTATACTTCTGCCTGTACATCCTGCCGCCTCTCTTCACGCAGACCTCAAGAGATTCAGAAAGAGCGTTGACAACTGAGATGCCTACACCATGCAGGCCTCCGGATACCTTATAGGAATCCTTGTCGAACTTTCCTCCGGCGTGCAGTTTTGTGAGGACTATCTCTACAGCAGATTTTCCGTGCTCAGGCATGATTTCTACAGGAATGCCTCTGCCGTCATCTTCAACAGTTACTGTGCCGTCCTTGTTGACCTGGACTGTTATGTTATTGCAGTGGCCGGCCAAAGCCTCATCAATAGAATTGTCCACTATCTCGTAGACCAGGTGATGCAGGCCTCTCTTTCCTGTGTCGCCTATGTACATTCCCGGGCGTTTCCGTACAGCTTCAAGGCCTTCAAGGACTTTTATCTGGTTTGCGCCGTATTCCTTCTTTATCTTTTCCATCTTGTTGTTTTCCATCGGTTTCACTCTAGATTTTTCAATAAATATCAGATACTAAATCATTTGATTTCTCGTCTATGAAAAAACAGTATGCTTGGAGCCAAAAAATAAGGCAGGAAGCATATTGTGCAATCATCTCATCTTTCTTTTAAAAATCACCTTAAAAAGCATTAGAAACGCTGTTTTCGCTATAGATACTATTAGGTGGATACCTTTATATAGTTTATCAGGGGGGTTTAAAAAGAAGATTTGATTGGAACAGTAAACTTTTGACAAGCCATTTGAATCTTATCTTAAATCTTATCAATCAAGCATTTAACAGAAGCCCTTTTTTTACAGGAACATTATTATCTAAATCAGGACTAGCCATCTCAAGAGCTTCTGAAATCAGTGCTTTTTCAAGGTCAAGTATTCTTTTTGTTATCAGGCTTTTTGAGTTTAAGGTGTATAATTTTGTCTTTCCGAACTGCCTTGTGACTTTAACTATCCCGTGCAGTTCAAGTTCTTTCCAGCAGTTAAACAAAGATGCTCTTGAAATCTCTGCACCTTCAGATATGTCTGTTTTTGTGAAGTCCATGCCTTTATTCTCCACTAAGAAGTCTATTATCCGAAATAAGGGCATATCTCCTGTGAGCCTTAATAGCAATGATTTTTGTTCCATGTTAATCCACACTCCATGAGTCTTATGGTCATAAGACTAATACTAAGTTTAATATACAAAGTATATAAATCTTTCCGTTCAAAGTATGATTTGGTGGACTTTACGTGGACAGATAAAGAGATCAAAGGAAAAATTCTGCATAAACTGACCCGTCTAGGCAAATTCAAGCACAGCCATACATCAATTGATAATCTTCCGAAAGGATTTCCTGCAGATATCAGAGGAAAAGTCAAAAATTGTGTCAAAGAGCTTATCAGGGAAGATATATTATTCAGGAAACCTACAAGCTATGGGATGGAAATATCAGTAAATACTAAAAATAAAGAAAAAATTATGGATTATATCAATACGTTTCTTGAAAAGGATTAAAAGTTTATAAGGGTTTTTAAAGGAGTATAAATCATTACAGGGAATATTCCCAGATCCTCTTTTCTTTTGGGCTCCGGATGTCTGAAACTTCTCCGGATACATCTTTTAGGAACAGCTCTTTTATTTTCTTCATATCATAGCCTGAGTGATTGCCAAGAATCCACATCAGCTTGGTCATCGCGGTCTCGCTTATCATGTCATGGCTGGGTATCGCGCCTGCATCAAGGGCTTTCTTTCCGCACTCGTAGAGGTACATCCATGAGAAACCTATCGCGCACTGGGATGAGACCACTATAGGTATGCCTTTATCTACTGCTTTTTTTATTTCAGGTATCAGAGAATTCTCATCTATCGGGACATTGCCTGCGCCGAAGCCTTCAAGGACTATGCCTTTATAGCCCAGGTCAACCAGGCATGAGATTATCTTCGGATCAAAACCGGGTGTAAGCTTCTGGATGCAGACCTTTTCTTCAAGCTTATTGAAATACTTAATCCTGGAATCAACATTGTTGTTGCAGTAATGCTCGCCTGTGTGGCGGATGTCATGCTCTATGATACCTAATGGCAGCATGCCTACGCTCTCAAAAGCTTCAAACTCGACTTCCCTGAACTTCTTTGCCCTGTTGCCTCTCAATATCTTGCTGTTGAAGACAATCATGACCTCGTGCATATCTGTCTCTGTCGCCACCCTTATGGC
>WTCA01000052.1 GCA_013138805.1 archaeon | reverse complement strand
CTCCTGAACCGCAGCCAAAGTATGATGATGCGGCTAAGGATGATGCTTTCAACAGGATGCTCGGTTTTGAGCCGAAGAAAGATCAGGTCCCGAAGAAGAAGAATGATAATGAATGGACACCTATGTTCTGAAAGGTTAAAATATAATCATCATGCCGAGAAAAAGAACACTATAAAGACATATCTGGCGAGCTTGCCTGAAAATACGAAGAGTGTGAACTTGGATAGATTTGTTCTTGCCATGCCTGCGAATAAAGTTAATACATCGCCTATTACAGGCAGCCATGAAAAAAATAGGACCGGTGTGCCGTATCTGTTGAAAAGGTTTCTTGCTTTTGCGATTCTCTCATTCTTTTCGTTTATATATCTTGAGAGTATTGTCTTTTCTCCCATCAGGCCTACATAATATGTTGTCAGGGAACCCAGGAAATTTCCGATTGAGGCTATGAGGATGATGAGTATGGGGCTGTGACCTATGCCTGCCATGTATGCGACTAAGCCTTCGGATCCCAGAGGCAGGACTGTTGATGCCAGAAAGCTTGTGAAGAAAAGCGAGATATAGATGTATATATCAGGGAACATGTCATTATATTGTATTGGATGTTTTTTATAGAATAACCAAAATAAATCAAAAGAAATATAAACGTAACCATGAAATCTTTGATAGACCTTATGGTGTGTTCTCTATGAAGATGATAACAGATTACAAGAAACTGCTACTTATATCTCTTATTGTTGTTATCTTCTCTGTCAGTGTTCTCTGCTATAATTACAGCACAACCGGTGATTTTCTTGATAAGAGCATAGATTTTAAGGGAGGCACTGTCGCTTCTGTTGCTGTGGATAGTTCCGATTTTGACCTGGCCTTTGTTGAAGGTATTGCAACAGAGAAACTTGGCAAGGTCGTTGTGCGGACAACATCAGGAGATATCGGTACGAGCATCGTGTTTGAAAGTGAGAATGTCATAACGCAGGAGAGCATCTCAGACATACTTGACAGCGCGGCAATTCCATATGACAAAGATAATATAAGCATACAGTCTGTCGGTGCCGCTCTGGGTGAAGAGTTCATGAGACAGGCGATAATGGCTGTTGTCTTTGCGTTCATCCTTATGGGAATAATAATATTCATGACATTCAAGACGATTGTGCCGTCTATCGCAATCATATCTGCTGCCGCAGTTGATATACTTTTCGCTATGGCGCTTATGGTCATATTCAATATAAACCTGAGCCTTGGTACGCTTGCTGCACTTCTTCTTTTAATCGGTTATTCTGTGGATACAGACATACTTCTGACGACACGGCTTATAAAAAGAAAAAGCGAGGGCACGCTTGATGAAAGGGTCAGCTCTTCCATGAAAACAGGGATTACTATGACCACGTCTGCAATCGCTGCTTTCAGCATACTTTATCTTGTGTCTACATCTGCTGTGCTTGACCAGATAGCTCTTGTCATCATATTCGGCCTGCTGGCAGATTATATGACTACCTGGTTCCAGAATGTCGGTCTTCTGAGATGGTATCTCAGGGACAAAGACAAGGATGAAGAAGATGAGGAAGAAGAGAAGACTAAACCCCGATATGTGAAGAGACAGGAAAAAGCAAAAAACATGAAAAAGAAAAAACGCGCAAAAGCAAAGAAAGGTAAGAAAAAATGAACTACAAGAAACTGGCCAAGGACTGGAGAATACTGATGCTTTTTGCATCCATCTTACTTTCTGTGATATTTATACATCCTGTTTATGTTCTGCAAGATGACGGCACTGCAGGTATCACCACAAGCATAAGGAAAGGGCTTGACCTTGAAGGCGGCGTCCGTGCACTTCTTGAGCCGGAAGACCCATCACTTATACAGAAGACTATTACTACATTGAATATCAGGGTAAATACACTTGGGCTTACTGAGACCAGGATCATGTCTGTCGGATCAAAATACATACAGGTTGAGATGGCAGGCCTGAGCGAGAAAGAGATAAGAGATATACTTGAACAGCAGGGCAAGTTTGATGCCAAGATCAAAAGGCATGTGGAGACAAAAGATGGTTCTGGTGTCTTAGAATTTGGCGGCAATTATGATGTAACTTTGAATAATGGGACAATCACCATCAATGGTGAGATTCTTGATATAAATGATTCTTTGGTTCTTGAGGGTGTTGAGTTTGAGTATACAAACATTACTGGAAATACTGTTGAACTTACCGCTCTTGCGTATGTTGGCGAAGATGTGGTCAAGGTCTTCACTGATGCACAGCATACAAGAGTTGAACCTACTGAAGCAGGATACAGGTTCAGTTTTCAGATTATGGTAAGCGCTGATGCTGCGTCTCGTTTTGCAAAGATAACTGAAAAGATTCCTGTGGATTTCGGTACGACCGGCGGGTATCTTACAGAAAATATAGACCTGTATCTTGATAATGTTGAAGTGGATTCATTGAGGATTGGTTCCGGCCTTAAAGGATCTATAGAAAGCACGATTACAATAAGCGGTCCCGGTGATACACAGGAAGAGGCTATAGAGAAGATGCGTAATCTTCAGGCAATACTTGAATCTGGCGCCTTGCCAACAAAACTTGAGATTGTCAAGATTGACATGATAAGCCCTACGCTTGGTGAGTCTTTTATGAAGACTGCCATTTTTGCAATCATCTTTTCCATAGTTGTCGTGAGCTTTGTCATATTTGCACGATACAGGGATTTCAGGATTGTGATTCCTATCCTTATAACTTCCTTAAGTGAGGTGCTTATCATACTTGGTGTGGCGTCTCTCATACACTGGACTATTGACCTTGCGGCTATCGCGGGCATCATAGCCGCTGTCGGGACGGGCGTGGATGACCAGATAATCATAACTGATGAGAGCAGCAGGAAAGAGAAGCGCATTACAAGCCTTAAGGCCAAGCTCAAGAATGCGTTCTTTATCATATTCACTGCGGCCTTCACGACAAT
>WTCA01000021.1 GCA_013138805.1 archaeon | reverse complement strand
GCTCTGACTATGGGATATTTGAAGGGTACTGCCAGACTGAGTATGTGCCTGTGAAGATTGAGGACCTTGCTGAGATACGGGTTGTTGAGGTTGAGACTCTTGGCGATGCTGTTGCGTTGTTTAGGGCATAGCCGGTATTGCGGAAGAAATAGACAATTAAAGGGACTTTTTAGTTCTCTCCTTATATAATTTGCCGTAATCATCAAGAGATATCTCTACAATCTCCATCCCTTCAGAACCACAAGCAGCACTGTATTTGTCCAGATCACCTTCAAGAAACCATGAAAAGACATTAGTAGAACCGACACCCTGCATTATGACAAGATATGTATTGTCTCTTATGTCCGGAAACATTTTCCATGCAGCATACAGACCGTTCACTGAAACTGTATCTTTTCCAAGAAAGACTGTGGCACTATCTTCCAGCATTAAGCTATCAGTCAAGGTCTTAACAATCAAATTCTCTACTGACTCAAACGACTTATTTTTCTGCGGCGAGTACCAGTGATTGAATAAAGAACTTGGAAAATCCGCAACCCTAAGGTCATAGCCATCTTTAGCTATAGTGAAACTATAAACATCTGCAGAGTCATGACTGCGATTTTCAAAAGTTATTGCCTGATTATAAAATTCTCGTACCTGCTTAGATAAATCAAGCATATACTGATTTGTAGTGATAAGATTATCTATTGCCGGTGTTTTTTCATCAGACATAAATATTACCTATATGTTAAGCAGTAATATGAATTACAAAGATTATAAATATTTGTTTTTTATCACCAGCGAATTAGCAACCATCAATCTATAAATATTGAGATCTATGGATTTGCAGGAGATATACCGTTGCCTGCGAATGATTCATCGCCGCCTGCTGTTATTGCATGATATGCAATGTCTGACAATGCTACAAGACCTGCTGCTGACAAAGTGTGTTCCGGCTTAATGCCTGCATTGGTTCCGATTAATGCTGCAGTGGCTAAAGAAAGATATGTAAGCATATGTTTTATCGCTGGGCCATCTTCATTGCCAGATAAATATTCAGCAAAATCACGAAGATTACACTGCAATTCGGTCGGATTCTTTTCATTATAAAGGCTTGTTTTTGTTACAAACAAATCACTTGCCTTGTCAAACATGCATGCCATTTTTAGTTCACCCACAAGTACTATATACTAGTGACTACATTTTATAAATGTTTCTATTGGCTGTATAATATAAAAAATAGTTGATTGATGAAGTAAGCAGGGATTCAGCTCCTCTTTCCTTTCTTATATAAAGGTTATAGATTCATTTATCATATGATATACCTTATCGGGACGTCCCATATCGCAAAGGAGAGCCTTGAGAAGGTAGATATGAACATATCAGGGAGAAAGCCTGATCTTGTGGCTGTCGAGCTTGACCTTGCAAGGCTTCAGGGACTGATACATAAAAAGAAAGGGAAGATACAGCTGCCTTTATTTCAGAAGGTGATTGTTCTTCTTCTGCAGAAGATGCAGGATACACTTTCCAAAGAGACAGGCATATTGCCGGGGCAGGAGATGCTGGATGCTGTCAGGCATGCGAAGAAGGCTGAGGCCCGTGTCGCGCTCATAGACCAGAGGATTGATGTTACTATCTCCAGACTTATGAAAGCTATGGGCCTAAAGGAGAAAGCAAAGCTTATGGCATATCTTGTTATGGGTTTTTTGGGTCTTGGAGCATCTAAAATATTGCCTGCTGATAAAGGTATTGACCTTAACAAAATACCTGAGGATGAGTTCATAGAATATGCGATGGGGTATATGGAATCTTCTTTTCCGTCTATATACAAGGTTTTAGTATCTGACAGGAACTGGTATATGGCGCATAACCTGATGAAGCTTTCTTCGAATTTTGACACTATCATTGCTGTTGTCGGTGCAGGGCATGTGAAAGGGATGAAGAAACTTCTTGAGGATGAGAAGATAGAAGTCAAGGTTCTTTAAAAAAAGCTTGTTTTTTTGACTAAACATTTGTGGATAATATAGATAATAAATATATCTTATTTGTATATTTCAGGTATCAATTCAGGCAAACCATATTTTTCAAGAACAGTCTTGCCGTCTTCGTCAGTAAGAATAACTGCTTTTATGCCGCCTTTTTTCTCATTAATTTCAACTCTTCTTTTAAAAGCCTTAATTATCGGTTCACTAGAATCCAGACCATATTCTTTTTCAAATTCTCTTACAAATTTTGTTTCACTCTTATTGAGTATGTTAAATTGTTTTGTTTTTATAATGTCTTGAACTGAGTTACCTTTTTGAATTTGCGAAACCATAAAGTTATATTTTTCTATATTATGTTTTGTATATTCAAAATATTTAGAGGAGAAACTGTTACATAACATATTAATGTGCTCAATAAGTGTTTCCATTAAATTAAATTCATCCAAATTCATGTTCTTTTCCAAGTGAGCATATATTGTATTCATTTGCTTAATTTCATCATCATATGTTTTAATCATTTGTTGTGATAGAGGGGTTTCTACATCAGACCTGTAGTCAAAAAGACACTTGACGTTTGGAGATATAGAATTTTTTATTTTATCACCTACAACAACAAAACCGGTTTCTTCATCATATAATGTATTCAATAAATTACCAAAAGAATACTTCTCGCTTAAATTTAAAACGTATTTCCCTATAACATATTTAAAAGCAGTCAGGTCATTAAAAAGTTCTATAAACGTTACTTCATTGAGCCCATTTTCCTCCAAAAAAGCCTGCTTATTTTTAGGTTTTATATTTACAATTCCTTTTTCCAACAGTCCTTTTTTATCTTCTGATAATTTAAGTGCATGACCTCTTTCGATTTCTTTTATCCCTGTAACTTTTGCAGAGATTAGCTGATCATTGATCTCATTAAAATACTTGCTGACAACAATATCAATTTCATGGCCGAGAGATATATGTTCAGTAGCATCTGTATGCTCTTTTTTTCTTCAACCCCCTTCACCTTTTGCAGGTGCGAGATAATGCATGATACCTCTGCGGATGTTGATGTATAAATCATACAAATTATACCTTTCGTGACCGTAGTGAATCTCAATTTCTATTCCATCAATCATCTCTTTTTTTGTTATATCTTCTGCAAGAAATACGTTCTTGTAGGATTCAAGTTCTGGCGCAATTTCTGATAATAAAGTAAGAACTTGCTTATCTTTAGGCATAATCACATTGCCAGAAAGCCAATTTTTCACTGTCTGCCTGCTTTTTATATTATCTTTGACTAAATCGTATATGACTAAAACTTTTTCTTCATCATCCAGATTCATTAATTTATGAGAATTATTCAAATGATAGCTAAGTGCTGTCTGTTCTTCTATAAAAAGGCAAGATCTGGCAACTTTGTATCTTGGACTTTCCATCAGATCATTTTCAATATCATCTAATGTTTTTTCTATAGCTTCCTTTTTGAAATACAGTTTTTCGCCAATATTAATTTCAAATGCTTTTTTTGCATATAGATTCCCATTTATGTCACTGCCAATATAGCTGTCAGAATCCATAATTGTATTTCCTGCGACTGTTGTTATAAGGATTTTTTTGCCCATAGAAATTATCTGGATTATTTAACTTTAAATATGTTTTTATTTAGTAGTAGTTCTTCATTTTCTTAAATAATTATATTCTCTTTTCATTTAGGAACTGCTTGAAAACCGATAATAACAGTTTTATGTTCCTTATTTTTATCAGACTGGGATTTGAAATAAAAAATAATTTTTTTTAGGAAAAGACAAACGAAATACAATATGCTTTGAAAAACTGCAAAAAAGTTATAAAGCTTGTTTTTGAAGAGATTATATAAGGCAGTGCATTTGTCTAACGATAACCAGCCACCTGAACGAAGTGAGTGGTGGCTCAAATGCTCTGGCTTTTTCAGCTTGCTGAAAAGCCCTAAAAACAGCAACGCTGTTTTGGGGTCCTAAAAATCTGAGATTTTTAAGGACTTGAGACATTAAGTCTCATGATTTTGAAGCCAGGTCGAAGTAGTCTAGCCCGGTAAGGCGACGGTCTCGAAAACCGTTGTGCTCACGCACCCGCAGGTTCAAATCCTGCCTTCGACGCTTTTTTTGTTAATGAGAACCGGGGATTACCATCCTTATGTTTCCCTCGTCGGGTTCATAAATCTTTCCTTTTCTTTTTAAGTTGAATAATAGTGCATCAACTGTAGTACTTTCTTTCATACCCATCTCATCAGTATAACTTTTCAGCTCTTCAATATTTACTTTTCCTTTATCAGTACTTTTTTCCTCAAGCTCTAAAATCTTATTGTAGACATTTTTTTCCATAGGTTCTATTATATTGTCATATAATTCAGTCGCAGAATAAACAAAGGCAATCTTTTCATTAAGTTCGGGCGAGATTGTAAGTATATCCTGTTTTAACTTATGCATTTCTCTGTATGTATCCAGAAGATGTTTCATATCTTTCTCAGGACAATTTTCAAGCATATATTCTGCAAGAGTGGCGTATGCATTGATAAGTTCATATATGGCTTTTGTATTGTTGAGATATGAAGGACAAAGATCCAAAGTGTGATTCCTCCAACTAATTGCATTATCAAGACGGTTTATTTTTTCTTCGCCGTCCTGTTCAAGCATTGCCGCATTAAATTCAACAGATCCTGCCAAGCCCAGGGCATGATACTCATCCTCAGTCAATGTATTTCTATGCTGTATTTTGTTGTATAAATCTTCATGGCAGAACATCTCTTCAAGTTCGGATATGCATTTATTAAATTGAGCCAGAGCTGCATCTTTATTGCCCATATTCATCTCTGCAAGGCCATGACAATTATCTGCCATAATAGATATTATGCTGTCTTCCATAGTGAAATAGTCTGAAATCTCCTTTAAAATCACACTTTCTCGCCGATAAAATGATTCTTTCCATTCATCATCATGATTATTATCTTTCAAAAGCTTATCATTATTTATTATTCCGTCAATGAATTCAAGGTATATATTAAAGCTGTTCTTATCATTATCATCACATAAATAATCTGATAAAGGTTTTAGTTTTGACCTTAACTCATCAAGCTTTTCGGCAAGAAGGAATGTCTGGCTGTTGTGGACAAGGCTCTGTGTAAGCTGATACAGGTTTTTGGATAATTTATCTTTCTCAATAGCCATATCTAACTGAGGCAGAATTTCACCTATATGATCCAGTTCGGATAAGACGCCATTAACATAATTGTTTAAATCTGAAGTGTCTATCTTATTTCTTGCTGTCTCAACAAGCCATTTTATATCCATATTTTTAACATCAAATTCTTCACTCATGATATCCACAGATAATGTATTGTTTTTTATATTTAAAAGTTTTCTTATTTCTAAATGATGAATATTGGCTTTTGAAGACGACGGCGTCAAAAAAGAAAACATTTATAGAAAAAAATTTATAAGAATAATGAGCATTAATAAAATTACAAGTGACGCCACAGCTCTTGAAAGAATCCTTTTCATTCTTCTTGAATGCGAGAGGTCTTCCTGGATAATGGCATATAGTCTTTTTCCTGATTCTGTCTTTATCTTTCTTTCATCTCTTTTTCTTTTTGGATGCGCTTTTTTGAACATGGCAAAGACCTTTAGAAGAATATCAGCATCCGCAGCCATCTTTCATGCATATGTCGCAGTTCTCAAGAGCTGGTACTATCTCCTTGTGAAGCTTGCACAGAAGGCCTTGATTTCTTATCTCGCGGCAGATGCTGCACATTATGCCACTATTCTCATTCCTGTCTTTTTTTGCAAGAGACTTGGCAGATTGTGATATCAAGGATGATATTGATGTGTTGCTCTGAAGTATTGCTACTTTTTTTCCTCTCAGCTCGCGGCTGTACTGAGATATTGCCGGCTGGGTTATGCCCATAAGATGTGCGGTCTCGTTCTGGGTGCGGTTCAGGTTCTCCATGAGCTCTTTTGCTATGAGGGCCCTTATGGCAGGGAATATATTTTTTACCATTACCTCGCAGAAAGGTTTCATAATATCACTATAACAGTGTTATTCGTGTATGTATATAAAAGTTGTTTAGGTCTGGACAATATCTAAATATGTCATTGAGAGAAAAATAGTTTAGCCTATAGGTGAAATCAATATCATATATAAGAAAATAGCGACTATATTTCTTTTTCTTCAAATGAATAGGGTTCGACAACAGCATCAATCTTACTTTTGATTACTGTTGATGGAGTATTACTAGAAAGATTTAATTCATTAAGAACATCAATCCTTTGCTCTAAATATTTTTTGTAACCATCATTATTCACTAGCTCTTGTGTCTTATTCATTTTTCTAATCTCTGCATCAACATGATCTTTGTATGTGTCATCTGATGATTTTTGCTCTAAATATCTATATTTGAAGTATGCATTAAAACACAAAACGAAAGCAGCACCAGTAATACCGTATATAGCAATCTCATAGTACTCGGGATCCATAAAGAGATATAGCGACATATGTTTAATAATTTATCTATCAATGAATGATTAAAATTATCTTTTGCTTAACTTCTTAAGAAGTATGCAGGTCTTACAGATATTGTTGGCTGTGGGCTCTTTGCATCTTTCGCAGGTGCCTATCTTTGTATTTGCAAAAGCTTTCTTTATCGTCGGAAGCATCTGGTCAAAGGTCCTGACTATTGAATATTTTGTGCCCGGATATTTGTCTTCCAGATTGTTTATCATGTCTCTTACAGACCATCTGAAGCTTTCCTCTGCGTAAGGGCATTCTGAGAAGTCGACAGGGATATTGTTGAGCATGGCAAAAAGGGCGACCTCTTTTTCCGGGATGTCTCTCAATGGCTTTATTCTCGGTATGAGTCTTTTGTCTTCCACAACCATGGCTTTTGCGCCGAGCCTTGCGCTTCTCTGCATATCCCCCCTTATATTGTTTGCCATTATGGACTGTGCCTCATCGTCAAGGTTGTGGCCTATCGCAAGCTTTGTTGCTTTGAGTTCCCTTGCAGTGTCGTTCAATAGTTTTCTCCTGAAGACGCCGCAGTATGTGCAGGCCCTTACTGTCTTGTCTATCTTTTTTCCCTCTTTTATCATCTTGTCCAGAGGCATGCCGTATTCCTGCTCAAAGGATGCGATGACAAGGGATATGCCGAGTTTTTCGCAGTAATCTAACGCTGTCTTTTTTCCGTGCTCCCTGTATCCTTTGATGCCTTCATCTATAAGTATGGCGAAGATTGATATGTCTTTTCTTCTCTTTGTCAGCTTGTCAAGGAAATAGAGCATTGTCAGGGAGTCTTTTCCTCCGGAGATGCCGACAGCTATCCTGTCGCCGTGCTCTATCAGGCTGTTGGTGCGTATTGTCTTTCTTGCCCTCTGCTCAACGCTTCTTGTGAAATGGTTTCTGCACTGCCACTGGCCTTCATATTTTCTGTAATACACTGCCTTTTTTTCGCATCTGGAGCATTTCATGATAAATACCTGATTTTATCTTTTGCTTTTTGAATATCTAAGTGATGTTAATTTTATAAACAATTGTCAATTATGGAGCAATATTTAAAAAGAGGCAGAACCAATAATATTGTAATCACTTTTATGGGTCGATATTATGGTTGGTTCGGATATAGAAGAAAAATCTGGTGAAAATGCATTACTTTTTATATTTGTAGAGAAAGGAATAACACCTGAAAGGATAGTGAAAGGTATAGATGCATTTAAACAACATAAAATTGATGATGAAAAGAGAATCCAGAAATACACTGAACTGGTACAAAAAGATATAATTATTCTGATGGCTGGTGGTCTGACTACAGAAGATATAGGATATATCAATAATGATAACATACAGACATTATTTTATGAAACCCTTTCTGATTCCGGTGATTACACAGGAGAATGCATAGATAAAATAACATTTTATACTAATTATATTTTAGAAAAAATGAAAGCTGATGAAATATTGGAAGGAAAATGGTTTCCTTGTCATGGCGGTTATGTGCCTGGCAGAGAATATTCATATAAATTGTCTGAAAAAGGTGTAGAACTTTTGAAATCTTATATTAAAGAGGAAAAGCACAAAGATGCTTTAGAAGTTTTAAACCCATTTTAATATATCTTATTCTGAGAGACATCAACAGGATTTGATCTTCACATACTTATCCTCTGTGATTCAGGTACCTGTTGTGATAAAGACGGCATCTGCTGTGATTCAGGTGCCTGCTGCGAGGAAGACGGCACCTGTTGTGAGGAAGGCCTGGAAGAAGGGACTCCGACAGGAGACACCCAAAGTATCCGGGCGACAAGTGCTATGATATATCTCATGAAAAGCTTAATCATCCCAAGAATCATGAATACTGTAAGGAATGTTATGTGAGGGTAATATGTCTTGAACTTGTTCAGAAGATTCAGGGTTGATTCTATTGTACTGAACTTAGGGTCTGATGATGCCATGGCAAGCTGGAAATCAATTGATGCCTTTGCGTTTCTGTCTATCTCTTCCATGCTTGAGTTTATTGCGGTGAAACATTTCTGTTTCTCTGATATTGTCAGTCCTGATGTCTCGTCATATATGCCATAGAGGACTGATGTCTCAATTGCCTCTATCTGCGCGTATGATGCCTCTTTCTGCTGCTCTAAAATCTGCTGCTGGAATGAATCGATGTCTGATATGTCCATGCCGAACATGCTTGAGCTCATGGAGGACATCTCATTGTCAGCATATGACGGGTTGTTGATAAGGACAAGCAATACTGCAAGAGCTATGGAAAGATTGACAATGGTCAGTGCTATTGATGAGATGCTCAACGATGTGTTGAATATAGTCGGGGATCTTACCTTCTTCTTGCCGGACTTGACTGAAGAGAGCATGTAGAAGTATGCTATGAAAAGACCTATGGAAAAAATTATGGCAGGCATAGAAAAAGAGTGTATCACTATTATTATCACTGATATCGTTGCGGAGCCTATAAGTATGAAATTGTCTCCGGGGTTGTCGTAGGTGTATATTATGAAAAGAGCAAAAGAGATGCAGAAAAAGAGGAGCGCAAGAATCAGGAAAAGCCAGTTCATTCCAAGACCTGCACCTGTGAAGGTGCCTAAGACGGCGCTCATAGGAGATAAGAGCATGTCAAAACTGATCTTTGACTGAAGGATGAAGAAGATGAAAAGGACTGATGAGAATATGAATGTTATGAGGTTGTTGTTCTTGTTCATCTTTTCTCACGCTTTATCTCTATTTCCTGTGAAGGGAACGATGGCTATATTTCCTGTGAAGCTCAAGCTCATGGATATTCCTGAAATCCTTTCCGCAGATGCCGCATCTTGTCTTTGACCTCTCAAAATGTTTCATCATCTTTGATACAGGCCTTACTGTCGGCCTTTGAGTATGTGCAGGAGCATGCGGTTGTGCCGCATTGGTGTGTATTGCTGTGTTGTGTACTCTCCTCACAGAATCAGTGTTGTGTACTCTTCTTACAGGAGTATATGACGGTGCTGCTGTGCGTACAGGAGATGTTGGAGTATATGTTCCCGGCATCTTGACGAATCTTTTGCTGTCAAGCTTTATCTGGTGACTGTGCATGCTCTCAAGCTTCAGGTTAATCCTGTGCCTTAGCGAATGCATTGCCCTTAAAAGCCGGACCTCAAAGGTAGGCATGTGATGATAGCTGTTAATATTTACTTTTCCCGCAGATATATGCCTTTGTGTCTGGGGTGATTGCTGTTTTTTTGCAGATGACAGGAAAGATATCAGGCGCATCTGCTTCAGGTGCGATATGCTCAGGCCTTTGAATATATGGTAACCGTCAGAGCGGGACTGGTCGTAGAATATGTATGCGCCCAGAGGTAGGATGATGAGCAAAAGCGCAAGGAACGTAAACCTCAATGTTCCACCCTGCTTCTTCAAAGGCTGGTCAGATATCAGCGCGTTTGCCTGAGCTATGAGAGCCTCAATCTGCGCCTTCCTCTCATAAACTGTCAGGAAATCGCCTGAAAGTGTGGCATTTTTCGCCTCAGCATAAAGAATGTCTATACTGTGAAGTGTGTCGTTCAGGAATGTGTAATTTGTGCCGTTGATGCTGTCTTTTATTCTGTCAAAGCTTTTCTTCAGATTATCTATATCTTTCTCAAGCTCAGGCATCCATTCATCAATCTCTGCGATAGACTCTGCGTCAGGAAGTATTGAGAGTATAAATGTTTTTGAAGTTGTCAGCTTGTCTGACCTGAACCAGACTGTAATAGTATGGTGTCCTACAGGAGCATCTGAAGATATGTTTATAAGTATTACTACATCCTGAGGCTCGTCATCAAGAATCTCGTCAGGGAGATTTGTGACCACCTTGTAAGATGATGTGTTGTCAAGGCCATCAAGAGTGAAACTGAAATCTTCAATTTTCATGTTGCCTGTATTCTTATAATATATCCTTATAGATGATGAGTTACCCTGGACAATCTCTACATTCTGAGATACTGATGTGAAATTTATGGAATATACATATTCTATGCAATCATGATTAGAATAGTAGCCGTTGTCGCAGTCAAAGTGTGTACATATGCCGTTGATGCATTTCTCGTCAGAATCGCATGTGCTGACATCGCAGATAGACAATAAGCTTGGAGCCACTTCCTCTGCCTCTTCTTCTTCTACCGGTACGACAGCCTGTGGGTTTGTAATATCAATGGTCTTTGAGAGTGTTGTTGAGGTCTGGCTGAACCAGAACTTTCCGCCTGTGACTGTCACTGTGATTACACAGCCGGTCTTGTTCGCTATAGGGTCTACACGCCATCTTGCTGTACCTGTCCCCCCTGCGGGGATTGATGATATTGTCTGCGCCGGGTCATCCACTATGGAAATATATGATGCTCCGCAAGTTTCCAGGGTGGCTGTCAGGATGCCTGAAGATTCAAGACCATTGTTTTTTATCGACACATCATATGTGTCATATCCTGTTCCGAATGTGTTGAGGTCTATGTCTGAAGGGCTGTAGCCGGATGTCCAGTAAGGTGCAGTGAGGTAAGGTGCGTATACTGATATGTCTTCTGTGTATATGCCTGAATAAGTTCCGGTTGAGACTGTGAAATCCAGATGGACATCTCCCCCGACCATGGATGACGGGAGGGTTATGTTGAATAGGTATCTTCCGGGTGATTGTTCTGTGAAATTGTTAAGGTATGAGAGTATTGATTGTGAAGCACCGTTCCTTATTGCAAGAGCTGTTATGTTTGAAGAGTTCAGGCCTGTGACCGGACTGCCGTCCCTGTAGGTGACATCGACCTCAAAGGTTGTCGTGTTGCCGGGATACAGTTTGTGGACTGATGAGTGTGTCATAGAGAGATCAAGAGTGTTGTCTATAATCAACTGCAATGTGACTGAATAATTCTCTATCGGCTCGCCGTTTGAGGATGTCAGGTTGAAGGTTGTTGAGTATATGCCTGTTGTGCGGTTGGAGACATTGAAGGACAGGATTACTGATTTGTTTGCGTCTGCACCTATGTTTCCGAAGGTTGCATTATCAGTATCAACTGTGACACCGTCCGTTCCGTTGTCTAATGAGATTGTTATGTTCTCATTGCCTTTTGTGAAATTAAGGGATGAGAAGTTGATGAAGACATCGCTTAATGTTCCGCCGTTATTGTTCTTGATTATCAGGCTGTAATTTTTTATGTCTGTGTTCTTGTTAGCGTAGAATATGTATGTTGCCGAAGATGTCTGCACCGGGCTTTCTTTTACATCTGACATTATCCAAAGCTCAGGCGCTGTGACTGAGAAGGTGATGTTTGATGATATTGAGTTGTTGTCGTTTTCGTAAGTTATGGTTCCTGTGTAGTTGCCGGAGGGTATATTGTCGGGGATTGTGAGGTTGTAGGTGAATATCTCTGATGACTTGTTCTCGACAGTCTGGGTGGTGTTGAAATTGCTCTGTATCCATTGGGTCTCGTCAAGATCTATCTCAACTGTAATGTTGACAGGGAGGCTGGATAAGTTCATATATTTTGCGTCTATGTCCAGTCTTGATATACCCGGGGCGTTTGCTGCAGGATTTGTGTAAATGACATTTCCAAGAGATGTGTTGTACGAGAGCGTGACTGTGATGTCTCCGGAAGTCGCGTTTGCCGGCACTGCGAAATAGAATGACTTCTTTTCCGGCCTTGTGAAATTGTATGAGAATGTGTAGAGCTTGCTTAGAGTCATTGTCTCTGTGATTGCTGACTGGTTTATATGTGCGTTGTTTGTGAAATTGACGGATCTTGTTGATATGCCGGCAACTGCTATACTTCCAAAATCAAGTTCTGTTGTGATGTTTGTTTCAAAGTCCTGGATGAATGTAGTGTTCATCAGTCCGTTGTTTGCAGTGTCTGATTCGGTCTGGCTTGTCCATGTTATGTTTGCGGTGAAATAATGGGTTTTGCTTGTCACATTCCATCCCGCTGTGGATTCTATTGTGACCGGGTCTGTGATGTTGCAGGTGCAGTTGTAAGTCTGGGAAGATAATAATACACCATCTACATAAAAGTTGATGGTTGCATTCGATACATTGAAGCCGTATGCCTCTAATGTCGCGTTTATTGTTGTTGTGTCTCCTGTGTAGAGGGTTGATGAGTTTGCGAGATATACTGATGTGATGTTGAGGTCGGGGCGGAGGTAGAAAGTGCTTGTGGTTGTAGAGTTATGGTTGTATGCGTCTGTGGCGTTGATTGTGATGTTGTGTGTGCCTTCTGACCAATTGCTTTGCGGGAAGTCTGCTGCTCCTCCTGTGCTAAGATTGTAAAGTGATGTATAAGATTCGCCGTCTATTGAGTATGTGACATTTGCCGGTTCGTCTGTGGATATGTTTATCAGGTCGGTGGCGTTTGAGTATGAGTGTCCGTTTTCCGGTGTGTTGATTGTTATTGTGGGTGCTATTGTGTCTATGACATTAAGGCTAGTTGATAATGAGTCATTATAGTTTCCAGATATATCTGTTGCGTTTATGTCTATGGTATGCGTGTCGTTGTCAATTGAGTTTGGCACTGTGAAGGTGAAAGAGAATATTCCATCTCCTGCGGAGGTGTCGCCGTTGGTACCATTGTCGTACAGAATCTGTGTCGCGTTGCCTCCGACATTGCTCAGGTCTGCGTAGACTGTGTCTATCTCAAGATCTGATATGTTTGCGGTTATTAATGTGTAATCTAAGCCTGTCGCGTTGACCTGTGTCTTTGTGAGGTTTACCCAATAAGCGTCTGGTATTGTTACATCTGTGACATTTATCTCTATGTATTCTGTGTCGTTTATGTTGCCGTTTGTGTCTGTTGCTGTTATGTTGAGATAGTATGTGCCTGATAGGACTGTGTCTGTGATTAAAATAATCCATGAATAAATATCATCATCAGAGGTAGTATCATTCGATATGATACTTATTGATTCATAAAAACCACCATCATCATACATGACTTGAGACGAATCCCCACCTATTGAAGATAAATCAATAAATACATCTTCTAAAAGACCTGTTAAATGCAGACCTTCTAAATCAGTAACATTGACTGTCAATGTGATATTTGTATCGTCTGCAGGTACAACTGATAATGTTGATGCCATGTCTTTGACATAAGGTCCAGTAACATCGACAACAGTTATTGTTCTTGACTGGGTGTCGTTGCAGTTGCTTGAGTTGTCTGTGGCGTTTATGTATACATTGTATGTCCCGTTTTGGAAAGTTTCAGGTATTGTCATGTTGAATGTCCATGTGTTGTCTGAGCCGTTTGTGTCGCCGCCTGTCTCGCCGTCATTGGACATTATCTGGCTGCCTGATCCGCCAAGTTCTGTGAGGTTTATCTTGACAGTGTTCACTTCTGTGTCTGTGACTTCAGCATAGAAGATTATTTCATCTTCTCCTGAGGCATTGACTGTGTACTGGTCTGCTGTGAAGGTGACTGCAGGTCTTGTGATATCATATACTGTAAGATTGATGGATTCTGTTGTGTTCTGGTGGTTAAAGAGGTCTGTTATGTTTAAGTTCAATATTTTCAGACCGTGAATGTATGAAATGCTGCCTGAAAGGTTGTAGGAGTATATGCCATCGCTTGCGTTGATATCGTCGCCGTTTGTCCCGTCATCATACATTGCTGTGGTATTTGAAAGGCCGAGAGATGAAAGGTTTATCTTTACAGAGGCTATGTTCAGGTCGGATACATTGACTGTAAGAAAGGCATAGGATGATGAGGTTGCGTTAAGGTCTGCTGTTGAGGTTGTGCCTGCAGTGATTACCTGCGGTGCTTTGCCGTCAACACCGGTTGTCAGGGTTGTTGTGTTTATGCTACTTTTTAAGTCTGTGGTGTTTATCTGCCAGCCATATTCTGTCTCTGCTGTTATTGCGGGAGATGTGGTGTTGAACCAGATGCTGATTGATTGCGTGGTGTTTTCAGATGATATACACTCTATTGTTGTATTGGTTGTGTTTGAACATGTCCAATCGGGGTATCCTGAGTTGTTGATCGTTGAGTTGTCGAGAATGAAAGAGGAATTGAAAGCGATTGTTGTCTTGTTTATGGATTCGTTTGCTGTTATTGAAAAGTTGTACAGGTTATTTGAGCCGGACAGTGTCCAGTTTGATACAGGAGTGTCTGATATGTCAAGACTTATTGATGTATGAATGTGATCTGAAAATACCATTGATGAAAAAACGAGAAGTGATATAATGATAACAGATAATGATGCGATA
>WTCA01000003.1 GCA_013138805.1 archaeon | reverse complement strand
AGATGAACTGCACCCTGAACAATTCAAACCTGCCTGCAGACTGCATGGATCTGAACATAACAGCAGATGCAACAAAGCAATACTATGTCAATCCGACACAGTCAAACACAACAGGAGACATATACTGCAATCCACTCCTGCTCCAGACACCCAATATAAACAACAAGTCTATAGAATATATAGACATTGACCACCTCACCGAAAACTTCATATTATATCTCAATGTCACAGACTATGACAGCGCATCTGACATAGCCTCAGTGATAGAGGACAAGCAGAACCTGTCCGGATGGTCCGGCTTCAATGCAATGTCATATTACCAGACAATAGACAGTTACACATATACATACAGCCGCAACCTCGGACACGAAAACAGCATCACATGCATAAACATAACAACCAATGCAACAGACAATTACGGCCTTTCAAGGCAGAGGGATGACAGTACTCTTGCCTGCGGTGAAGATATATACTTCAGCTACGATAACTGCGGCCAGTCAATATGCGGCAACACACAGATAGAATTCACAGTATCAACATATTTCAACACATCACACACCCTCACAGTATCTGGAGGAAATATAGACTGTGAGCTTTTGAATTCATCAGATAATTTAATCTACACCAACTACACCAACACCATAAACTCAACTGGCCAGACACTATGTTCATTCACTCCAACCTTTGTTCCTGTAACAACAACATATCACTTAAACGTAAGCGGAAGCACAACAAGACAGGGCTCAACAATTGATGACACCGACAACAGCAACTGCCAGATCACAGTCATGACAAGGCCGACAGAGCTTGTCTGCACAGAAGAGGCAAGCCCCATCAACACAGGCACACAGCTCAACATAACATGCGCTTACAGTGAGACATTCTGCGGAAACGACATGTTGGACGGGGCCGCAACAAAATACATAAATGTCTCAGGCGGCGGCGCATCTTGCCAGGGTTCTATGCAGGCTATGACTAATGAAGGTGACGGAAACTACACTTTCACCTGCACACCGAACAGCTACCAGAATATATCATACATCGCAGTTGTCCATAAGGTAAATTATGATCTGGCGAACTATACAGGAACAGTCCATGTCAATGAAAAGCCCAACATCTCAAATGTATCGCCGCCATCAATAGCAGTCTTTGAAATTGGCGAGACCTTCACATTCAGCGCAGACATCTCTGACTCAGACATACCTGAAGATGCAGACACCTGGAACTTCTCGGCATGCAAAGATCCTTCATGTTCAGCCACATTCTGCACCAATACAACACTGAACGCCAAGTCCTGCGAATATACGACAGACACACTTGACGGTTCCGGAGCATCATACACAGACTACTACATACGCGCATGCGACAGTCTCAGCTACTGCAACACCACATCACTTTACCAGTTTGACGTGGACGACATAACACAGCTTGTGGTCTCTATGGTCGGAAACACATCTCTTTTGGTCCCGATATTCAATGTCAGCATAGATTCTGACGATATGGTCAATGTCACATGCGCCCTTAATTGCAACCCGAGGATAGAGTCCTGCACAGCAGACACTTGCACATACAGCGGCTCCCAGGGTAATGAAAAGACCTGCATGATACCTGCACCAAACCTGACCCGGGGCGAGAACACGATATACTGCAATGCTGAAAGATTAGGTTATCCAAATATAGATACAGACTTTGACGCCTATACAAACTTCACAGTAAACTATACAACCATATCTCTTGGCTGCATAGTGCAGGATTCCGACACAGAAGTCAACATATCTGAGACAGACTGCAGCGCGCAGTTTGACATAGATGTTAACGACACCTTATGGATGAAAGCAACTATGAACAACACAGGAACACTGCCGATAACCGGCACAGATATGGATGGTCTGTTCAGAATTAATATAGGGGTACAGCCCACGCAGGCATACGGCTCATCAGCATTCCCTGCATTGTGGGCACCAAACCAGGTCTTCACAATACCTTACCAATATACATTCCTGATGGATATGTTCTGGGATGACTTCGGCTGCTCAAACTCTGTCGGCAGTTATCCAAGGACAGACTGGGACCACAATTCAGACACATACACAGCATCGCCTCCTGACGGCGAGCACGGCAGCCTTGAATATTCAAATGTTATGTGCTATGATGAGGTGAACCTGACACTTATTGAGATTGGAGGAAACACTACAACAGCAACACCTATATTCAACGCGACCCTGTATTCTGGTAATTCTGCAGAGAACATAAAGGTGGACTGTTTCTTCGGCTGCAATCCCGGCAACTCAGAAAATATTAACTCATGCCCGACAACCGCAGATAAATACTGCACCTGGACAGGATATGGTGAAGGCAACTGCTCCATTCCGACTACAATGCAATGTGGAGAATTATACAACCTTTCATGTATCGCCAATGAAATAGGTCATCTTGATATAGATACTGATGACACAATAGCGAATGTCACATTCGACAGGGGCGAGCTTGAAATAACTATGGTTGAAACTCCTGCCCTGATATACAGGACAACAGCTTATGCACCAAGCATAGGCTATGTAAACATCACAGTCAATGACTCAGATGGTGCCACAAGCAATGCCAACATAACAATATACGGAGCATGCATCGCAGATCAGAACTGCACCTGGGATGCCTCAGCAGGCCATTTCAACTGCACAATAGACCCGTATGATAACTATTATTACTCTGTATTTGGCGAACCTGGCTACTGTACAATAAACGCCACAGCGTTAAGAGGCAACGGCTGCTATGATGATGACGGTATCCCTAACAGCACGATGGAAGTGAGGGGCGCTCTCTACAACAATAGGCAGGAACCCAATGGTGAAATATACAACCCCGGCGAGACTGTAACAGTAAACGTATATCTGACATCAGACCACTCACCGGAAGGCAATATATCCGGTGCCGTAATGACAGGATATCTGACAGACTCTGACAATACCAATCACATCCTGTCCTTCAGCGATCCGGAAACTGACGGAATTTATACAGCGACATACACTTTCCAGCTTTCAGACCCTAACGGCTACTGGAACCTTTCTGTGAACTCATCAAAGCAATTCTACGAGAACAGGTCAACAGGCTGGTCTGGTGTTGTATACCTCAACCAGTATCCCAACATAACACTGCTGGAATCACCTGACCCTACAGACAGGAATTCCGGATCCTATCAGATAGCAAACATATCTATAAATATCACAGACCCTGATGAATCTTCAGGCATTCCTTTCGTCCTGAACATCACAAACATGTCATTGAGAGACGACACAGGAAATGAATACATAATAAACATAACAGAAAACTGCACAAGGACATCAGCGAACCTCAAGCAATGGGTCGGATTCTGCCTATGGAACCCGCCCGATACGATGACTGATGAGGAGCTGGGTCCTATAGATGTAAAAGTAAGAGTATATGACGGTCTGATATACCAGACAAGCGACTATGGGAACAACTCAGACCTGTTCAGTGTAGACGACATAAGCATAACATACAACACAACAGATTTCGGGAAGATATATTACTCCAACAATAATGTCACATTCATCCTCTATGCAGACTATGCCAACAATGTAAGTCATCCCGGCAACGACAGCAACATATACTCTGGCATAACTTATTTCGAGCTCCACAACGAAAGCCATACCTCTCAGGCATCAATACCATTGAACATTATGGCTGCTATAACTAACGGCGAAGCGAACACCACATTCAACATAAGCTGCATAGATGAAGTGTCAACATGGCATGTATGGACAGAGTCAACCCACTCCTACCTGCACGAGGTAGCTGATTCAGTATTGGTGGATCCAGGTTACAATATAACAGTATCACCCACTTTAACATCTCTTGATTGCTGGATAATCTCAAACTGGACTCATCTCATGTTCTACTGCAATTATGAGAACATTATGGACAATATCAACATATCAGGAGCCACTGTTACAGCAGACATGACTGGCGGCGGTGTTAACTGTGTTGGTCCAAGAACCTTATCCTGGAACGCGACAGAACAGTGGTATGAATTCATCTGCGAGGCAAACGGCTGTGTTGGGGTAACTATGGATACGACAGCTTCAAGATCCTGTCATTTCAGCCAGGAACAGTTGGTATATGCGCCGGTAGCTATGGCAGATGATGTCAACGTATCTGCGATATCTGCCCCCGATAGCGTCAAGACTTTGACAGAATCACTGTTCTTTGTAACGCTCAATGCCAGTACGGATGTTGCAGGCATAACTGTCGTTGTCGGGCAGGCAGATGATTCAGACAGCGCCTATGATATATGGGACACAACCTTGTGGAACATAGGAAATTCTGAAATCATATCAAACATATCTTCCGGCGAAAACGATACAGTCAACATATCAGTTTCATCTGTGCGCACCCAGCCGCCAGGAAATTATTCTTTCCCTATAAATGTAAGCTGGAACAGCAGCCTGTGCAATGTTGGCATCATTAACACCACAGTCAACCTCACCATTCTGAACGATCCATGGGCTGGGTTCAATGTCACCTTGAACAGCACAGAATATGAGGGTGATGATATGATACTCTTGAATGGCACTATAATCAACAGGGGCAATATGAACATAACAGCTGATTATGATGTCAGGGCAGAGATATTTGACAGATACCTGAACAGCTATAATCCTGCTATAGATATGAACTGCACAATGCCTCAGAAAAACGATATCTTGCCTATCCTTTCAAACCGCACTGTCTATTGCACATATTTCATTAACAATACGATTCCTACAGGTGCAAAGAAAGTAGAGATAGTGTATGTATGGGAGGAGACATATACAGAAGATAAGCTGAGTGACAGGACAGTCTCAGACATACTGTCTTTCAGCGTGGAATCAACACTTTATGGTATATATATGGATACTCAGGCAAAAGATATATCGACAGTCCAGGTTCCGATGATCGTGATAGATCGTTTCGGAAGGACAAGCATACAGTATATATCAGTCGGCACAACAATAAATTAAGGGTCTGTGTGTGATGATAAGGAAAGCCAATGTGAGAATACTTGAAGCGACGCTTGCTGCAGTATTGCTTGTATCTTTTCTTGTTGTCGCAGCCATGAACACAGGGCAGAGAGAAGAGTCACCGGCACTTGTGAAGACTGTTTACGGGGTATATGAGTTCCTTGACAAGTCAAATCAGTTGAGGGAATTTGCCGTATCGGATCCGAAAAATCTTACTGGTTTCTCAGATTCTCTTGAGACTCTATTGCCTCCGACATACCAATATACTGTCGGTTACACAAACTACACAGACAGCATCCTGTTTGGAGGCATACCTGATAATGAAAGCGTCTATGTGTTCAGCTATGTCGTCTCAGGATATGAATATAAATACGATCCAACAGTCTTTTTGATATATATGTGGTAAGTTATGAGAAAAGGGCAGTTTTACATAATAAGCGTTGCAGTGCTGATATTCATGACATCTTTGATATTAGCATCACGGTTCATGTACCCCTCGCAGACAGCAGAGCTTGACCGGACGCAGTACATGTTCACCAACATGAAATCTGAGCTCAATTATGTCGTGAACGTTATTGTGGCAGACAGCGCCGATTCCACAAACATAGAGGATAAGATGCACATCTTTTTTGTTTTCCTTGATACATATTCAAAAAACCATAACCTGGATCTTGAAGGCTATTATATTCTAGGCCTGCCTCGGGGTGATGACCTTAACATAACTGTAGGCAACTTCAGGCAGTATTCTCTTGATAGCATAGAGATAAATATCACAAATTCAACAGGTACACAGAGCCGGAACATAACGATACTCGGTCCCTGGACGGAATCTACACTGAATTTCTCTTCAGTGTTCGGTGGCTCTGAAAACATAACTGTGCTTATAAATTTCGCACAGCTTGATTCACCGATAGCTTTCAACACGACACGAAAAGTATTTGAGGTGTTCGAGCTTGAGCTGGGGAAACAGCAGGACCTTTGGGTAAATCTTGTTGAGAACAGCTGAGATGATGAGAGATATTATGAGAAATATTATAAGATGTACGATGAGAAGTATTATGGGAAGTATTATGAGATGTATGATGAGATGCATAATAAATGTATTTAATTGAGAGGCGACAATTAATATCATAACCTTTAACTAAGAGCCGGCAATGAGTGATGTCAGATGGATAGATGCAAAACATGCAGGATAAAGGTAGCAAATACAAAGAAAGGCATCAGCCCTCTCCTTTCAGGCGTAATATTTACAGCGATAATAATAACGACGACATCCATAATCATGGGCGGCATAATACCGTCCTTGAATGATGTCAGGGATACAGTAGTCATTGACAGCGCACAGGAGTCTATGAATTACCTGAACCAGTATATAGAGCTTGTTGCTCAGGAAAGCGAACGTTCCCAGAGGGTAGTTCCCCTTTCGTTCAGTAAAGGCACATTCACTATAGATTCAGCAAATATATCTGAAAGTGATTATGGCAAATTATATTTTGAGATTGAGACAGATTCCCTGGCAGTATCTCCAAGAGCGTCAAGAAAGATAGGTGATATAACTTTCAGCTCAAACACAAATGTCTCTGCCGGCGCAAATACGACAGATTTCATATTAGAAAATGAGCACCTCATGGTCTACATCAACAACTCTGGAAATTCAACAGATCATGTGGCTATAAACACATCAAAGCTTTTGAAAAACATATATCTCAAGGATGATTCAAAGACCCTTTTCTCAGGAGTCTTAGACCACATAAAATTTAGCATAACAGGCATACCTGAAATGGTAACAGGGTATGTTGATGCAAAAAAACTTGGTGATAATCTTGGCGCAGCAGAGATTATTGCATATCTCAACTATTCCACAATAGAGTATGAAATACATTTCATACTTGAGTCCGGCACAGATTATGTCAAGATCAGAGTCATAAGCCCTCAGTATTTTGACTGGGTTGAGACCAATGTGGTAAGCACAAATTTCGTGACACCAACATCAGATTTTGACTATTCAAAAAAATATATAGAGTCCGCAACAGCGGGCACAGTCCTTGCCATTGTGTCAGACAATGACGCGGTGACAGGAGAAGTGAGTGCATCAAACATGATATATCTCAATCAGCCGTTCAAGATAAACAAGATATATCTTGTGTTCACCAGCGGACAGGATGGCACAATCGCAGACAGGATCCATTACATCAATGACAGAACTTTCGAAAATCTGTACAGTCCAAGTTTCGGTTTCGGGATAGACACCAAAAATAAGATACGCCTGACACTGGATTATGATTCTATAAGCTTATATGCGGATGCCTCTAAAAACAAGACATCGGTAAAGCTTCAGGCAGGCGCTTATAATCTTCTCGTGAAGAATATGGGTGTTTCTGGAGGGCTGACTGATGTCCTGATTAAGCTGTTATGATATAAGTTTCAAAGGTATTTTTATGTCTATTAGAAAAGGACAGATGCAGATTGGCAGCATTCTGGCTCTTGTCATATTCATATCTGCTATTGTATTGACTTTTATGGTCGTGCAGTCCGAGCTGATGCCTAAAAAACCTTTTGAATCCTCCCTGAAAGCCGAAGCAAAAAATATATATGAAAAGATAGAAGGCAGTCTTTCTGTCACTATCTATAAGACTCCTGTATTTGTAGATAATCCTGTGAATGTCAGTGATACCCTGATAATGATAAACTTCACACCATCTCAGGAGATAGACATAAATTCAATATCTATAACATATGTTGACGGCAGCCCGATACCCAGTGAGTTCGATAACGGAACAAATACTTTAAGATGGTACTCTGACCTGACCAACACCACCGGAACAAATCCTCCAAATACTTTTTATCTCACTTACCTTAAAGGCACAGACCTATCCAAATATGTATATAAAGGTCTTGATGTCATAAACGGAACAACAGACAAGTATATATCAACCGATAATATGATATTATATTTTGACACAGGCGGTATCAAGGAATTATCTTATATTTATCATCCTGATTTAAGCGCCCCGCAGGAGAAAGAGCTTACAGGTACAGGCATAACATTATCTACAGCAGGCCCCTTCAATTTCACGAACGGATCACTTGAGGGAAAAGCAATATACGGAAATACAACAGTCAGGGTTGTCGTAAACTCCACCAAGTTCTTCATAGACACAAATGAGACAGTCACTTTTGACCTTAAGAATTTCAATAATTTCTATATAGAATCAAACAATGACCCTGTCAACAACATAACAATAATAGATTTTTACAATGGTCCTCTTGTTGACCCTTCTGCCAGCGGGCTTGAAAGGAAGGGTGCAATCGCCATAATAGGCAACCTGACAGATTACACGGCAGATATTGATGCAGACACGATAACTGTCAACGCATCTACTTTTGAAGTATATATACATAAAGGCGATTACACCAATGCACTGTCTCAATACTATTCCTATAACATCACACCTGCGACGCTTCTTGGCGTGACCACTACAATAACAGGCGTCTTTGAGCAGAACTATTTTGATCTTGCTTCAAAGACAGAAGATGAGCTGAAAGAAGAGCTTAACATTTCAGGGAAATCATTGCTTATATATTTAAAAGGTTCGGAATAGAAAAATTCATAAGGTTTGATATTTATGTACGCTGGAAAACTGAAAAAAATTCTTGAATCGAAAAGCATCGATGTAGGTACAAGGATTGCAGTCGCAGACGGAAAGATAAAGATTGAAGGCATTCTCATGCCCGGGACAGACGACAGCGCAGAAGACATATTGACGCTCAAGTTGGACAGCGGATATAATACTGGTATTCTTGTGACTGAAAAGACAGCAATATCCAAATCCGGAAAAAAGACGCAGGATGACATAATTTCTGAGGAAAAACTCGAGCTTGGCAAATCAAAAAGCAAAGGCATCCTTTCCTTTGACCGAAAAAAGCCGAAAGTATCCCTTATTGCAACAGGCGGCACGATATCTTCAAGGGTAGACTATAAGACTGGTGCAGTGCACATGCTCATGGAACCTGAAGAGATTCTGAGGACAACGCCCGAGCTTAAAAGCATAATCAATCTTACATCCATACTTTCGCCTTTCAGGATGGCAAGCGAGGATATGACAATAAAAGAATGGGCAAAGCTGGCAAAACTTGCAGAAAAAGAGCTCAACAGAGGTATAGAAGGGTTGATAGTCACCCATGGCACAGACACTCTCCACTATACATCCGCAGCCCTGTCTTTCATGTTACCGGATCTCAGCAAGCCGGTAGCTCTTGTAGGTGCCCAGAGGTCTCCTGACCGCGCAAGCTTTGACGGCGCAATGAACCTTATATGCGCAGCAAGATACGCAACATGTAATATTGCCGAGGTCGCAGTTGTCATGCACGCAACAATGAACGACGATTACTGCCTTATAAACAGAGGTACGAAAGTGCGGAAGATGCACACATCCAGAAGAGATGCATTCCGGCCAATAAATACACAGCCTATAGGTACAGTATATCCCTGCGGCAAGCTTGACATAATAGACAGCAATCACAGGAAAAGAGACAACAGCCTTGATGTCCTGGCAGACACAAGATTTGAGGCAAAGACTGCGATGATAAATATCCATCCTGGCATAAGCCCTGAAATTCTTGACTGGCACATAGACAAAGGATACAAAGGGGTAGTCCTGCAGACAACAGCCCTGGGTCATGTGCCTATGGATCCTCTGGATAAGAATATGTCCTGGAAAAAATCATTAGAGCGCGCATCAGATGAAAGTGTCACGATTGTGAGCGCATCCCAGACCTTGTACGGCTCCACACATCCTCATGTATACCGAAGTGCAGTAGAGATGGAAAAAATAGGAGTCATCTTTGCTAAGGATATGCTTCCCGAAACCGCCTATGTCAAACTTGGCTGCATCCTTGGAAGAGTTCAGGATAAGCAGGAGATAAAAGACCTGATGCTCAAGAACCTTGCAGGCGAGTTTTCAGAAAAGATTTTGCCGCAATCTTTTTTGTATTAAGCCGCATCTTTGCATTATTCTATGCAATATACCATAAGATTTTTATAGATAGTTAACTCATTTATTTATACAACTTTTAAAACCCTGGATTTGGTGGGGGGAAAATACAGCATATTCTATCACATCCCTCCGCATCCACCCCCAAAACAACCCAAAACCTTTATTTTCTTTCACTCCAAATAATAAGCATATACTTTGCTTATGGTGTTCTGCCTATGGATGATATTGTGTTGATGACCCGGAATTTCGCTTCAAGAACGCTTGGAGATGATGTAGTTGACGGCTTCCCTCATGCCCGGAGAGTAAGGAAGACAGCTCTCGCTCTTGCAGCAAAGCTGGGCGGCGACATAAAGACTATAGAGCTATCTGCATATCTCCACGATATCGCTTTTGAAAGCACAAATATGTCAACACACGCGATTGACAGCGCAGATAAAGCCGCGGCTTTTCTGAAAGGTATCAAGTGTCCACAGAGCCTGCGCATTGCTGTCCAAAAAATAATCAAGCTGCATGAAAAGGAAAACTGGGACTTGTCAGAAAAGCCGAAAACAATTGAGGAAAAGATAATATATGACGCAGAGACTGCTGAAAGCCTGACTCCGCGAGGGCTTCTAAGCCATATATCTGTCCTTAAAGACCTTAAGCAAACGAATACACAGATTCTCAAGTCTCTGGATACATTTATATCCCAAAGCCATGATTCACTTTTTTTCGATCAGACAAAAAACATGGTTGAATACAATTACCGGCTGATTTCGGAATTCATAAGGGCTGCAAAAAAGGATGTGCTGTAGATGGAATCTCTCATCTCTGACTATGTAAAAAAGGCATTGTCGAAAAAACAGGACACTTTTGCCCATACATTAAGGGTTGTCGGATACTGCAAAGCTATAGGCAGGACCGACGATGCAGACATGGATATCCTTATATCTTCAGCATGGCTCCACGACATCTGCTGGTCAAAACTTGACATGTCGCCTGAAAATCTTGCGGTCCACGCAGAAGAATCTGCAAAACTCGCAAAAGATGTACTCAATAAGATGAACATGTCAGACAGGATGACAGAAAAGATAGTGGCTGTGATATCAGTCCATGAATCGCTTCCGGACAACCCCTCAATTGAGGCAGGAATCCTTTTTGAAGCAGACCATCTTGATCGCATAGGTGCGGTAGGCATCTCAAAGATATTCTCGTCCTGGGGGATAAAAGGCGGCCTTGACATAATAAACACTAAGATACTTCCGTCAATGGAAGAATGGTTTACTACAAGGAAAGGCTTTGAGCTTGCAAAGGAAAAGATAAATTTTTTAAATCTGTTTGTTGACAATTACAATAAGGAGATAATTGAAGCAAATAAGGGTTGATGCTGATGGAATTGGATTATAAAAAACTAGGATTCAAATGCGGTCTTGAGATTCATCAGGAGCTTGACACAGGCAAGCTTTTCTGTAGCTGCTCAAGCGCCCTTGCCGAAAAAGATGAATGCATCCAGGTCAGAAGAAAATTAAGGCCTGTCGCAGGCGAGACAGGTGATGTGGACATTACAGCACTTTTTGAGTCTGCAAGAAAACGCCATTTCATATATCATGTGTATAAGGATGAAGCATGCCTTGTCGAGATGGATGCTGAGCCGCCGCATCCGATAAACGAAGATGCAAAAAAGACCGCGCTTCTCTTTGCAGAACTCCTGAAGATGAACATCCCAAAAGAGATCCATGTCATGCGAAAGACTGTTACAGACGGTTCGGCGACAAGCGGTTTCCAGAGAACTGCACTCATAGGTTTGGGCAACCCGGAATCATTTCTTGATACATCAAAAGGCAGGGTCTATCTTGAGTCCATGTCTCTTGAGGAAGATGCATCAAAGATAATCGAAAAAAAAGATGATGAAGTTCATTATTCCCTGAGCCGCCTGGGGATTCCCCTGATAGAGCTTACCACAGCCCCTGACATAAAAGATTCCGCCCATGCAAAAGAGACAGCATCAAAGATTGGCATGCTTCTAAGATCTTTCCCGCAGATGAAAAGAGGTATAGGCTCAATACGTCAGGATGTGAACATATCCATCTTTGACGGCGCGCGCACAGAGATAAAAGGCTGGCAGGACCTCTCAAGGCTCAACCTTCTTGTGGAAAATGAAGTCAAAAGGCACATGTTCATGGACTCGCTGAAGTCCGAGCTTGATAAGAAAGGCATAAAGAAGATAAGCACAAATCCGGAAGATGTGACTGATCTTTTCATAAAGACAAAATCAAAGCTGATATCATCTCTAATATCAAGGAACGCAATAGTCCTTGCGCTTAAGCTTCCTGGTTTTGCAGGTGTCCTGAAACGGGAAGTATGCCCGAAAAAGACATTCGGCAAAGAACTTTCAGAGTATGCGAAAGCTTTCGGTGCAAAAGGCATGCTGCACACAGATGAAGACCTGTCCAAATACAGCATTGTCCATGAGTTCAGCCTTGTAAGGAAAAAACTTCAGGCAAAAGATGATGACTTAGTCCTTATAATTGCAGAGACGAAAACTACTGCAGAAAAAGCCATAAAATCCGTCCTTGACAGGGCAAGGCAATGCCTTGTAGGGCTGCCCGAAGAGACAAGAGTACCGAATCATGCTGATGCGACATCAAGCTATGCCCGCCCGCTTTCAGGTGCCCATCGGATGTATCCTGAGACTGATATAGCAACAATAAAGGTCAGCGCAGGTTATCTCGCATCTATTGTGAAAGACATGCCTGAGACTCTTGAGTCTAAAAGAGAACGGTTTGAGCAGAAGCTGGGGCTCAACAGCGAGCTTTCATCAGCAATCATATCATCGTCCTATCTTGTTCTTTTCGAGAAGATATCAGACAGCTGCAAAGTTGTGGAACCTAAAGACGTAGCCAACTTCTTTGTAAATACTCTGGCTGACCTTAAGAAGCGCGATAAGATTGATGTATCAAAGATACATGATAGCGGTTTTGAAGATCTTTTCCGCAATCTGGACAATGGAAAGATGCTGAAAGACACAATTCCCGGGTTCCTGAAGATAAAGGCAGGACACCCCGAGCTTTTCGCAGACGAGATCATAAAGAATTACAGTCTTGCCCCGCTTTCTGAGAAAGATGCACGAAAGATAATAGATCAGATAATCTCAGAAAACCCGAAAGCACCTAAAGGCGCATTGATAGGTATGGCTATGTCAGAGCTTAAAGGCCGTTTTGACGGAAAGAAGATAGCTGTGCTTGTAGGTAATATGGTAGAAAAGAAATAATATTTACATCTTGTTGACTATCTTGTCAAAATTCCTTGCGAAATTCTTGCCCTTATCTGTCAGGCGCACAAACTTGACACGCCCTTTCTTTTCAAAAGATACCATATCTTCCTTATGGAATGCCTCAAGAATCTTCATAGTGTGAGAATATGTGCAGTCAACAATCTTTGCTACAGTGGATGCATAATTTTCCTGATTTGACTGGAGAGCGAGAAGAATCTGTACAGGTTTCATATGCAGGAACAGCTCATTGATACTGCTATTGTTCTTCATGTTTTTCAACCACCAGATGCTTAATTATATTTTGTTGTCTGAGTATTTATATGTTTTATGTACTATTCCTAATCTTGTTGTTTTGCTTTATAAGTATATAGTATACATTTGCTATATTTGATTATATATTATTTATCGTATATATTATTAAATATATCTTATATTTTCTCCTGAATTTAAATATTTTTAGCCCTTATACCATTTATGTATTCTATGGAGAACTTCGCAGATGAGGCATGTCAGCACCTTTACGGGCGCTTTGGTGCTGATTCTGAAAAGATAATCGTGCAGCCCTTTGAAAATCCTTATTTCGGATCCCAACTGATTGTCGCTTTCCCGACACCAAAAATTAGTCTAAATTTTGAAAATTTAGACAATAGAAAAGCATTTACTTCAATCTATATGAATCTTACGCCGCCAAGAACCGAAAGCAGTTTTGAGAAAGCAGTCATTGCTGATATGGCAATACCATTTCATGTTGAAGCATCTCAATACAGGCTTAATATCTCAAACCCTAAGCCGTCCCTGTCCTGTTTTGACAATTCAGCCAATCCTGAACTGACAGCAGAATATGAAGCATACACCTATAATCAACAATGTTATGATCAGATGGTTGAATCAATCAAGAGCCGAAAACAATATTCCTGGATAAAAAAGCGCAGATGGTCTCCTGATAACAAGATGCAGAAAAGACTCTTTGATTTTTCAGACGAAGGGTACCAGCTTACTTTGTCCTATTTTGACAAAGCAAGATATGCACCAAGGCCAAGAAACGATTCTTCACAAATAACAGTTATTCCTGATACTGTTTTTTGTCTAAGCAGAAACTTCTGCGACAACATGTGGGCAGAAGTAAAGCTAAATCCCTCACTGACATCTTATGAGACCTTCCTTTCAGAGAATCAGCTGATCACTTATTCCTTAAGCCTTGAGATATGCGGCAATAAAAAAAGCCCTATCGCTTATATGCTTCCTTCATTGACTACCCATACAGAGGGGGGTATGTTTAGTTCTATTAAAAAAGAGTTTGGCCGTCAGATTGTGCCTATATCCGTCACTACTGTTGATCAGCTTAATTCATCAATCGGGCGCAGGATGAGAAGCTGTGAGTGGGCAATTGAAAATACCACCGATGCAATTGAAAATGCCGCAACTTTCGGCTTTAAAGGCTCTCGTGAAATATTTGAGAGAAATCGTGAAATCTATAAAGAAGAGCTTGGTTATCTGCAGGATGCTTATAAAAATCTGGAAATTGAAAGAATAATTTAGTTTCAGCAGTTCAGCTCTTTCTGCTCATCATCATTATCATTTAAGCCATTCAAGTCTTCTTTTGATATCCTGATATTTTGCTCTGTAGCTTCAAAATAATTGTTCGCAAAAGCAGTTATTACATCCGGCAGAACCTCTTGCCAGCAGACAAATCCTCCTGAGTTCTCATGCCCTCCGAAATTAGGTTCAATTTCAGGCAGGTCTTCAAAAGTCTTCTTTAAAATTTCTGCAATATTGATTGTATAATTATTACTTCTCATAGAAGCTTTTCTTTTCCCCCCTATGAAGTTTATGCTTAAGCTAGTATAGTATCCCAGGTCTGTCGCATGATTATGAAGCCCTTTTTTTATCGGGTCATGCAGGAATGCCTTTATCTGTTCAAAATAATCTCCGTTCGAATGCTTTAGCTGAAACACTAAAAGATCGCCTACAACTCCTTCTTTTTCAAATATAACTATATTTTCTTTTGCAGATTCCATTAATCTTTCATATAAGTATATCACATCTTTTGGTTCTTTTTCAGGATCCGGTCTTTTGAGCCTTTCTGATAATATGTGCATAGCATTTTCTTCATAGTTTTTTGATAATCTAAGGGCATCAACAAGATATTTGGAGCATTCAAGTCTGTAGGAAACAAGCATGAGACCTTTACTTATAATTTTTTGTACTTTCCTTATGTCAACCTCTAATCCTTTTTTCTCTTCTATCTCTTTTGCAAGGTCGGAAAAACCATATCCTCTAAGGCCAACAGATGCCTGGAAAGAAGTATCGACGCCATACAGCTCTGCAACCTTATTAAGAAAATAAACAATAGGAAGGCCTCTTCTTTTGCTGTTCCCATCATAATAATCTCGCGGGTTAAGATATTTGACTCTTTTATCTGTCTCTTCAAGCATTTTGATGTCTGGCCTTTGGTGATGCCCCAGGATTATCACATTTTCAGCATGCCTGCATATCTCTTCAAACTCTTTTTCGTGCGGCTCATAATCAACAAATATAATCTCTTTCGGCTTCTTTTCACGCGCAAACCTTATCGCAGCAGATGTATCAGAATAATTTATATGACAGGATTCCGTTCTAATCCTAAGGAAGTCATATATCTTTTCCAGGGCGGTCATGCTTGCACAGCCGTCAAAATCAGTATCATAGAAAAAACAGGGCTCTTCAAGAACATCTAAGTTCTCTTTGATTATATTTGCCAGCCTATCATGAGGATGCATAGTATATACTGAAGATTATTCTTTTAAATTTTTATCTCTCACACATAGTCAAAAGTTTAATAAAAGAATCAATCAATATAGCTCGTGTCAACTTCCCTTATCTTTCCTTTCGCCCTTGGCAACGGTATCGGTGGCGGAAGCCTCATTTGGTTGGCGACAATCACCGCAGTGACAGAAGCTTCAGAAAGTATGATATTTATTATATTAACAGATTCAGAAGGATCAAGTTTCTTCTCCGTGTCCCACATATCTGCTATCTTCTCGAAATTATCGCCGTTGTAGAACACTTTTCCTGAAATGTCTATACTGCCTATATCTTCATCTTTTCCCTTGTATTGTGTTGTGTACCTAAAGCTTACAGCAATCCCGTCAGAGCCGTCCATCATCTTTGTCTTTGATATCCCTGTTATCTGGTTGTTGCTTGATATCTGGATAGGTCCGAACGGCTGCCTTTTCTTTTCGCATGACATACTCTCTATCATTATGTTAAGTATCTTGTTCATAAGAATGATTGATGCAAAACATATTTAACTGTTTGCCTGAATCTTATCGCCTGAATTCTTCTTAGCCAACTTGCTTCTCTCGATTGCTTTCACGACCTCGCTCATGTCAAAGCTGCCGCGGCTGCCAAGGTATTTGACCACTTTCTGCTTTGACCTGCCATCCACCCATTTGTTCTCTACAAGGTACCAGTATTCATGTCCTTTGATAATCTTTTTTCTAAGAAACATATCAATCTAATTGCCCTTTATTATGTCTGCCTCTCTTTCAAGAAGCGCAATCTCTCTTTTTTCAAGCGTATCCTTGTTTAGGCTCAATATGAGTATTGAATTGTTCTTTGATGCATAGTCTCTCAATACCTGCATCATATGGTATACTTCTGAAAATGACGTGTTGGTTATAAGCCTCTCTATGCAGTCTATAATTATAACTCCGTCGCTCCTCGTTTTTTTGATAAATTCCACAAGCTTGTGCTGTATGTGTTCTATCCGCATATATCTTGTGAAATCTGCACCAATCTCAATTATAGGTGTCTTCTTAAGTCCGTATTTTTCCCGTATATTATCCTTAGGCTCTATAGTTATGACAGCTCCTTTTTTTCCGAACCTGATCTGGTCGACAAACATGTCATATGCTTTCTTTGGCTGCTTCTCAATAACTATATGTATCTTTCCATGTTCCAGCTCAAAATCCCTCTTTTCTTTCTTCTCTATATCTTCATCTACAGGCTCTATCAGAAGCATCTTTCCCAGCATATCCTTTGATTTCTTCACATAGAAATATATGAGAAACAGGCTTATTATTGAGAACATGTGCAGTATTATGCCCATAAGAAGAACATTTGCTAAATCTATGTAAAGCACATTTGTTATTTTTTCTATCTGACCTATTGCAAGAAGCCCAATCAGAAGAAGTATTATTGCTATAAAATCCTTGTTCTTAAACGTCCTGATATTTACGCCAAGGTAAAGGAGGAGCGACAGTGAGTAGAGCAGTATGAGGAATGACAGGAATGCTACAATGTATTTAAGCATGAACAGAGGTTCCATTTAAGCACCGTCATATTATTTCATGATATTTGAGTATCACAAAGGCAAGGAAGATTATTATCATTATCATGTATATTATCTGCGCCATGTTTGATGTATTTATTTTAGGGAGAGACATTGTCTTTTTTGTCACTTTATTCTCAGCAGGTACCTCTGTCTTCTTAGCTTTTGCTGCCTTCTTGACATTTTTAATTGTCTTCGCTTTTATGGGGACTCTTTTTTTGCCTTTTGCCTTAGTTTTCACTGCCATATACACTGCCTCATGATTTATTTGGATAAATGTAGTATATATAATGAGTGGTGCCTAACAAAAAATTGTTTTATCCCCTGTCAAAATCCCGTCAATAAATATAAACCAGCAAGAACCATATATCATCATGGATACATACGAAACAATATTTGAGCACGCCCTGAAAAAGATACGCCCGGACACAAAGGAAGTCGTAGAGAACCAGATGATGTTTGACGACATAAAGAAGTTTATAAAAGAAAAATATTCACTTGACGCCAGGCTCATGGGTTCTGTTGCAAAAAACACATTCATCGCAGGAGACAAGGATCTGGACATATTCGTATTCTTTCCCGTAAAGACAAAGAAGGAAGACCTTGAGGAGAAAGGCCTCAATGTCGGTAAAAATGTATTCAAACGTTTCGGCGGCAACTATGTAATCAGCTATGCAGAGCATCCATACACTAAAGGTCATGTCGGCAGTTTCGAGATAGAGATAGTTCCTGCCTATAAGATAACATCCACGAAAAAGCTTATGTCCTCAGTTGACAGGACACCGTTCCACACAAAATATGTGCTCGACACGCTAAAAAAACCAGACGAGGTCAGGCTTCTGAAGAAGTTCCTGAAAGGAATGGGTGCGTACGGTTCTGACCTTAAGACAAACGGTTTTTCCGGATACCTCTGCGAACTTCTCATAATAAAGTGCGGAACTTTCCTAAATCTTCTTAAATCTGCGCAAGATTGGGGCTATCAGGAAATCATGGATATGGAGAACGGCTATAGGAAGTCAGAGCACAAAGCCATAAAGCGGAAGTTCAAAGACCAGCCACTGATTTTCATAGACCCTACAGACAGGAACAGGAATGTTGCAGCAGTGCTTTCCAGCGAGAAGCTTGCGCAGTTCATATATTTCGCAGGTAGGTTTATGGAAGACCCTTCAATAAACTACTTTTTCCCTCTTGAGAAGCCGACAGACGTGAAAGCTATATTGAGGTCTGCAAAAGAGCGGGGCACCTATCATCTGGCAATACGTTTGTCCCGGCCTGATCTTATAGAGGACATACTTTATCCTCAGCTGAGGCGTTTCAGGAGGCGAATATCAGACAGCCTTGAAAGCGAAGGTTTCATAATCCTCTCTTCCTGGGAGTTCGCGGACAGCGACTGCGGTATAGGTCTGGAGCTGTTGAGCCCGACAGTCCCCCGGTTCAGGAAGATGACAGGTCCGAGGATTTTCGACCCTAAGGTGAACCGCGACAATTTTGAAAAAAAATACGGGAACATCTGGTTTGAATGCGACCGCATGGTTTCAGAGGTCAGGAGAAAGCATTTTGACATTATGTCTATGCTGACCTGGTTCTTTGACGGCAGCGCAAAGGATTTGGCTGATAGGGGGATACCAAAAAATATTGCAGATTCGATGAAAAAAGGATTTTCGCTTGTTGAAGGCAAAGATCTTCTGGACATAAAAGGGGATGAGTTCTGGAAAGGTCTTGACCGTAACAATCTTTAGCTTTCAGACAATAGGTCACATGCAAGTTATACAAAAAAAACAGGATTATTCCTGATTATTTCATTGTATTAAAAATCATAGCATAAAAAATAAAGACCGGCAAAAACTTCTCTCATTTTTCTAATGTATCTTCTATATTTTGTTCTAAAAATAGAATATATTATGCATAAATCAAGCATTATATGTGGGTCAACTATATAATTATAAATGTCTATATTACTTGTTGCTTGTCTATCTTTTGCCAGGTTATGAGGGGGTTACCTGACAGTGAAAAAAACAGTTTCTGATTAGCCTTGGCTGTAGATAGATAGGCATAACACTTGGAGGTGTGATGTGAAATGAAACGATTAATTTTAGCTTTAGCTATGGCTGCAGTTTTGATTTTATCTTCTGTAACAGTTGTTAGTGCAGCCACAGAAGTGGAGATAAATAATTCCATAATGATGGGATTGGAATGGCTGGCAAACGACCAGGAAGGTGACGGAAGTTGGCCTGATTATTATGGGGATGAGGCAACCACAGGTCTTGCACTGCTGAAACTGTGCGAGTATGCAAAAGAGCAGGGGCTGGACCCTTACGACCCGGACTATATATACAGTTCCAATGTTACGGCAGGATTGAACTACCTCTATAGCAGGATGTCTGTTGTTGATTTATCGCTTCAGAACCATACTGCAGGGGCTTCAGGAATGATAGATGATCCTGACTCAAACGGCAACGGAGTAGGTATCTATATGTCTGGCTACAACTCATATACTACAGGTATAGGACTTTCAGCACTATCTGTTTGCGGATTGCCTGAAAGAGTGGTTAATGCACCTAATACGGTGGTGGATGGCATGACACAGGCACAGATAGCGCAGGATATGGTTGACTGGCTTGCTTATGCACAATCAGACTACAATTATGATTACACAGGTGATAATGATTGTGGTGAAGGTGGATGGTATTACTGGGCGCTTGACAATTCCAATACTGTGCCTGACAACTCCAACACAGGATATGCCGTTCTTGGTCTGTCTTATGCAGAGGATTTCGGAAGCACAGTACCTCAATGGGTAAAAACTGAGTTGAATGCATTTATAGGATGCATCCAGGATCCTGTTAATGGTGATGAAAATGACGGAGGTTCATGGTACCGCAACATTGGCGATACAGGTATATTTATAGGTACCAATATCCTTAAGACCGGAAATCTCATCTTTGAGATGGCATTTGTAGGTGATGCGCCTGACGCACAACGGGTTACTGACGCTACAGACTATCTTGCAAGGCACTGGGATGATGCAAGCGGAAATAATCAGCCACCTGGATGGAAAGGTGATCCAGCACAATATCAGGCGATGTTCACTGCCATGAAAGGCCTTGAGTATATGGGCATAGACACGTTTGACAGCATAGACTGGTATCAGAACTTCTCTGATGTGATTGTTGCCCAGCAAGAGGCAGACGGTTCATGGATATCTTCTTCAGAAGGGAGAGGAAACCCGACTATCATAACAACTTGGGCTCTTCTAACTCTTGAGAAGTCGTCTCCTGAGACTCCGATGATTTCGGTCTTTGTCGATATAAAACCCAGCTCCTGCCCTAACCCGATCAACACAAAGAGCAAAGGTGTACTGCCTGTAGCAGTTCTTGGCACATATGACTTCGATGTCACAACAATTGACCCGGCTTCAATCCGGATAAAACTTGACCCCGGGACGGATGGAGTAGCTCCGGTCCGTTGGAACTACGAAGATGTTGCCACACCATTCGAGGGAGAGCTTTGCGACTGCCATGACCTGAACGGCGACGGTTTCATGGATCTGACGCTTAAGTTCGACACTCAGGAAGTTGTTGCACTAACCCTTACAGATGAGATGGGAGAAACCATTCCTCTCACAATAACAGGCAACCTGATGGAAGAGTTCGGAGGAACACCGATTGAAGGTCAGGATTGTGTAAGGGTTTTGGAAGATAAAGGGAAAAAGAAGTAAACTTTTCCCTTTCTTTTTCTTTTTTTAAATTTTTCTCAATCTTTCCTCAACACATACGCATAATAAAAAATTTCCTCACCACTGCCCCATTTCCGAAATCCGAAAAATTCTTCACATCTGATTATCCGAAATCCCGCCTTTTTAAACACAGGCTCAATATCTTTTTTTGAATAGCTCTTGAAAGGGATATTTAATCCTTCAGGAAACTTCTGTGGGATTGTAATAGCAAAGACACCATTAGCTTTCAGCACTCTGTTGACCTCATTGAATAGCACCAGAGGGTCCTGTATAAACTCCATGACTCCGGTAAGTACGGCAGCGTCAAACTTATTGTCTTCTACTTTTAACGGAGTATCAAGATTCTGGCAGATAAGCTTCTCAAAAGAATATTTTCTTGCTTCTTCAAGCATACCTGGCGTAATATCAAGTCCAGTAACCTCATACCCTTTATTGAAGAATTCAACAGAGCTCTGTCCTGTGCCGCATCCAAGATCAATTACCTTTGCATTTTTCAGTCTCAGCTCATCAATAACAGCCAATGCTATCTTCTTGTGTGCTATGTATCCTGAATCCAGACCTTTCTTATCATACTCTTTTGCAGCATCAGAATATTTTTTGATAATCTCTTCAGGCGTCATATTATACAATTATTTAAAAAAATTTATATAATCACAGTTTTATATTTCTTCCCGACAATATTTATACATGGCAAAAAAAGTATGGCTTCGCTGGTTTGCAAGAGAATACAGCGTCCAGTACTGCGAGATAGCCATAAAGACAATAGGTCCACAGACAGACAGCATCTTTCCCGGAAATCTTGAGGAAGACCTTATCTTTGTCCCCGAAAACAACAACGCTGTCTGCTATATAGAGAAAGATGCCAAGCAGTTTTTTGTCAGTATCTGCGTAAAGACATTCGGCACCGACATGAAACAGCTGAAAACTTTTATCGCATTGTTCCATTCTTTAGGGAAGCAATATCTTGATGTTTCAAAAGAAATATCTGATTATGACTTAACA
This sequence comes from archaeon, assembly GCA_013138805.1. Lineage (GTDB taxonomy): Archaea > EX4484-52 > EX4484-52 > EX4484-52 > GLR71 > GLR71. The sequence goes on along the minus strand of WTCA01000003.1, from coordinate 13,978 downwards.
AATCTAAGCGATGAAGAGATTAAAGAGCTTTATCTAAGATATCAGAAGATAGCAATAGAATACTCGCTCATCGGCCCTTTTGTCGCCTTCGTCCTTGCAGAATATTGGTTCGCGAAAATGAATCCGATAGTAAAGAATACAGACCCAGACATCCGCGCCGCTCTTTTCAGACCCATAAAACACAATTCTGTTGTAACTTTAAACGAAAAAGCATCAAAGATTGATGTAAAAGACACAGAAGCTGTCAAAAGATTATGGGAAGAATACAGATGGCTCTCATGCCTTGATATCCATAAGGTTCCATGGACACTGAAAGGGATGCGCGACTTTATCAAAAAGGCAGAGCCTATAAAACATCCAAAATACAGTTTCGAAGAAGCACTAAATATTGCCGGACTGAAAGACAAGAAAGATATGTTTGAGATGATAAGGGAGCTTGCCTACATACGGGATGCTCGCGACGACTACAGGAGAAAAGGTGTGTTCAACGCAAGTCCGCTTTTTGATGAGATTGCAAAAAGAGCAGGAATAACACACAAGCAGGTAGCCTATCTAACAGAAAATGAGATTATAGATTTTCTTGAATGCAGAAATATTATAGGCAGTTCAGTTCTTGATGAAAGAAAAAAAGGTTTCCTTCTCTACGCCAACAATGGAAATATCATATGCAAAGAAGGCAATGTAGAAAAAGAAATCAAACATTTCGGTATAGAGATAGAAGCGTTGCCTGTCAGCCTGAAAGGCACAGTAGGATGTTCCGGCAGGACAACAGGAACTGTCAAAATTGTCAGAACAATCCATGACATCATAAAGGTGGAAGACGGCGACATTCTTGTAGCAGTTGTCACCCATCCTGATTATGTCATTGCAATGCGAAAAGCGGCAGCCATTGTCACCGATGAAGGCGGTGCATTAAGCCATGCAGCTATAGTTTCAAGAGAGATGGGCATCCCCTGCATTGTCGGAACAGGCATGGCGACAAGAGCGTTGAAGAACGGCGACATGGTCAGTGTTGATGCGAACAGGGGTATTGTAAAAAAACTGAAGAGGCTGGTTTGATATATAAAAATAAAAGAAATCAAAGCAGCGTACTGCTCAAAGCTTCAAGATCACTGACACCATCAATAGAAGTCAAAGTGTTCTCAATCTCATCCATGCCACCTTCAGAATCCTCGGTGACGACCATCACAAGAAGTGAGTTCAGACCGAAGCCTATAGGTTCAATCTTCATATCCTGGACGCACTCCAGCTTCTCTTTGATGTCTGCCTGAACTTTCTCAAGATCCACTTCCACAGATTCCGGCATCAGTTTGAATGTTGTCGCGACTTTACCCATATCATATCTACCTCTTTTAAGTTATCTAAGGTCCTACAAACCCGCATTTAGGGCATGTATATTTGTTGACAAGCATCTTGCACCTGTCGCACCTGACAATTTCAGCTTCAAGGCACTTAGGACACTTGAACTTTGAGAAATTTACACCTTTTGAGACATCTTTTCCGCAGCTTATGCATTTTGACATATTATCACCATAATTGTTAACAATCCTGTTTTAGCAGAAATCTTTAAATAATAAACATCCGACTTATAGATACATGCCCTCGTAGTCTAGCTTGGATAGGACGCTAGGTTGCGGACCTAGTAACCCGGGTTCAAATTTCGAAAATCTGGAGATTTTCTACATTTCCAGTCTTCGTCTGAAAATCCCGGCGGGGGCATTTCATATCTTAGAAATCTTCCCATAAATCCTTTTCATTACACGGAATCCCAAGATTAAAGGTATAGCAATAACAATGAAATAGATCACATACTTGATAGCAGAAACAAACACAACAATGCTTCCTGTAACAATGTCCATGAGTGAGTTTGCAATCTCATCCAATGCTCTCTTGATCTTAAGACGAAGTTCATCACCCAAATCCTCAGGCATCATGTTTATCTCTTTTTTCTCTTGAAGTGTAACAGTAAGTGTTGAATAATCGCTTCTCTCCTCTTTGCCTGAAAGGGATGACGAGTATTGTCTCTCCAGTCTCTTGATCTCAAGCTCCTTTTCTGTAATCTCAAACAAAAGATTGATCTGCTTCTCATCAAGAGGTATCATCATAGTCCTATCTCTGAGTTCTTCATAATTCAAGAATGCTGTCTCAAGAATTTCAAGCTCACCAATTTCCCTTTCAGTAGATAGCCTGTAGAATGAAACAGAGAAACTCTTGTCATCATACCTTTCCTTCAAAGTGTCTACAAATCCTTCAAAATCATCAGATGGTATCCTCACACGCATATTTATATTAAGATTATAATCATTTTCATATTTCCTCAAGTCCTCAACATATCCTTCAGATGCTTCAGCAAGCCCGCGAATCGCAGACGCATCACCTTCAGCATTCTCAGTCTTGATAGTCATGGATCCTTCTTTTACTTCAACATATGAACTGCCGGAACTGGGAGCCTCTGCTCTCAGTGCAAAATTGGCTCCGGACTTAGACATACCTTCGCTTTCATACATATATGATGAAGCACCAATCATATCTGCATTACTCATATATTGTACAGATCGTAATCCACTTAACACATTAAGGGCTGTAAGTAAAATAACAACAAGCAAAACAGCACCGATTAAAGACACAATCTTGTTCTCTTTAACAAAAGATACAATCTTATCAGAATCCATAAAATATATTTATGCCTGGTTTGTATATATAATTTCTATTTAATCAGCACAATATACCTCTATCTTATTGAAAAAACGATTTTAAAACCAAAAATATTTTTAAAAAACAGAAAAAAATAAAGGAGGGGTATCTATTTCCCAATACCCATCTTCTTATTGGTCATTGCAATAGATTTCGCGCCGTCAGATTCAAGCCCGCACATAGCACGGATAGCATCCACATTCTCAGGAACAATGTCAGACTCCTGATGTATCGCCTGGAATAAATACAGTTCTCCCTGGTACTTGCTGATACTGTCTTTCCATATCGCATTCTCAAACATATCATTTCTGCTGCGTCCCAGTTCTTTTGAAAGCTCCATGATTTTTGCAGTGTCACTCACACCATCGCCGCCAGACACAAGATATATCCTGGGTCTTCCTTCATAAAGGTCAACAATATCTTCTGGCTCAAAATCATTTTTCAATGCAACAGTAAGCCCATGCAAATGCATAAGCGTACTCGGAACTTTCACGGCAGTTGTGGCAATCTCAATATTAGGCATGATTGTATTGACATCAGGCCCGTGATGGCTTGGCATCTCAAGGGCAGGAACAATAGCATTAATCGGTCCTTTATTGCTCTGTCCAGGGTCTGCTGCCCTTCTTATCAAAGTAGCTCTGGCTTTTTCTACACCATACTCCTGCTCAAGAGGATAAAGCGCTCTTGTAAGCCCGGTAGTGTTGCAGCTGACAACTCTTGCCAGATTCCTGTCAATAGCATCATCATAATTCGCCTCAGCATTGAAACTGAATTCTGCCAGCTCATGAGCTTCACCACCCTGCCATATTGCTTTTACACCTTTTTCAACATAAAGTGACTTATAAGAAGCACCCACTTTATTCGGCGTGCAGTCAACGACAATCTCAACCTTATCCAGAAGATCATCCAGAGTTCCTGCAACTTCAATTCCTGCTTTCTCAAATGCACCAATCATATCTGAATCCGGCACATAAAGATCAAAACCTTTGTCAATAGCCGTCATTGCTTCAAATGTAGGTCGCGTCTTGACAACACCGACAATCTCCATGTCGTACTGCGCATTTACTGCAGTTCCTACGCGCCTGCCGACAGTCCCATATCCATTAACAGCTATCTTTGCATATCCCATCCAAATCACCTTCTCAATAAAAGATTTTCTTCTAAAATATCATTTAACGCCCGATAAGCCTTTTAAAAGCTTCCACCGGATCTTCTGCTTTTGTAATTCCTGATGCAAGCAATACGCCGTCAGTCTTAAGTTCCATAGCTTTTGACACATCCTCATATGTCTTGACTCCCGCGCCGACAAGAACAGTTATTCCCTCGTCTACTTTCCGAACAGTTTCAACTGAATCAACAATAAGTTGTGGTCTTGTCGTCACAGATACATCTCCGCCGATAAGTTCTGGAGGTTCGACAGCGATATAATTAGGGCCAAAATCTGCGATTTGTTCAGCTTCTAAAACCGAATCAGCACAGGCTATGACCTCAAGGCCTCTGTCTTGTGCAACTTTTATTGTCTCTGCAAGAATGCCATGGTCTATCTTTTTTTCGCTGTGGTTAAGAAGTGTTCCGCTAGCGCCTGCACCGATTATAGCTTCTGCAGTAATGTGTCCTGTATGAGCACCATATCCATAAGAATCAATATGCTGCGCATAGACAGTCAATTCAGGCACTTGTCTTTTTATCTCGTTTATGTCTGTGGCCTGTGCAGCGACAACAAGATCCGCACCATAAACTTCAGCTGCCTCCCACAAATCATTTGCCATTATGGCTGCTTTTTTACCCGTAGCGTTCTCATAAGTCTTCAGGTTAAGGACAATCAAAGGACTGATATCTTCGCTCATAGATTAAAACTATAGTTCTATATTTATATATTTTTTAAAAATTTTATACTGTAGAATAATGAAAAACAATTTAAAGCCCGGAATCCTCTTCAACTTTCTTCTTCACGCCGACGCCGACATCCTCGCCCATATGGTTGTCAATCTGTCTTTTCAGCTCAAAGATATGCTCAGAACGCAGGAACACCCGTGTAAGGTTATCAAACTGTATGATAAAGTCATTGTGCGGGCTTATTATCTTTTTTATAGAAACCGTAGAGCCTTTTCCGAGATGCACAGTGTCATATCCGCTCATTAAATATCCACTATCAACCTAATACGGGAAAGTATATAAAATGATATGTTGCGCAGAATAAGTAACACTATCCTTAAATCAAACCATCAAAACTGCTCTTGAATTTTTTAGGAGTATCATCTTTCACAGTATCATCTTCTTTATCAGTTTCTGCAGAATCTTCCTCAGTTTTTTCATCATCCTCAGAAATATTTTTATCCTGTCTGTCCTCACCTGAAACAGAATCCTCAACAGGCTTCTTCTTCCGTCTCTTGAGAATCTCTTCTTTCTTCTTCTCGACAATAGCCCTCATCTTCTCTGGCAGCTCGCCGTCATCAGAAAAAGACACATCGCGCGAATCAATAGCCACTTCAGCCTCCTCTTTCACAACCTTTTTCTCCTTGACCTCAACATCCTTAAGTATCATATCAATCGGTGTGGAACTGAAATATTCTTTCAGTTCCTCTGCGCTCTCAATCCCGAAATAGTCAAGAAACTTCCGTGTGATATGCACAATATTGGTATGCCCTGATTCCTCTCGCCGGATAAATCCTTTCGCCTCAAGCTCCTTTAAGTGGTCATACGCTCTGTTTCCGCGAACAGAAACAATATTGCTCTGTTTCACCGGGTTCTTGTAAGCGATAAGAGATAGCGTCTGAAGGACAGCCTTAGGGAAATCCTTGTGCGGCGCAAGATGGCTGACATGCTCCTCAAAGCTGGAATTTATCTTCATCTCATAAAGACCGCCAGCCTCAACAATCCTGACTCCATGCTCGCCATAATGCCCTTTCATCTCATCGATGATTTTCTTTATCCTGGACTTGGGTATCTTCAGCACCTGATACAGGTCTGCAAGAGAAAGAGGTTTTGCGGCGACAAAAAGCGCTGCCTCTATAAGCCTTTTCTTAACATTCAAAAAACAACACCTTACAACAGAACTATTGTTGCGCAACAGTTAAATATATTTCACTGAATTAGATAAAAAGCTAAATCTTTATACTCATATCAAATAATATGAATCGGCAGTTAATTATCACTCAATCTTCTTCTGATGTCTTCTCCTGAAGGTAATTTCATCTTATATTCAGCAACAAAGATTTTGTTGCTTATGCCGCCAAGCGCATAATGAACTTCTTCTTTCCCTTTATTCCTGCATATGATAAGCCCGATCGGATCTTTCTCCCAGGAATGCTTTTTATTCTCCTTATACCAGTTAAGATATACTCAAGGCAAATAATATGCCTTGATGTATATGGCAAAGCAATTCATTTGATATCATGGCTTTGACAATACTTATTCATTTGACCAATATACTCGCCTTTAAATCTTCCTACTTTCAGTTCAACAAGAACGATACATGGTATGCTTCTATGGTATAGTTCAATATCAACAGCATGTACCTGTCCATCAATGATAGCTTTCCTCTGTCTTCCTGAAACTGAAAAGTCAGCACCGAATTCAAGAAGCAGTTTCTCTGTATTAGATATCAGACCTTTCTCAAGTTCTGTTTCATCATACCCCTTCTCAAGTCCAAGAAAATCAAAATGATATATATCCTTGAAGACATCTTCCGGCATATAGGTCTTGGACTGCATAGGTATAGGTATGCTCAGCTTTCTGTGTTTTTTCATCCTGTTATAGAGATTGCTATGTATTTGTTTTTGTAACTCTCTGACTGCCCACATATTCCTGACAGATTGAGTCTCATAAAATAGACGTTCTTCTTTTCTTCCAATCGCAATTAACAGCCTATAATGGCTCCAGCTTAATTGTGCACACAGTGTATGCACAATTGGATATTCTCTGTAAAATTGTAATATTTCAAACATTAGCCGTCTTGAAAATGACAAGTCTGCCGCCAATTGTTCTATTATTTTATGCCCATAATCAGCCCTATCTTTATGCTGCAATTCCTCCCTCACAACTCTTTCTCCTATCTGCCAGTATGTCTGCACCTTGATATTGTCAACTGCTTTATACGCACCAGAAATGCCCATATCAAGTATAGATTTCACATCTTTGAGCAGATGATTATACCCATCTGATCTAGTCTCGACAGCTTTATCAGAATTATCCATACTCTTGTTTTCAATAGCATCTATGCATATAATTGCGTCACCACTTTTGGTGCTGTCTATTTAATAGAATTTGGCTGATTGACAACAAACCCGTCCTCTCTTAACAATTTTAAGTTAACAATAAAGATTACCTTTTCAGGAAAGACATATCAGATCACATAGGCAAAAGATGAGACAGAATCATTCAAAAAACAACACCTTACAACAAGAACTATTGTTGCGCAACAGTTAAATATATTTCACCGAACATTTCCGGCTGGTCTATGAAAACTCTTTCCTGGTTGGAAAGATGAAGTAAAGAATTAAAGTTACGCAAGATATCTTTCCTGTCGGACTTGTCAAGAAAGCTTGAGAACTTAAGAATCTTATCAACACATATCCTGTCGCATATCTTCTCAAAAAGCCCCTCGATAGACTCGGTTATATCTTCCCCCTTAAGCTCTATCTGGAACACTTCCCGCGCATCTCTCCTGTTCTTGATAGTCATCGCCCTGTCAAGTGCGTTGATAAGCTCATCAAGGCTGACCTTCCCCTGTGTCTTTCTGAGCAAAGGCACGCTTATGGGCGGTATCTTTATTCCGGAAGCGTCAACATCATCTTTCTCTGAAGAGTCTCCTGAAATTTCCAGTATTTCTGCTTTCTGTATCTCTTCAGCTGCAGTGATTGAGTCTACCTTCATCCTGTAAAGTATGGCGGCCGTAAGTATGACTTTTGCAGGAATCCTGAGATCCCCTTCCTTGGTCTTCCTGACATAGTCCATAAACCTTTCTGCAAGCACGACAAGGTCTATATCCCACGGGTCCATGTCGCTTGTAAGTCCCAGAAGAACATCCTCCCATCGTCCGGAAATCAGGCAGTCTATTATGTTGTCATTGTTGAGCTTTTCAGGTATAGAAGAAACAGTTTCAATAGATGCCTGTGACTCATCGGAATTTCTCATATTTATGACCATCAAAGATTATAGCGGTTGATTTAAATCCTTTCTCTGATTTTATGTGTGTTGATGATGTCGGGGACCAAAACAATATCTTTCACGGACCTGTGCCGAAGGAGTTTGTCCCGCATATCAATTTTCTCATAAATGTCTCGATAAGGTTCGACTGAATTCGACTATATCGATTATCCTTTCTCAAGGCTTTTTATTGAACATTTGTTTATTGGTAGAAGTAGTATATATAGTTTTCGGTTATTCAATATTTATGCCTAATATTTTTAAAAAAAGCAATTTTATGCATATAAATTTAAATATGACTGCTAAGTATAAACATACTGATTTCTATGGATTTTAAAATACTGATACCGCAACCAGACCTTTCAGATACTGAACAGAATGCGCCGGGTAAAGAGTCATATCTGGTAGGCATAAATCCAAAAACTGATGATAGGATCATGGAGGTATCTCTTGAAGCTTACGCCTTTGGTGATTCTATTTTTGAATTCCCCGACGCAAAAGAGAAGTCATTGATGCCTGTATATTCTATATGGGTCGAAATAAATAGCCTTTATAGTGTGATTGAGAAAGTTAAAGATCTCTATGGACAGGATCATATTGATTTTACAATTAAAGACGAATTATTAAAATGTCAGGATATATATGACTGCCTATCAAACACCTTAGGTAAAACAATATTAAAAAAATGTAAGTATATAGAAACTGACTATAATCTGCCTCTTTTAGAAGAACTTGTAGATAAATTACGAGGTAAAGTTGTTGTTGACGCTGATACATTAAAATCTGCTTGCAGTTCATATGAATTTGGTGAGATTCTCGAAACGACAGTGCCAAAATTACTGTATTTATGTAATGATGATGGAATTGAATGGTATACTAAAATAATCTTTAAATCAATAGACTCAGCACCAAATCTCAACAATATATTAGATGAATTTCTAAGTACATCCTCAAAAAAACAAAAATAGCAAACTCGCAGCCCCGGCAAGACCGAAACCTAAAAGTACTTTCATGGCAGCATCAGACACAAGAAGAGTAAGACCTAAAAACACGAACCTTCCGAAACCGATAAAGATGTCGCGGAAGACAACAAACTCATCAGGGTTCTCCTTGTTCGCCTGGTCAAAGCTTGCGGCAAGAAAAGGCACATCAATCAGCACAGTAAAGAACCCGGCAAGAAGGCTGTATATGAAGAACTCAAAAGATGAGCTTGCAAAGATGCGCGCAAACCACACAAGAGCCAGGAACACAGCACCTTTCTTGATAAATGATGTCTTGCCTTTCTTGTCAGTCTGCCTGCCTATATAATATGTAAATGCGATGACGCCGATGCCTGTCAGGGTCTGCGCGAACCCTGTGCCTGTCGTGCTTCCCGAAAGCCCCCAGTATATAAAAATCGGCCAGAATATGACTGAAGCAACCGATTTTGCACCGTCAAGAGTGAAGTATCCGGAATATTTCAGGTTCGCCTTGATATTGATCATCTTCCTGAAAGAGAAATTTATATGCGGCTTTGTCTCTTTTGTCATGAATAGCGGAACAACAGATATTATGATAATTGCGCTTGTTACCAGGAACAATATCTTGAACCCGTATATGAAGCTTATGAAGCCGCCTAAAGTTGGTCCGGCAAGAGCTGCAAGCTGCGGCAGGGAGACCATCTTTCCTGTCTGCGTACCTCTGTGTATCTTATCACTGTATTTTGCAAAGATTGAGTTGATAGATATCCAGTAGAGCGACGAGCCGAATCCTCCAAAAGCTGCAAGGATAAGAGGTGAGAACATAAGGTTCTCTATATTGTGAAGCCCTAAAAGAAACGCAATCAGGAGAGGTGTCCTGAAAAGAATGATGTGCTTGAACCCGAACCTGTTCGCAAGAGAAGCGGAGACTGGTGCAAAGATGCCGATGCATCCGTAATATATCATGAAGAAAAGAATCATGTAGTCAAAAGAATATCCGACAGAAAGAATATATATAGGCACAAATATTGATATGAGTGACAGGGCGAAACTTTCCAGCGCAAGGTTCATGTATACCTCGGAAAGCTCATTTTTCAGAAGATGAATCTTGTGCATGTGATGATGAAAATGCATGAGAGTATTAAGGTGATGGCTGTTTATATTATTTTGTCTGTGCCTTCAGAATAAACTTCAGCACATTCGCAACAGTCCTGTCCTCTTTAAAAGACCCGTCAAGGCACAGCCCTGACATCCTCAAAATCCATCCAATCGCAGGTGATGTTCTCTCCCGGCTCAAGCATCTGTCCGCCCTCATTTTCATGGAACTTGTCAACAACAAAATAATATAGGTCCCAGTTGACTGTCCTTCCACCGGAACCGGATTTAGAGAAATATTCTATATTATCAGCCACAAGCCCGGCTTCTTCCCTGCCTTCGTTCTCAACAGCTTTCAATGCATAGTCTATTATTTCATCTCCGCTATCAATATATTCTTTGTATTCACGGAGCGAATCAAAGACCTTGCCTCCCGGAAGCCTGTAATCCCACCCGCTAATCTCGGCTCTGTATTCTTTTGCTATCAGCATCTTATCGTCATTAACAAACATTATGCGTACACCTGGAGATCTCCTGGCCACTTCATATGTTTCTGTCTTATTACCTATCTGCATATTCTGATGAATGATATCAAAGATAATTCCCGAATACATCACTTCAGCAGGTCCGATAGGCTTAGGTAGATTGTTTTCCATATTTTCAATTGTGTTGTATTTTTTATATATTTTGTTTCTCCATCACACAACATCAATTAAACCATGACTTCAATCCGCAGGATTGAATGTCATATAGATACCCGGGTCCTAAAAAATCATAGATTTTTGGGACCCTAAAAATGCCTAGCATTTTTATGGGCTTTCTGAAGCCCGTTGTTTTCCATACTTATCACTTCAGCAGCTGCATCCACCGCCGCCTACACAGCCATAAGAGTAAGCAGGACCTAGAAGCATCTCAATCGGTTTGAGAGGCATATAGATTACTTTTTCAATGCCAAGATATTTTGCAGCATCTTTCTCAAATAAATCTAAATTATTTACAACCCTGTTATTTATCCATTGTTCAGGCATATCAGGATATAGTTTCTGTGGGAATTGATGACCATATTTCATGTTTATGCCATTATCACATGCCTTTATTATAGGAGGGGATCCAACAATGACTATGATTTTTTCAGCATCCTTATCATAGCAGTTCTCTATGGCATCAATAATGTTTCTGCTGGTTACAACACTGTCTTCGCCTAATATAAGATAATCCGGCATATCTCTATATTCTAATTTTTTTGGCCTGGTTTTTTCTCTTTCTTTCTGGTCATTCAAAAAATCACGCCGTAATTCGATGGCAGTGATAAGTTCTCTGTTCAGTATAGGATTGCCTTGTAATATAGATTCCATTGAAAAACCTTGTGTAACAGAAAGACCGCTTCGTGGAACACCTGAAATAGTTTTATATGCTTCAGGTATCTCATCACCACGAAGCCTAAAAAGCCACTGCCCTATAAGCTCTCTTGCAGTCATGCACGGATGGTTCTTTTGAGATTTATTGATAGCATCTTCAGAAGGGTTATAATCTTCAATCTTAAGTTTTCCTTTCAAGACCTCAATAAAGCTTGGATCAAACATTTGTGGAGGGAGAGGGTCGCAGACACTTAAATGATTCTTAAGATAAACAGGTCCTTCAAAAAAACAGTATGGATTCGGTTTGTCTGTGATTTTCTTTGTCTTGTGTGAGATTAAATCATTTTCATATATTAATGTATGCAGCACACCAGATTCTATCGTTTTTACATATTCATCCTCTATTCCTGAACTGACAAGATGTCCTGTCTCTGATGCAAGCGCAAAGAAATCATCAGTCTTAGCGATTGCAAGTGGTCGCCTGCCGCATCGATAAGCAAAAAGACCTTCAAATCCTTCAATATTTGCATCAGCTATTATAGAATATGTACCTCTAACATCATTTCTAGCATCTTTCATAGTCTTTGCGACATCACCTTCATTTTCCATCAGGCCTGACAACAGGTATGAGGCAAGAAGCATACTGTCTGACTGGTTTTCAGAGTCGTCAAAAAAATATCCCCTCTCAGAAAATATCTTATCTTTTTTAGGGATTCGTATCTCTCCATTATGTGCAAGACATAATACATTGTTTCCTTCAAAACGGTCTTTTGCATAAGGTGGGTGTATATTAGATCCATTGAATACATTTATACTTTCATCATTATCATCAGCATATACGATTATAGGTTGTGCATTGAGCAGGCTGTCCTCACCGTTTGTCGTGAATCTTGTCTGGAATACTAATTTTTGAAATTTTTTGATACCTTCATAGAATTTTTGCATTGCTTTTGCATCAGCAAAATGGCCTTCATATCTCATCCTGCTAAGTAACTGATTATTTGGCTCGTTTTCAATACCTGTCAAACCACAGCTTGATGTACCCCTTTCAGTAAGGGAAAGATGGATGTCTTTTGCAGTCTGCGGCATGTTATATATGGAAGAAGAATATCTTGTCTTTGGCACAATCGCACCAATGCCACACATAATGATATTTCAACAGAAAGATATTTAATGTTATTTTTTTGATTGCACAATCTCCCCAAAAAACACCCCCAACATTTAAAAACCTATTCTTAACAATTATCAGTTGATTGTTATGGAACGCACATATTCCAAAGACTTGAAAGTTGGCGACAATGTAAAACTCGCAGGTTGGGTTCATGAGATAAGGGACTTCGGCAAATTGATATTTCTTATAGTCCGCGACATGCACGGCCTTGTCCAGGTCACGGCAAAGACCGGCGAGACAGACGACAATATAGTGAAAGAAGTAAAAGACATAGGCAAAGAGTTCGTGATAGAAGTAGAAGGCAAGGCAGAGAAGAACGACAGAGCACCAAACGGAATGGAAGTAAAGCCTACAAAAGTAACAATCATATCTGAATCAGAATCTCCATTGCCTCTTGAATCCACAGGCAAGGTGAACTCAGACCTTGACACCCGCCTTGACAACAGGTTCCTTGATTTAAGAAGGCCTGAGGTAAGAGCAATATTCACTATCCAAAATCAGATAATAAGATCTTTCCGAAAAACCCTTGAAGACAAAGGATTCATAGAGATAACACCGCCAGGAGTCATAGCTGCATCATCAGAAGGCGGTGCAGAGCTTTTCCCGATTCCATACTACAACAGGGAAGCATTCCTTGCCCAGAGCCCGCAGATATACAAGCAGATGGCAGTCATGGGTGGTATGGAAAAAGTCAGCATGATAACTCCTGTCTGGAGAGCTGAGAAATCAAATACTGTAAGGCATCTTTCAGAAGCACGCCAGATGGACATTGAGATGGGCTTTGCCACAGACGTTGAAGCGATGGATGTCCTTGATGAAGTCACATTCAACATCTTCAGCGATGTAAAAAAGACATGCGAAAGCCAGCTAAAACTTATCGGCACAGATTTCAAGATACCTAAGCTCCCCCTGAAAAAAATAACATATACAGAAGTCCTCAAGATACTGGAAAAAGAAGGAATGAAAATAAAATGGGGCGAAGATCTCTCAACTCCTGCAGAGAAAAAAATCTGCGAACTTGTCGGCTGGGATGAGCCTTTCTACATAACCGAATGGCCCACAGACATAAGAGCATTCTATTCAATGCCTGACGAGAAAGACCCAAAAATATGCCGCGCCTTTGACCTCATGTTCAGAGGCGTAGAGCTCCTGTCCGGAGCCCAGCGTATCCATATACCCGAACTTCTGATAAAGCGCCTCAAGGCAAAAGGCATGGATCCTGAGAACTTCAAGTTCTATATTGACACTTTCAGATACGGCGCACCGCCTCATGCAGGCTGGTCCATAGGCCTTGAGAGAATAACAATGCTCCTGACAGCTAGAGAAAACATAAGGGAAGCATGCCTGTTCCCAAGAGACCCGAAAAGATTGACGCCATAAGATATGATCTGAGCTGTTCTGGTGACATTATGTCCTTTTTTACTCCTCCTGGTGTTTCTGTAGGTGGTGAATACCATTTCAATCTTCATGTAAAGCCATCTTATAAAGACAGGCCCTCTCTTGGTACTGATTTATTCTATCAGTGTCTTGAATTGCAGCATAGTGTTTTCTCT